>CBINKC010000188.1:0-7071 GCA_966251135.1 uncultured Burkholderiaceae bacterium
TGGGGTGAGGTCGAGATCGACGGCACCGCCATCGGCACGGTACCGCCCCTCACCGAGGTCACCCTGTCCGAGGGCACGCACCGTGTGGTGGTTCGCAACGGCGACTACCCGGCCTACAAGTCGAGCGTCGAGGGTCGGCCGGGGGTGCCCGTGGTGCTCAAGCACAAGTTCGGATCATGAGGTGGTTTGTCGCCATGGTGGGGCTGCTGTGCGCTGTCTTTGCCGCAGGGTGCGCGCAACCGCCATCCACCCCGGCACCGGGCCTGATGGACGTGACGCAACGGCCCGCCGAGAAGGCCCTGCTGGCCGGCATCCGGGCCTACGACGACGCGAATTACGCCGAGGCGGAAAAACACTTCAATGGCGCGCTGGCGGCAGGCCTGGTTTCCGTTCGCGACAAGGCCGCGGCGCACAAGTACCTGGCCTTCATCTATTGCACCAGCAGCCGGGCGGCCGAGTGCGAAGGGGCCTTCCGGGCCGCGCGCCAGGCCGATCCTGCGTTTGCCCTCACGCGCTCGGAGAGCGGCCATCCGCTATGGGGGCCCGTGTACAGGCGCGCCCTGCCCTGAACAAGCCCTGTCGGCAGGCTCCGGGATAATCGCGGCTTTCCTGCGACATCGCAGGCTCCTGCCCCCGATGAACCAGCCCGATTTCGTCCATACCGTGCGCGTGTACTGGGAAGACACGGACGCCGGCGGTGTGGTTTATTACGCCAACTACCTGAAGTTCTTCGAGCGTGCGCGCACCGAGTGGCTGCGCGCACGCGGCGTCGGGCAGCAAAAGTTGCGAGAGGACACGGGTGCGATGTTCGTAGTGGCCGATACTTCGGTGCGCTACCTTGAGCCGGCGCGGCTTGACGATCGTCTGCACCTCAGCGTGCGCATCGTGGAGACCGGGCGCGTATCGATCACGCTGGTGCAGGAAGCGCGGCGCGACGGCGCACTACTCGCCGAGGGCCGCATCCGCATCGG
This sequence comes from uncultured Burkholderiaceae bacterium, assembly GCA_966251135.1. Taxonomy (GTDB): domain Bacteria; phylum Pseudomonadota; class Gammaproteobacteria; order Burkholderiales; family Burkholderiaceae_C; genus Albitalea. The sequence goes on from CBINKC010000188.1 coordinate 972, forward strand.
CTATGTCGATGCCGCCACCTTCAGGCCCCGCCGCATTCCGAGCAGCCTATTGACCTCGACTACATGAACCAGGACCTTTCCATCGTCACCCTTGTCCTGCACGCGAGCTTCGTCGTGCAGGTCGTCATGGTGGGCCTCCTGCTCACCTCGCTCGCGAGCTGGACCGTGATCTTCGGCAAGCTCTTCGGCCTGCGCCGCGTGCGCAACGAAAACGAGGAGTTCGAGCGGGAGTTCTGGGCCGGCAAGAACCTGACCGACCTCTACAACGAAGCTGCCCAGCGCGCCGAGACGGCCGCACCCATGGAGCGCATCTTCGCCTCGGGCATGCGCGAGTTCCTCAAGCTGCGCGAGCGCCGGCTGACCGACGCTGGCGCCCTGCTCGACGGCGCGCGCCGTGCCATGCGCGCGAGCTTCCAGCGCGAAATGGACGCGATCGAGTCGCACCTGTCGTTCCTGGCGTCGGTCGGCTCGGTCTCGCCCTATGTGGGCCTGTTCGGCACGGTATGGGGGATCATGCATGCCTTCGTGGGCCTGTCGAACCTGCAGCAGGTGACGCTGGCCACGGTGGCCCCCGGCATTGCGGAAGCGCTGGTGGCCACGGCCATCGGCCTGTTCGCGGCGATTCCGGCGGTGATCGCCTACAACCGCTTCGCACGCGACATCGACCGCATCGCCATCCAGTCGGAGACCTTCATCGAGGAGTTCTCCAACATCCTGCACCGCAACGCCAGCCAGGGCCCCACGTCGGTGGCTGCGGCCACCGGCACGCTGGGCGCGCACTGAGGCGGGAGTCGACATGCCTGCAGTCACCCAGCGCGGCGGCGGCCGCCGCCGCACCATGAGCGAGATCAACATGGTGCCCTTCATCGACGTGATGCTGGTGCTGCTCATCATCTTCATGGTGAGCGCACCGCTCATCACCACCGGGCTGGTCGACTTGCCCAGCGTCGGCAAGAGCAAGCAGCGTCCCGATCACGTGATCGAAGTCGTCGTCGGCAGCGACGAGTCGGTGCGCCTGCGCGTCGATGACGGCAAGCCGGTCAGTGTGCCCCTGCGCAGCGTGGCCGCCCGGGTGCGGGACGCGCAGGGCTCAGATGCGAGCACACCGGTAGTCATCTCGGCCGACAAGTCCGTGAAGTACGAGGCCGTGGTGAAGGTGATGGATGCGCTGCAGCGCGCGGGCGTGCAGCGCGTCGGGCTCTCCGTGAAGTCGGGCGCTGCCGCCTCGTAGGCCCATGACCAGCGCCACCATGCATCACGACCCGCTCATGCCCCGCCGGCCGGCGGGCATGGGGCCCGGGTTGCTGCTCGCGCTCTTCGTGCATCTTGCGTTGATCCTGGCCATCGCCTATGGCGTGCGCTGGCGCGCACGCGAACCCGAGGGCGTGGAGGCGGAGCTGTGGGCCGCGGTGCCACAGGTTGCCGCGCCACCGGTGGTCCAACCGCCGCCGGCCCCTGAACCGACCCCTAAGCCGGCCCCGAGGCCTCCACCGGCACCACCGCCACCCAAGGTCCGGGAGGAGCCCGACGCGCAGATCGCCATCGAGAAGGCCAAGCGCGAGGCCGAGCGGCGCAAGAAGGAAGAGGCTGAAAAGCAGGCCGAGGAACGGAAGAAGGAAGAAGCCGAGCGGCACAAGCAGGAACAGGCCGAGCGGCTGGCCGAGAAGCGCAAGCAGGAGGAAGAAAAGCGCCGGATCGAGCGCCAAGAGGCGCAGCGCGCCGAACTGCGGCGCCAGAACCTCGAACGCATGATGGCTCAGGCCGGCGCGGGAGCACCCTCATCTGCGGGCATGGCGGCACGCACCTCAGGTCCTTCGGCCAGCTATGCAGGGCGCATCAAGGCGCGCATCAAGCCGAACATCGTCTTCGCCGGAACACCCAGCAACAACGCCGCGGCCGAGGTGGAGGTTCGGCTGGCGCCGGACGGCACCATCGTCGGCCAGCGGCTGGCCAAGAGCAGTGGCCTGCCCGACTGGGACGTGGCAGTGCAGCGGGCCATCGAACGCACGCAAGTGCTTCCGCGCGATGTGGACGGCACCGTGCCGTCCAGCATGTTGATCGCCTTCCGCCCGCTGGAGTGAAGCCGAGGGGTGAAGCCGGGAAATCAGCGCGGCGTGGACGCAGCCACGTGGAGCCTCGCCCGGTCGGCGTCGACCGCGCCCAACAGGCGTTGACGCAGGCGCGGCGACAGGAACGCATCGGCCGACCAGCGCCCGGGGCCCCACAGCACCAGCCCCGCCAGCAAGCTGCCCCAGAACACGTGCTGCTGCAGGGCGGCCTCGGAAATTTCGGCCAGGCTCAGCACCGCCATGAGGTTGACCACGAAGAGCCCCGCCGCGGCGAAGCGGCCGCTGAGGCCGAGAACCAGAAACACCGGCAGGATCAGCTCGCCGCCGGTACCGAGCCAAGCGGCCAAGTCGGGCGGCAGCAGCGGGACGTGGTACTCCTCCTGGAAGAGCAGCAGCGTGGTTTCCCAGTCCTGGATCTTGGTGAGACCAGAGCGAAAGAAGACGGCGGCCACATACCACCGCGCGAGCAACTGGGCCGCAGGTTGGCCCTTCTCGATCAGGGCAATGGCACGCTCGGCCAGGCGCCATGCAGCGGCCGCGCAACTGGATCGTGGGTTCATCGGCAGGCTCCGGAAACGCATGTCCGTCAGTCGGACAAGACGCGAATTTCTTTCAACCACCCGGCCGGCAGCGCCCGGCTCAGCCACACGCCGAAGTCGAAACTCGCATGCGCCTGGGCGAGGGCCTCGGCGAGGTGGTGCGGCTGCAGGATCTGACGCATGAAGTGCGCAGTGCTTTGGTCAACCGCGCAAGCCACGGCCTTCCAGCCCTCGCGCGCCACGACCACCGCTTCGCCCTCCTCTTGCCCGATGGCTGTGCGCGCGGCGTCGAAGGCTGCGGGCTCGCCGCTGCGGTGGGCTCGGAGGATGCGGCCGATCGGCCAGCGCGATTCGACAACGGCCACGCCGGGCGCCAGCACGATCTGCAGGCTCGCGGGATCGGTGTCACCGAGGCGGTGCAGCGATGCCGGATCGAGCGTGCTGTCTTCTGCGCGCTCGCAACCGTGTAGCGCCCAGTCCAGCCGGGCGCAGTCGCCGACATAGGGCCATTCGGCCAGACGCGCATCGGCGGCCAGCCACCCAGGGAAGTCTTCGCCCCACTCGCCCAGGTCGCCGCGCACGGGTGGACTGGCCCGCCAGAAATCGCCAGCCAGGAGAGCGAAGCGTTCCTCGCCGACCAGCGCCTGGGCGGTGGGAAACGCCGAGCCGAGCGCACGCGCCGCGCCGGCATGCGCGTTGGCACGATAAGCCTGCAGGCCGCGCAGCGCGCGCGCAGGCGGGCCGCCCAGGGGCAGCGTGCCGGTGTCGTCGGCACGCTCGGCGAGCAGCGCATCGACCAGCTCACGCTGGCGCCGCGCCTCGGCCGAGCGGAGGTCGTCGTGGCGGGCCGGGCTCATGCGACCCGCCCCGCCGCGGGATGCGCGGCCATGAGGGACGAGGCGTGATCGGCTTCCGCGAGCAGCACGTCCAGCGCCGGGAGGTCCGTGTCCCACTCGACCAGCGTAGGCACGGGCCCGAAGCGCGCCAGCGCGTGCTCGTACACGGCCCACACGCCAGGCCGCACGCGGCTGCCGTGGTCGTCGATGACGATGTCGTCCGCCTGGCAATAGCCGGCTAGGTGGATTTCGCCGACGCTGCCGCCGGGCAACGCATCCACGAAGTCCTTGCAGGCCGCCACCGGGTTGGGCGCGGCAGCGTTCAGCGCATTGACCATGAGGTTGTTCACGTCGAGCAGCATCGCGCAGCCAGTGCGCTGAACGAGCTGGGCGAAGAACTCGGGTTCGGGAAGGCTGTCGTCGGCGAACGCGACATAGGCAGAGAGGTTCTCCACCAGGATGCTGCGACGCAGGCGCTCCTGCACGCGCGACACGTTGTCGCACAGGATGTCGAGCGATGCTGGCGTGAACGCCAGCGGCAGCAGATCAGCGGCATGCATCGCCGGCTGCCTCGGGGCTCGGGGCACGCGGGCGAAGCTGGCGTGGTCGGACACACGCACGGGCTCGATGCGTTCAGCCAGGCGGGCCAAGCGGTCGAGATGCCAGGGGTCGATGCCGGCTGCGGAGCCGAGGGCCAGGCCCACGCCGTGCAGGCTCACCGGGTAGCGCTCGCGGGCGGCGTGCAGGACCGCCAGCGCTGCGCCGCCATGGGCAAAGAAGTTTTCCGAGTGGACCTCGACGAAGCCCAGCGCGGGCCGACCCTCGATCACCGCCTCGTAATGCGGCTGCCGCAGGCCGATGCCCGCGCGCAAACGCTCAGGCAGGCGCTCGACGCCGACGCTGGGCTGTGCGGTCATTTACTTCTTCGCCATCTTCTTGGCTTCGTCCATGCCCATGCCGCCGAGCTGGGCGCACGTGCCCTTGGCCACGTACTTCCATTCCACGGCGTCGTTGTCGGTCTTGGACTGGCCGGCGCACGAGTGCGTGCCGGAGAGATTGGCGCAGTCGTTCTGGCCCGCCTTGGCGATGCCGAAGCACTTTTCCTTCGCACCCGCCTTCTCTTCGGCCTGGGCGCCCGAGAGCAGCCCGAGGGCGAGAACGGATGCAAGGGCCGAGGTGGCGATCAGACGCTGGTTCATGGAGTGGCTCCTGTTGAGGGGTGATGGGAGATTGTGTGGGCCCTGCGCGGCAGGGACCTCACTCGGTCGCGGTGCCTCGCAACTTCTTACAGGGTTTGCGGCGAAGCGTCGCCACGGCACGACAACGACGACGACAACCAGGATCGCGCGGCCTTCGCCTTCATCCTGCACGGGCGCGCCGTCGCCACCAGTGCACATACAACGCTGCGTTGACCACGACGACACCCGCACCAAGGAGCCATTGGACGCCGCGCGTGAGACCGGGCGCATAGATGAGCGGCAGCAGGTAGTGCTCGATGTAGCCGCCGGCATAGCCCTGCTCGCCCGCAAGGGCGCGCAGGTGGTTCTCCAGCGGCGTGAGTGGACAGATCGCTCCGGACAGCGCAGCGTAAGCACCCCACGACGCCGCCGGCAGATGGAACCACGCCAGCCAGGGCCAGCGCCCGAGCAGCAAGCCGCCGGCCACCACGAAGGCGATGAACGCGAGGTGCAAGAGCATCACGGCGTCGGCGAGCAGCGATGCGAGCATGCGTTTCCCCGCTTCACGCGTCCCTGTCCCTTCAGGGCGTGCCGTAGCCGCCACCCCCCGGCGTCTCGACGACGAACACGTCGCCCGGCTGCATCTCGGTGGAGCCGATGTGATCCAGCACCTGCACCGTGCCGTCGGCACGCTCCACGCGGTTGATGCCCGGCAGGCCCGGCGCGCCGCCTGCCATGCCGAAAGCGCCAGCCTGGCGGCCGTTGGAGAGGATGGAAGCGGTCATGCGCTCAAGGAAGCGCATGCGCCGGATGCCGCCGTCGCCGCCGCGGTGACGCCCGGCGCCGCCGGAGCCCTGGCGGATTTCGTAGCTTTCCAGGCGCACGGGAAAGCGGAATTCGAGCACCTCGGGATCGGTGAGGCGCGAATTGGTCATGTGCGTTTGCACGACGCTCGTTCCATCGAAGCCGGGCCCCGCGCCCGAACCACCCGAGATGGTCTCGTAGTACTGGTAGCGCGCGTTGCCGAAGGTGAAGTTGTTCATCGTGCACTGCGCCGAGGCCATCACGCCGAGCGCGCCGTACAGCGCGTTGGTGATGCAGGTGGAGGTTTCCACGTTGCCCGCGACCACCGAGGCCGGCGGCCGCGGATTGAGCATCGAACCTTCGGGAACCATCACTTGCAGCGGCTTCAGGCAGCCCGCGTTGAGCGGGATGTCGTCGTCCACCAGCGTGCGAAAGACATAGAGCACCGCGGCCATGCACACCGCCTTGGGTGCGTTGAAGTTGTTGCCCAGCTGGGCGGAGCTGCCGCTGAAATCGATGACCGCGTTGCGGTTCGCGGCATCGACCCGGATCGTCACATGGATGCGCGCGCCGTTGTCCAGCGGCAGGTTGAATTCGCCGTCCTGGAGCTTGGTGATGACGCGGCGCACCGACTCCTCGGCGTTGTCCTGCACGTGGCGCATGTAGGCCTGCAC
>CBINKC010000189.1:0-7027 GCA_966251135.1 uncultured Burkholderiaceae bacterium
CCGTTCGAGGGCAAGACCATGGAGTTCAAGGTCATCAAGCTCGACCGCAAGCGCAACAACGTGGTGCTGTCGCGCCGCGCGGTGGTCGAAGCCTCCATGGGCGAAGAGCGCGCCAAGCTGCTGGGGACGCTCACCGAAGGCGCCATCGTGCACGGCGTCGTCAAGAACATCACTGAGTACGGTGCGTTCGTCGACCTCGGCGGCATCGACGGCCTGCTGCACATCACCGACATGGCCTGGCGCCGCGTGCGCCACCCGAGCGAGGTGGTGCAGGTCGGCCAGGAGCTGACCGCCAAGGTCCTCAAGTTCGACGCCGAGAAGAACCGCGTCTCGCTGGGCCTGAAGCAGCTGGGCGACGACCCGTGGTTCGGCGTGTCGCGCCGCTACCCGGCCAACACCCGCCTGTTCGGCAAGGTCACCAACATCGCCGACTACGGCGCGTTCGTCGAGATCGAGCCGGGCATCGAAGGCCTGGTGCACGTCTCCGAAATGGACTGGACCAACAAGAACGTGGCCCCGTCCAAGGTCGTGTCCCTGGGCGACGAAGTCGAAGTCATGGTCCTCGAGATCGACGAGGACAAGCGCCGCATCAGCCTGGGCATGAAGCAGTGCAAGGCCAACCCTTGGGAAGAGTTCGCGGCTACCGTGCAGCGTGGCGATCGCGTCAAGGGCCCTGTCAAGTCGATCACCGACTTCGGCGTCTTCGTGGGCTTGGCGGCCGGCATCGACGGTCTGGTGCACCTGTCGGACCTGTCCTGGAACGAGCCGGGTGAACAGGCAGTGCGCAACTACAAGAAGGGCCAGGAAGTCGAAGCCATCGTCCTGGCCGTCGATGTGGAACGCGAGCGCATTTCGCTGGGCATCAAGCAACTCGACTCCGATCCGTTCACCAGCTACACCTCGGTCAATGACCGCGGCAATATGGTGAACGGCAAGGTCAAGACGGTCGACGCTCGCGGGGCCGAGATCCAACTCAACGCCGACGTGACCGGCTACCTGCGCGCCTCGGAAATCAGCCGCGACCGCGTGGAAGATGCGCGCAACGTCCTGAAGGAAGGCGACGAGGTCCAGGCGCTGATCATCAACATCGACCGCAAGACGCGCTCGATCCAGTTGTCGATCAAGGCCAAGGACAACGTCGACCAGCAGGAAGCAATGCAGCGCCTGTCGCAGGCCAACGAACGCGAGACCGCCGGCACGACCAGCCTGGGTGCGCTGCTGCGCGCCAAGCTGGACACACAGAAGGACCAGCAGGGCTGATAGGCCCCGTCCTTGCGCTGCTGAAGATGGAGAGCGCGCGGCGGCGTGCATCCGTCCCCCTCCTCCCCCGGAGGGGGCGGACATGCACGGCGGCGCGCACGACTTGACAGGCATGACCCGTTCTGACCTCGTGGCCCAGCTGGCCGAGCGATTCAGCCAGCTGACCCATCGCGACACCGAGTTCGCGGTGAAGACCATCCTCGACGCGATGTCCGACGCCCTTGCGCGCGGGCATCGCATCGAGATCCGTGGCTTCGGCAGTTTCTCCATCAATCGCCGTCCACCACGAGTGGGGCGCAATCCCCGCTCTGGCGAGCAGGTGGTGATCCCGGAGAAGCTGGTGCCGCACTTCAAGCCCGGCAAGGCCTTGCGCGAAGCCGTGGACACCCACGTCCCAGTCGAAGACGTGCCGGCCGAGCAGCCCGTCAAGACGGGCACCTGATTTCACTATCCCGTAGACGGCATCAATTGAAGCGGCCACTAGAATCGGCCCGGGAGATGCAATGCGGGTTCTTGTCTGGCTCTTTCGAGCCTTCGTTTTTTTCGCCTTGTTCGCATTCGCGCTGAATAACCAGCACGACGCGAGCATGAAGTGGTTCTTCGGCCACGAATGGCGCGCCCCCATGGTGTTCATCGTGCTCTCGGCCTTTGGGGCTGGCTGCGCCTTCGGCGTGTTCGCGATGGTGCCCAGCTGGTGGAAGCACCGCCGCCTCGCGCGCCGCCTGCAGCCCGTCGAGCCCCAGGCTGAGCGCCAAATCCGGTCCACGCCGGTCACCACGCCGGAAACAGCCCTCGAACACCCGCCCCGCGATGGAGTTTGACCTCCAGTGGCTCCTGCTCGGGCTGCCGGTCGCGTTCGCGCTCGGCTGGCTGGCGTCGCGGCTCGATCTGCGCCAATGGAAGCGCGAGCAGCATGAATCGCCGCGCGCCTACTTCAAGGGGTTGAACCTGCTGCTCAACGAGCAACAGGACAAGGCCATCGATGCTTTCATCGAGGCGGTACAGCACGACCCCGACACCTCCGATCTGCACTTCGCCCTAGGCAGCCTGTTCCGCCGCCGTGGGGAAGTGGAGCGCGCGGTGCGGGTGCACGAGCACCTGCTCAATCGCGCTGATCTTCCCGCCGCCGAGCGAGACCGCGCCCAGCACGGCCTCGCGCAGGACTACATGAAGGCCGGCTTGTTCGACCGGGCCGAGGAGGCCTGGAAGGCATTGGAAGGCTCCGCCTTCGACACCGAGGCGAGGCTGGCCCTGCTCACCTTGCACGAGCGCGCTCGTGACTGGCGTGCCGCCGTCGACGACGCCGCGAAGCTGGAGCGCAACAGCGGCACCGGCTCCTATGCTTCGCGCATCGCCCACTACTGGTGTGAAATCGCCCTGGAGGCCGACGCCCGCCAGCATGCCAACGAGGCCGAAGACGCCTTGCGCAAGGCGCGTGAGGCGGCACCTCAAGCCGCGAGGCCCCTGGTGCTGCTAGGCCAGCGCGCGCACGCTGCCGGACGGCATGTGCAAGCGCTCGAATGCTGGCGCCAGCTGCGCGTAGTGCAGCCCGGCGCCTTCGCCCTGATCGCGCGCGACTATGCCAAGAGCGCGGCCGCGGCCGGCGTCGCAATGCAGGGACTGGCCGAGTTGCAGGAGCAGTACGCGCGCACGCCGTCGCTGGAGCTGCTCGCCGCCCTCGGCTTGCTCGACCCGGAGCCCGCGGCGCAGCGCCGCCGGGTGGCCGCCCACCTCGCACAGCATCCCAGCCTGTCGGCCGCGGGCGAATTGCTGCGCCTGCGAGGACAGGGCGCCGACGACGAGCTCTCCAGCGTCGCATCCGCGATTGCACATGCCGCTCGGCCGCTGCAACGCTACCGCTGTGCCGCCTGTGGCTTCGAGGCACAGAACTATTTCTGGCAATGCCCGGGCTGCCTCAGCTGGGACAGCTACCCCACGCAGCGACTGGAGGATCTCTGATGGCATACACCGTGGACCGCGAGCACCTGGCCCGCGCCCGCGTGCTGGTCGTGGGCGACGCCATGCTCGACCGCTACTGGTTCGGCGCGGTCGAGCGCATCTCCCCTGAGGCGCCCGTGCCGGTCGTGCGAGTAAACCGCGAGGAAGAGCGCCTGGGTGGCGCGGCCAACGTCGCCCTCAATGTGAAGACGCTGGGCGCGGGGGCGACTCTGCTCACCGTGGTGGGCAACGACGAGCCGGCGCGCCGGCTGCGTGAGATGCTCGAACGCGAAGGCGTAGCGACGCTGCTGGGCGAAGACCCGCAGCTCTACACGATCGTGAAGCTGCGCGTCATCGGCCGCTCGCAGCAGCTGATCCGCGTCGACTTCGAGAACCAGCCGGACCACGAAGTGCTCGCCGGCATGCTGAGCACATTCGAGCTGGCGCTCGCATCGACCGACGCAGTGCTCTTCTCGGACTACGGCAAAGGCGGCCTGACGCACATACCGCGCATGATCGAGCTGGCGCGCCAGGCGGGCCGCCCGGTGCTCATCGACCCTAAGGGACACGACTACAGCCGCTATGCCGGGGCCACTGTCATCACACCGAACCGGGCGGAGCTGGCGCAGGTCATCGGTCCATGGAGCAGTGAATCCGAGTTGGAGGAGCGCGCCCAGGCGCTGCGCCAGGAACTGGGGCTGCAGGCACTGCTGCTCACGCGGTCAGAAGAAGGGATGTCGCTCTTCGACGGCACGGGCCATGTGCGCGTGCCGGCGCAGGCGCGAGAGGTGTTCGACGTCACGGGCGCAGGCGACACGGTGATCGCCACGCTCGCGGCAATGATGGCCTGCGGCGCGCCGTTACGCGAGGCGATGCCCATTGCCAACCGGGCGGGCGGCATCGTGGTCGGCAAGTTCGGCACGGCTGGCGTGCGCTACGACGAACTCTTCGAATGAGGACGAGACCATGAAAGTGGTGGTGACCGGCGCGGCCGGGATGATCGGCAGCAACCTCGTGCGCGGCCTCAACGCCATCGGGGTCGACGACATCATCGCCGTTGATGACCTCACCGACGGGCCGAAGTACCGCAACCTGTTGGGCGCGCGCATCAGCGACTACTTCGACCGAAGCGTCTTCTATACGCGCCTTGCTCGCGGCGAGCTGGGGCCCATAGACGCCGTGCTGCACCAGGGCGCGTGCTCCGACACCATGGAGCACAACGGCCGCTACATGATGGACAACAACTACCGTTGCTCCAAGGACCTGTTGGATGCCTGCCTAGCTCAGGGCACGCGGTTGCTGTATGCCTCGTCGGCAGCCACCTACGGTGGTAGCGCCTCGTTCCGCGAGGAGCCCGAATTCGAGCAACCGCTCAACGTCTACGGCTACTCCAAGCTGCTCTTCGACAACGTGGTGCGCCGCGCCCTGCCGCATGCAAAGACGCAAGTCGTCGGCTTTCGCTACTTCAATGTGTACGGGCCGCGCGAACAGCACAAGGGCCGCATGGCATCGGTGGCCTTCCACCATTTCAACCAGCTGCGCGACACCGGGCAGGTCAAGCTCTTCGGCGAGTACGGCGGCTACGGCCCGGGCGCGCAATCGCGCGACTTCGTCTCTGTGGACGACGTGGTGGCGGTGAACCTGTGGTTCCTGCAGAACCCGCAGGCGAGCGGCGTGTACAACCTGGGCACGGGCCGCGCGCAGCCGTTCAACGATGTCGCCCTGGCCACTGTAAACACCTGGCGCGCTTCGCAGGGTGAGAGCGAGCTGCCGCTGGACGAGCTGGTGCGGCGACGCATCGTGGAGTACATCCCCTTCCCCGAGGCGTTGGTCGGCAAGTACCAGTGCTTCACGCAGGCCGACCTCACGCAGTTGCGCACCGCAGGCTGCATGCACCAGTTCGCCGACGTCGGCACCGGCGTGGCGAAGTACGTGCAGTGGCTCATCGGCACGGCCGCCTGACTCCCCCACCCGATCCCCCATTGCGGCGCCCTCTTCTGGCGCCCCCTTCCGAGGGTCGACGCTCCCCACAGTGCGCCCTAGAGTGACGTCCAGCGCGCTGCCTTTGCAGCGCGCCATCCGACGAAACTTCAACCTCAGGGAGGATCCCATGTTCAAGACGCTCATCGCCACGCTGCTCGCCTTCGCCGCCACCATCGCCTTCGCCGCCACCGACATCAATCAGGCCACGCAGGCCGAACTGGAGGCGGTCAAGGGTATCGGCCCCGCAGTGGCGGGAAAGATGCTCGACGAGCGCAAGAAGGCCCCGTTCAAGGACTGGCAGGATCTGATGGCGCGCGTGAGCGGCATCAAGGACACCAAGGCCGGCAAGCTTTCGCAAGCGGGGCTCACGGTCAACGGCAAGGCCTACGTCGCCGACCCCGCACATCGCGCCGACAAGCCGGCCCCGAAGGCGGCCAAGCCAACGGCCTGACGACGGCCGCACCGCAGGGCCGGTCAACCCACCGCGACCAAGCCCTGCGGCACATCGCGCGCTGCAGTCCGCGCAGCCGGCCTCCAGCCGAAGAATGCCATCACCTCGTCGCGCCGAGCGAAGGTATCCGACCGGCCGAGCGCCATGAGTTCGCGCGTGTAGGGCGCCTCGAACAGCAGGTAGCTAGCCAGCGCGGCGCCGCGGGCATCGTCGCCGCGGCCCGATACGCCCACGCCGCGCAACAACGCCCTCACGGCCGAGGGCAAGCTGCCCAAATGCTTGGCCGCAATGTCGTCGAGCCGTTTGCTGGGCGCGATGACAAGCACCTCGATGGGCCGCAGGCTCGTGTGCGCACGCGCTTCAGGCGACAGCAACGAGAGCGTCTTGTTGATGCGCTGCAGCCGCTCGACGTCGACCGCCAACGCATCGAGGAAGATGCTCGACAGGGCATGGCCGGCGATCTGCGCCACCGAGGGGTACTCGTCGCTGTTGGGCCGCTCCAGCACAGGTTCATTCATCCGGCCCGCTCCCACGACGAGGATGCGTTCCGCACCGAGGTGCACCGCCGGGGAAATGGGTGCCGTCTGGCGCATGGAGCCATCGCCGAAGTACTCCAGCCGGCCATGCAGCACGAGCGGCACCGCCGGGAACACGAACGGGATCGCCGAAGAGGCGAGCAGGTGCGGCACGCTCACCTCGCCGCGCACGGCGATGCGCTGCGAGCGGGCCCAGGGCACGAAATCCTGGACCGCGTCGTAGAAGGTGACATGCAGGCCCGAACCGTAGCTCGATGCAGTGACCGCCAAGGCTTGCAGATGGCCGGTCGCCATCATCCGCTTGATGCGGGCGGTGTCGATGAGCTGCCCCAGCAGATCGGCCAGCGGCGTGTTGTCGAGCAATGAGCGCGGACGGGCCTGGCGCCAGCGGGCCACCGCCCAGCCCAAGGACATCATGGTGAGCCAGCGTGCGCCGGTGCGGATCACGCCGATGGAGTCAGCACGGTAGACCTGCTCAGCGCGAAAGCCGCGCCACACCCGAGCGAGGCCGCCAACGGCCGTGTCGAAGTCGTCGGCGTGGCAGGCGAGCGCGGTGGAGTTGATGGCGCCGGCCGAAGTGCCAGCGATGACGGGGAAAGGGTTCTCAGCCGGCGCGTCGCTGCGTCGGCGGATCGTCGCGATTGCATCCAGCACGCCCACCTGGTAGGCGGCACGGGCCCCACCTCCGGTGAGGATCAGGCCGGTAGTGGGTGTCCCGGGCATGTGGGCCGGCGCTGGCGGGCCAGGGCTTCTTTCAGTCGCCCTTGCCGTGCCCCCGGCCGTGGCCCCGGCCACGGTGGTCGCCCCGCTCCTTGTTCTTGCCGCCACCGGGCACGGCGGGCACGTACTGCTGCGGGTA
>CBINKC010000190.1:0-6876 GCA_966251135.1 uncultured Burkholderiaceae bacterium
GACACCCTGTGGGATTTGGTCCACACCGTGGTGCGCATTCCCGCGGGCGCGGCGCTCGCCGCTGGGGTGTTCAGCGCCGACCAGGCCACCTTGGCCATGGTCGCGGCCGTGCTGGGCGGCACGCTGGCCGCCACCAGCCATGTGGCCAAGGCGACCACGCGCGCGGCGGTGAACACCTCGCCCGAGCCGTTTTCCAACGTGGGCCTGTCACTCGTGGGGGACGGCATGGTGCCGCTCGCGCTGTGGCTGTCGTGGGAGCACCCCGTGTGGTTCTTCGCGCTGCTGGCCGTCGCGCTGGCGGGCATGGCGGCGCTGACAGTGATGTTCGCGAAGTTCCTGCGCCTGATGCTGCGACGCTGGCTACGTCCGCGGCCACCGGAAGCCGCTACGGCCACGGGCGAGGGAGGTGCAAGGCGGTGATGTTCAGCAAGATCCTCATCGCCAACCGGGGCGAGATCGCCTGCCGCGTGGCGGCGACCGCGCGCCGCATGGGTATCCGCACCGTGGCCGTCTATTCGGATGCGGATGTCCGCGCCCGGCACGTGCACGCCTGCGACGAGGCCGTGCGCCTGGGGCCTGCCGAGCCGGCACAAAGCTACCTGTGTGCCGGCCTCGTCATCGATGCCGCGCGGGCCACGGGCGCGCAGGGGATTCATCCGGGCTACGGGTTTCTCAGCGAGAACGAGGCGTTCGCGCAAGCCTGCGCCGAGGCCGGGCTCGTCTTCATCGGCCCGCCGGCCGCGGCCATTCGCGCGATGGGGCTGAAGGCCGAGTCCAAGCGGCTGATGGAGCAGGCCGGCGTGCCGCTCGTGCCGGGCTACCACGGCGCCGGCCAGGACGTGCAGCACCTCAAGCAGGAGGCCGCGCGCATCGGCTACCCGGTGCTCATCAAGGCCAGCGCGGGCGGCGGCGGCAAGGGCATGCGGGTGGTCGAGTCGGCGGATGGGTTCGATGCGGCGCTGGCCTCTTGCCGGCGCGAGGCCAGCGCGAGTTTCGGCAACGATGCCGTGCTCATCGAGCGTTACCTCACTCGCCCCCGGCACATCGAAATCCAGGTGTTCGGCGACACGCATGGGCAGCTGGTCCACCTCTTCGAGCGCGACTGTTCGGTGCAGCGGCGCCACCAGAAGCTGCTGGAGGAGGCACCGGCTCCGGGCATGACCGAAGCGCTGCGCCGCGCGATGGGCGAAGCCGCGGTGGCCGCGGCGAGGGCCGTGGGTTACGTGGGGGCCGGCACGGTGGAGTTCATCGCCGAGCCCGCGGCGGACGGCCAGGGCGAGCTGCGCTTCTACTTCATGGAGATGAACACGCGGTTGCAGGTCGAGCATCCGGTGACCGAGGCGATCACGGGGCTGGACCTCGTGGAGTGGCAGCTGCGCGTGGCCGCGGGCGAGCCGCTGCCGCTGTCGCAGGACAAGCTGCACATACATGGCCACGCGATCGAGGCGCGCATCTGCGCCGAGAACCCCGAGGCGGGCTTCCTGCCGGCGACGGGCAAGCTGGAGGTGTATCGCCCGGCGCCGGCGGTGGAGTTCCGCCCTCCGCTGGCGATGCTGGGCGTGCCCTTCGTGCGCCTGGATGCCGGTGTGCGCGAAGGCGACGTCATCACGCCGCACTACGACCCGCTGCTCGCCAAGCTCATCGTCTGGGGCGCCGACCGCGCGCAGGCGCTGGTGCGGCTGGACGCGGCGCTGGCCGAGATGCACGTCGTCGGCGTGCACCACAACATCGACTTCCTGCGCCGCGTGGCGGCGAGCGCATCGTTCGCCAGTGGGCGGCTGGACACTGCGCTCATCGAGCGCGAGCGCGAGGCGCTGTTCGGCGCGCCCCCGCTGCCGCTGGAGCTGGCCGCGGCCGGCGTGGTGGCGCATGCGCTGGCGGCGGAGCATGCGCTGCAGACGCCCGACCCCTGGTCGCGCCGAGACGGCTGGCGGCTGCATGGTGCCGCGTTGCGCCGCTTCGATCTGCGCCTGCATGGCGCCCACCATGTGGTGCGCCTCGAACGCAGCCACCGCGGCAGCATGGTGCTTGCGTTCGGCGAGAGCCGCCAGCCTTACGTCGCGGTGGCGCTGGGCGGTGCTCGGCACGACATCACGCTCAACGGGCAGCGCCACACGCTCGCGGTGTACGCCGTCGGCGAGCGATACACCGTCTTCAGCCGCGACGGCTCGGCGGTCGTGGAGGAGATCGACCCCATCGCGCATGCGGCCGATGGCGCCGTGGAGGGCGGGCGACTCACGGCGCCCATGCCGGGCCGCGTGGTGGCCTTTCTGGCCGGGCCTGGCGACACGGTGAAGTTGGGCCAGCCGCTTGCCGTGATGGAGGCGATGAAGATGGAGCACACCATCACCTCGCCGCGCGACGGCACCGTGGCCGAGCTGCTCTACGCGGTGGGCGACCAGGTGAGCGAGGGTGGCGAGCTGCTGAAGCTCGCGCCAGCATGAGCGCGCATCACCTGGCCGTGGCGCGGGCCGTGGTTCAGCGCGACCCGCGGCGCAGCCACTGGCTTGGCGACCGCCAGCGCGGCGCTACCGTGGGCGCCACCGTTGCAGGCCCGGGAGACGGCGGCTCGATGGGCGCGAAGTCAGACCCTGTGCCCCAGTCCGTATTCCGTGCCGGGGCAGGGGCTGCGGATCCGCTGCGGGTTCGCTCGTACTCGCAAGCCAGGCGTGCCAGCTCGGTGTCGCCAGATGCCTGGCACACCCAGAGCACTTCGCGCGCCTGGGCGTCGTCGCGCAGCATGGTGCCGACGTCGATGCCCTCGCCAAGGTGGCGAAGCAGGGCGAAGTGGATGCGCGTGGCGATGCGCAGACGGGTATTCGGATCCAAACGGACTGCTCTGAGACTGGGCGATGATGGTCGAGGCGATGCGGCCGCGCCGCCATCCCTCATCGAGGTGGCCGCAGCCCGCGACCTCTTCCTAGTGAGACTTATGTCATGGTTCCAACTCGTGTGACCTTGGTGGATGTCGGCCCGCGCGACGGGCTGCAGAACGAGAAGCAGCCGGTCGGCACGGCGCACAAGATCGAGCTGGTGCACCGCTTGCAGGATGCCGGCCTGCGCGAGATCGAGGTGACCAGCTTCGTGAGCCCGAAGTGGGTGCCGCAGATGGCCGACAACGCCCAGGTGATGGCGGGCATCCGCCGCAAGCCGGGCGTGCGCTACTCGGTGCTGGTGCCGAACATGAAGGGTCTGGAGGCTGCACTTGCACCACCCCGTGCACAGTGGCCCGACGAGGTCGTTGTGTTCGCTGCGGCCAGCGAGGCCTTCAGCCAGCGCAACATCAACTGCAGCATCGAGGAGAGCATCGAGCGCTTCCGCCCGGTGGTGGCGGCGGCGCACGAGGCAGGCTTGCGGGTGCGCGGCGCCATCTCGTGCGCCGTGGGCTGCCCCTACCAAGGAGAGGTGGCTCCCGATGCCGTGGAGCGCGTGGCGACGCTGATGAAGGACATCGGCGTCGACCATTGCGGCGTGGCCGACACCATCGGCACAGGCACCCCCCGCCAAGTTCAGGCGGCGATGGCGCACGTGCTGCGGCACTACCCCCCGGCCGAAGTGAGCGGGCATTTCCACGACACCTATGGGCAGGCCCTGGCCAACATCCACGCCTGCCTGCTCATGGGCATCGCCACCTACGACGCCAGCGTGGCGGGGCTGGGCGGCTGCCCGTATGCCCAGGGCGCCACGGGTAACGTGGCCACGGAGGACGTGGTGTACCTGCTGCATGGGCTGGGCATCGAGACCGGCATCGACCTCGATGCGCTGGTCGACGCGGGGCGGTACATCTCCGATGTGCTGGGCCGCCCGCCGGCCTCGCGCGCCGCGCGGGCACTGCTCGCGAAGCGCCGCGCGTGAAGCGCGCGTGCCGCACCGGCTTTGCTCACGGCCGCAAGCTTTGGGCGTAAGCTCCCGCCCCGTTCGAATGCGCTTTCGTCCCCTGTTTCAGCAGGGGCGAAGCAAGACTCGTAGATCAGGCACAGGGAGCAGCATGACACGCAGTCAAGAATCGGGCGCCTCTTCGCAGGTCGTCACTCTGGCGATGGTGGCCCAGGCCGCCGGCGTCTCGCCCAGCACCGTATCGCGCATCCTCACCGGCCACGCCCGGGTGAGCGACGACAAGCGCAGGTCTGTGGAAGAGGCGATCGCCCGCCTGAACTACCAGCCCAACGTGCTGGCCCGCGGGCTGGCACAGGGCCGCACGCTGACCATCGGCGTGCTCACGCAGGACATCGACAGCCCGTTTTGCGCGCAAGCGCTGCGCGGCGTCGAGGATGCGCTGGCCGGCACCGGCATGACCCCGCTGTTCGTCAGCGGCCACTGGAACGTGCAGGACGAGGCCGAGCGCATGGCCCACCTCTTGGCGCGCCGGGTGGATGGCATCGTCGTGCTCACAGGTCGCCTCACCGACGAGCAACTGCGCGAGTACGCCCTGCGCGTGCCCGTCGTCGTGACGGGTCGCAGCCTGAGGGGCCACAACCTCACGAGCTTGCGCCTCGACGACTTCAAGGGTGCCTGGCTCGCTACGCGACACCTGATCGAACTGGGCCATCGGCGCATTGCCCACATCGCGGGGCCGCAGGACCACGCCGACTCGATGGAGCGCCTGAGCGGCTACCGCAAGGCCCTCGAAGACGCCGGTATCGAGGCCGATGAGCAGCTCGTGGCGCACGCCGATTTCCATGAGCAAAGCGGCGTGCTCGCGATGAACCGGCTGCTGGAGGTACACCGGCCCTTCAGCGCGGTGTTCGCCTCCAACGACCAGGCCGCCTATGGCGCGCGGCTTGCGCTGTATCAGCACCACATCCGCGTGCCGGAAGACGTGTCGCTGATCGGCTTCGAAGACCTGCCCGGCTCGCGCTACGCGATTCCCCCGCTGTCCACGGTGCACCAGCCCGTGTACGAGCTGGGGCAGGCGGCGGCACGCATGCTGCTCAAGATGATCGAAGGCGGCAACGCGCCTATCGCACTGCCCGAGCCGCAACTCGTGGCGCGCGCCAGCACGCAGCGTTTGCACGCATGAGCGACGTGCTGGAGTCCCGCCCCGAAGGTTTCCGCTTGGTGACGCAGGCGCTGGCCGCGGCCGGCCACCCGCACTCACCCGTGTTCCTGGAAGCTTCGGCCCGCACGTCGCAGGAGGCCGCCGACGCGCTGGGCATCGAGGTCGGGCAGATCGCCAAGAGCGTGATCTTTCGCCGCCGCTCGGACGACGCGGCGGTGCTCGTGGTCACTTCGGGCGACCGGCGTGTGGACGAGCACAAGGTGGCCGCGCTGGTGGGGCCCGTCGGCCGGGCCGATGCGCAGTTCGTGAAGGCGCGCACCGGCTTTTCGATCGGCGGCGTGGCCCCGGTGGCACACGCCACCCCGCCCGTCGCACTCATCGACCGCGAGTTGTTCCGCTTTGGCGAGATCTGGGCGGCGGCAGGGCATCCGAACGGCGTGTTCCGCCTCACGCCCGCGCAATTGCAGGTGCTTACCGCAGCGCCAGTCGTGGACATCGTGCTGTAAACACGCATTCGCCGCCTCGGTGGGCTGCGCCAGAATGGAGCGATGCTCGAGTCGACCGTCCCCAGTCCCTGCGTCAAGGTCTGCTGCATGAACCCCACCACCGGCTGGTGCGATGGCTGCCTGCGGACCCGGGATGAGATTGCGGCCTGGCCGCGCATGGACGACACGCTGAAGCGCGGCGTGTGGACGCTGCTGGACGAGCGCCGGCGCACGCTGCCGTCGCCGCCGCGCGTGCCGCCCGGGCCGCCGCCGCCATGAAGCACCTCACCTTCTGGTTCGACCCCGTCTCGCCCTACGCGTATCTCGCCTTCGAGCGGCTCCCGCAGGCCCTCGAAGGGCTGTCGTACAGCGTGGACTACCAGCCCGTGCTGCTGGCCGCGATGCTCACGCACTGGGGGCAAAAGGGGCCGGCGGAGATCGAGCCCAAGCGCGCATGGACCTTCCGGCAGGTGCGCTGGCTTGCGCATCGTCACGGCATCGAGCTGCAAACGCCGGCCCGGCATCCCTTCAACCCGCTGGCGCTGTTGCGTCTGGCCTGGGCCTGCGCGCCTGAAGGCCGTACACCCGGCCGGTATGTCTGCGAGCAGATCCTGCGCCACACCTGGTGCGGCGGCGCCGATGCGGAAGATCCGCAGCGTCTGGCCGCACTCACCGCGTCCCTGGCCCCTCAGCGCGATCCGGCCGCGGCGCCCATGAAGCTGATCCTGCGCGAGGCGACCGACCGTGCGCTGGCTTTGGGTGTCTTCGGCGTGCCGACCCTGGAAGTCGATGGGCGTCTCTTCTGGGGCCTGGACGCGCTGGACATGGTGGCCGCCTACTTGCGCGGCGACCCTTGGTTCGAAGGGCCGGCCTGGCAGGAGGCGGCCGTCGCGCCGCCGGGCGTGAAGCGTACCCCGCTCTAAGACCCCCCGGCTTTCGGTGGCGGCTCTGCCCGGGCCCGTTCCGTTTCGCGCGGGCCCTGCTCATGAACCCGGCGCTGGACACGTAACTCGGGATCGGGCAACCGGCTACTTCACCACCCGAAATTCAGTAGAGGTGTCTGCTCGGATCGGGCTTCCCGTAGCACTTGCGCGCCCGTCTTGTGAGGTACGGCCCGTCGGCATTGTCAATACAGTGAGTCGGGGGCTGCCCGCGTAATCGGGGAGGGCAGACACTGGCTGTCTGAGGACAACTCCGTCTACAGAAACCAATAAGGCGGTGGGCGACGTCCACTGATAACGGGAGGGCTTCATGACGAGTCGCGTCGAGCCGGTGATCGCCGGTATCGGTTCTTTTGTGCGTTATCTCGCCTGGCGAGGAAGGGAACCTCAAGACTCTGGCTTGCATGTGGGCAGGGCAGTTTCGATGCCGCTGCATGGCTCCAGATCCCGA
>CBINKC010000191.1:0-6851 GCA_966251135.1 uncultured Burkholderiaceae bacterium
CCGACGCTGGCCCGCTACTTCGTCTTTCCCGCACTATCCGGGTTCCTCGCGCGCTACCCGCGCCTGCGGCAGCAGTTCCTTCGCCCGGGCCTTGTCGCCGAAGCCGATCGGCCAGCCAGGCACCTTGTAATACAGCACGCCCAGGCTGTTGTAGGCCGAACCATCGAGCACCGCGCCGTCGATGCGGATCGCGGCTTCATAGAGCGCCTTGGCCTGCTTGGCCAGTGACAGGGCCCCGAAGCCACCTTTCTCGCCGGCCCAGGAGCTCACGACAATTCCTTCCCAGACCAGCGGCTCGCTGCGGCCGGCATGGGCCTCGCTCACCCTGTGTGCCTTGACCGCCAGCGCCTCGTAGCGCCTCTCGCGTTCGGCCTTGGGCGTCTGGTATCGGATCACTTCCCAGTCGCGCTGCAGCTCGGCCACGGCGTCCTCCACGTCTGCGGCAGCGGCGCCGGCGGGCAGCAGGAAAGCCACCGTCGCGGCGACCACCGCGGCGACGACCCGACGGCGGCCGTGCGCGTCGGGCGAGATCGATGAGGCAACGGCTTTCGTGGTGCGTGCGTTCATGTTTCGGGCTTCGGTTCGGTAGCGGGTGTGGAAGGGGCCGGCAGGCTGCTGCGGTGACGTGCGAACGCGCCATCCAGCAGCGCCGGGGCCAAGCCGTTGAGCCGCACCGCCAGCTTCTCGGGGAAGCCGACGAAGCACTCGGCGGACTCCTCCTCCAAAAGGCGCAGCAGCGCGGCCGCGACGGTTTCCGGGGTGTCCATGGCGGTGCCGGTGGCGGCGTTGTAGGCCTCCACGTTCGAATCGTTGAAGGAAGTGCGCGTGCTGCGCGGGCCCAGGTACTGCACCCGCACCGGGCTGTCGCTCAGTTCGCGGCGCAAGGCCTCTGCAAAGCCGCGCAGCCCGAACTTCGTGGCGCTGTACACGCTGAAGCCCGGCAGGCCGATGCGGCCCAGCGCCGAGCCTACGCAGATCACCTGCGCACGCGACAGGCTGGCGAGCCATGGCAACAGCGCGTGCGTGAGCAGCATCGGTGCGAGCAGGTTGGTGCGTACCGCCTGCTGCATGTCGTGCGGCGTGATCGACTGGAAGCGCCCGAAGCTCGGCACGCCGGCACCCAGGACCAGCACGTTCGCGCGAAAGCGCTGGGCTGCGTCGCACAGCGCTTCGATGTCGCATGGGCGGTCGAGGTCGGCGGCATGGCACTCGATGTCGACGCCCGGATGGCGCCGGGCCAGCTCGGCCGCTTGGGCGGACAGGCGTGCCGGCGAGCGCCCCACCAGCATCACCGCCGCGCCGGCCCGCGCCAGCGCGACAGCGGCTGCCCGGCCGATGCCGCCCGTGGCGCCGGTGAGCACCACGCGTGCGTCAACGGCCTTCATGCCGTCACCGCCGCGGGCTGCGCGACCTGGGGCAGCGGCAGGCCGCGGAACACTTCGCCGTACAGGCGGTAGAACGTGCGCGCGGCATGCACGATGTCCCTCTGGTCCTGGGCATCTTCGATGCGGTCCATCAAGCCCTCGAACGTCGCGGTGTGCTGCCGGTCGAGCGTGCCATGCGAGCGCAGGTAGCTGAAGGCGGCATCGGGCAGCCCGAGCGGCTTCTGGATGCGGTCGGCGGCCTGCAACGCGAGCGCCACGCTCGTGCCCTCCAGCACGTGCACCATGCCGAAAAAGCCCAGTGGATTGCGCCGCGCGATGGTGTCGTAGGCGTAGGCCACCATCACTTCGGTGGCGAACGCGGGCTCGCCGTGTCGCACCGAGTCGGGGTCGGCGCCGCAGGCCTGGATGTCGTCGAGGATCCACTCGTCATGGCCGCTTTCCTCGTCGATGTACTCATCGAGCGCGGGGCGCAGCCACCCGTGCCGCGGGGGCAGGGCGGCCTTGCAGGCCTGCAGCAGCGGGACCGTGTGGCTGACGTGGTGGTACGCCTCGGTCAGGAAGGCCAGGTAGCTGGGCAGCGATACCTCGCCGCGCGCCAGGCAGCCCTGGATGATGGGCGCGGCGAACAGGCCGGCGCGGGCGTCGGCGGTGTGCTCGACCAGTGCGGAGAAGAAACTCATCGGGACTCCGTCGCAGCGCGTTCGGTAGGCAGGAGAGCGTCGGCGTGCAGTTGCAGGATGGCCTGGCGCCGCGGCCGGCCGTTGGGCGTGGCCAGGCCCGAGCCTGCATCGAAGGGGGCGCGGGCGCGTACCCAGTGACCGACACAGGCGTAGTCGGGCAGCGTGGCATTCGCGTGCGCCACCGCGGCCGCCAGCGCCTGCTGGGGCATGTCGGGCTGGGTGGGCCACAACACGGCGCAGAGTTCGGGCT
The DNA here is from genome assembly GCA_966251135.1 of uncultured Burkholderiaceae bacterium. Classification (GTDB taxonomy): domain Bacteria; phylum Pseudomonadota; class Gammaproteobacteria; order Burkholderiales; family Burkholderiaceae_C; genus Albitalea. Next base: position 2,316 of record CBINKC010000191.1, read on the forward strand.
GCCCGTCGCCGTAGACCACGGCCTGGGCGATGGCCGGCTCCGAGCGCAACGTGCTCTCCACCCATTCGGGCGACACGTTGCGGCCGTAGGCCGTGATCAGCACGTTCTTGCGGCGGCCGTGCACATGCACGAAGCCGTCGGGATCGATGGTGCCCAGGTCGCCGGTGGGCCACCACTCGGGCGCCGGGCCGTCTTCGCCGAGGTAACCCGCAAAGATGCTGCCGGCGATCTGCAGTTCGCCATCCGGGGAGACCCGCACCCGGGCATGGGGCAGTGCCCGGCCTGCGCTGCCGGGCCGGTCGGCCCCGGGCAGGTTGAGGGTCTGCACCGAAGATCCCTCGGACAGCCCGTAGCCTTCATAGGCGGGGATGCCCACGGCGCGGGCCGCCGCGATGAGCGGTGCGCCCACCGCCGCACCCCCCACGGCCACCATCTTCAGCGAGGCGGGTGCACGTGCGTCCCGGCGCATCAGGTGGGCTGTCCAGGCTCGCAGCATTTGCGGCAGCAGGATCACGCTGTGCGGCTGGTGCCGGGCCACTGCCTCCTGGAAGCGCGCCGCATCGAAGCTCGACGAGCCGCCGAGCCCCAGCTCGCGCAGCGACAGGGCGACGCACGTGGCCCCCTGTGACATCGGCGCGAGCAGCCCTGCGATGTTTTCCAGCAACACGGCAAAGGGCAGGGCGCACAGGTGCCGGCGTATGCCCAGGGGCTCCATGGCGAGCGCCAAGCCGTTTGCCACCCGCAGCATGGAGGCCGCCGTGAGGCAGACGCCCTTGGGCTCCCCGGTGGTGCCGGAGGTGAAGCTGATCTTCGCGGTGCCGGCCGGCATGCGCGCCGGCGGCGAGGTCTGCAGACGCACCAGCGAGAGCGTTTGCCCTGCCAGGGCGATGGCTTGCTGTGGCCCATGCAGCGAAGGGGCGGACGCGCTCCCCCCGGGCGCCGCGAGCAGCGTGTCCGCGGCCGACAGCCGCAGGGCGTGCGCGGTTTGCGTAGGGGTGAAGAACAGGGGCAGCGGCAGATGCACCACGTCCGCCTCGGCCGCTGCCAGGTCCGCTACCACCCAGGCGGGCGAGTTGTCCATCAGCGTGGCCAGCACACGCGTGCGCCCGGCGCGCAACTCGGCGGCGAACCGCTCGACTTCCTGGCGCAGCATGGCGCCATCCCAGGCGCGCACACCGTCGTCGAGCAGGGGCGCGCCGCTGTGACCAGCCTCGTTGCGCGTCTTCATTGCTCCGGCCTTGCCCTGCCGATCCTCCTGAGGGCCGGTGCGAGCTGGCCGGCCAGCACGGTGGGCCGATGGTCGTAGTAAGTGCCCCAGCGGGCGGCGTCGGGCCCGAGTGCCGAGGGATGGGCGACGCCCAGCGTGACGGGCTCGATGCCCAGGCGCAGGAAGAGCGCGCGCAGCTCCTGGGTCAGCGTGCTCACCACCCAGTCGAAGCCCAGGGTGGCCAGGTGCATTCCCAGCAGCCGGATGAGGCGAGGTCCTTCGCCGGCGCAGCCGGACGCAAGGTGGCCCACCTCCACGATGCCCTCGCGGCCGAACCGTCGTGCAGGGCCTGGCGGGAGCAGGGTTTCCACGGGGCCATCCAGATAGCGTTCCAGGAACAACGGCCCCTCGTCGGCCGGCCGGTACCCCGCGGCGGCCAAAATGCGGCCCTCGTTGCGCAGGCTCACGAGGCACGGCGCGAAGGCTTGCAGGTCGGCGCCGTAGCGTGCTGCGTAGATCTGGCCGATGAAGCGCTCCACCTCGCGGCGTCCCGGCTCGCCGGGACGATGCACGAGCAGCGCTCCTCGTCGAGCGGCACGGCCACCGCTGTGAAGAGTTTCGTCGGGGAAGGGGAGGGGCGTCGGCATCGAGCATCCTTTGCGGCGGCCCCATCGATAGACCGGGCGCATCTAGGAACCGGATGCTTGCGATGCCGGATGAATGAAACCTTAACGACTCTGCCCCGGACGTGCGAACAGTGAAATTTGAACGCCTTCCGCGTTCTTTGCATGGGAATAGGTGCAGGCGCCCCGCTGTTCTTGTGCGTGGGGTGGGGATTCAACTCTAGGCTTGCGCTGTGGCGCAAGCCACCCAGGAGTCCGGGGTTGGTGTTCGGTTCGCCCGAGGGGGGGCGGTGCACTGTGCTGCGGACGCACCACACGTCGTCATGGTTCGCCGTCATGTTCAAGCCTTTCTCTAGCAATCCGGTGTGGGCGCTCTCCGTCAACCTGGCGATCGACATGGGTGCGCCGGCAGGCGACGTGGTCGCCATGTGTGGGCGGTTGCAGGAGGCTGCCGGCGCTGCAGGCCCCGACGACACGCAGTTGCTTTGCGATGCCTGGTCGGCGATGGGCGAGCGCCTGTGCTCGCTGGCCCAGGAAGACGAAGTCCACGGCCGGCTGCTTTCGGCCGGCGAGAAGTACAACCGCGCGGCCATCTACTACGCCGCGTGCGAACGCCTGCAGGCCCCTCGCGCGCCGAATCGCCAAGCGCTCTACCGGCGTTTCCTCGACCTGTTCGCCTTGGGCGCTGCGCTGTGCAACGAGAACTGCCGGCGCGTCGAGATTCCCTACGAAGGCCACGCCTTGGCCGCGTTGTTCGTGCGTGCAGAGGGCGTCCCGGGTGCCGCGCCGGTGCTCGTGCAGCTCAATGGTCTCGATTCCACCAAGGAGATCAAGTACCGCCTGGGCCTGCCCACCTGGCTCGCCCGGCGCGGCGTGTCTTCACTGATCATCGACCAGCCCGGCACCGGGGAGGCCTTGCGCCTGCAAGGACTGACTGCCCGTGCGGATAGCGAACACTGGGCAAGCCAGATCGTCGACTGGCTGGAGACTCGCGCTGATGTCGATCCGCGGTGCATCGGCGTCGAAGGCTCCTCGCTGGGCAGCTACCACTGCCCCCGCGTGGCGGCTTTCGAACGCCGCTTCGCCTGCGGTGTGGTGTGGGGCGCGCATCACGATTGGTGGCAACTGCGCGGCTGTCCCCGCGCCGACCCGGGGCTGCCCTTGCCCCATTACTGGGAGCATGCGTGCTGGGCGTGGGGGGTGGAGGATATCGATGAGCTCGCGGCTGTCGCCACCACGGTGCGGCTCGATGCAGTGCTGCCTCGCATCCGCGTGCCCTTCCTCGTCACGAGCCGCGAGGACGATGCGGGTTCACACCCCTTCCTGCCACGCATCGATTGCGACAGGCTGACCAATAGCCCCATGCCGCAGGCGAAGGTCTTTTGCGATCGCGATGGAGGAGTGCCAGGTGTCGGCTTCGGTCGCACGGCGGGCCACTACATCGCCGACTGGGTGGCCGAGACACTGGGGGGGCGTACAGCCCATCTACGTGCGGGCCAACGCCGCTCGCTGTACGCGTGACAAGCGTGTGACCGGGTTCTGGATCTCCTGCTTATCACCGACAGGGTATCTCCCGATGTGGACCAGGAAGCCGGGTGACCGACGCTACCCCCCATCAGCGCGAAAGTGGTGGGTGTAGCAATACGAAGTGCCTGCTGCCGGCGTGCTGAATCGAGAACCGCGTCGGGAATCAGTTGCTGCGCCAAGAACCCCGATGCCAGCGAAGCGGGCGCAGGAAGCAACAGGAGATGAGGCATGGCAACCACCACCAGTACGACGACGTCACCGTCGATTCCGACCACCGATGGCACGACCCAGAACTGGGACGCCAACATCGGCCCGGCGCTCCAGTACTACCAGGCACAGCTGAAGATGGACCGTGAGCAGCAGGCGGTTGCCTTTGCTTCGAACTGCGAAGCCAAGGGGCATCAGATGATCATGCAGGTCATCCAGAACATCCGTTAAGCGGCATTACGTCACTCCCCGGTGCATCGGGCGCTCGCGAAGCCGCCAAGCCCGGGAACAACAAGCAATTCGCCGGAAGACTGGTGGCGCGCAGTGACATGCGGCACCGTTCTTTCGGCCTAAGAAAGCGAGTCTAACCATGCAAGTTTCGAGCGGTTCCGGCGGCCTGATGTCCACCAGCCTTGACTCTTTGTCGACCCTGGACACCAGCAGTCTCGGTAGCTTCACCAGCCTCAAGAGCACGACCGGCAGCACGTCCACCACCGACAGCTACAGCTCGCTGCCCCAAAACTCGAACCCGCTGAATAACCCGGCCGCCTGGGCTGAGTTCGGGGCTGCCGTGCGGGCCTTCTTCGGCTTCTTTGCGCCCAACGGTGGGCCTAACGGGAGTACGACACCCGGCACCACCACGTCTGACAAGACGACGACGGACAAGACGACGACGGGTAAGACCACCACGGGCTCTACCACCGGTGAGACGCCATCTACGAAGCCTGATGCCAAGGGCAAGCAGCCAGGCATCCATGACTTCAAGGGTCACCACGGTTGCCACTTTGGCGACTCAAAGGGCATGCCTAAGAACACGCCCCAGGGCATGCCTCAGAACACGCCCCAGGGCATGCCGCAGAACACGCCCCAGGGCATGCCGCAGAACATGCCCCAGGGCATGCCGCAGACCATGCCGAAGGGCATGCAGCAGAACATGCCGAAGGGCATGCCTCAGAACATGCCCCAGGGCAT
>CBINKC010000192.1:0-6827 GCA_966251135.1 uncultured Burkholderiaceae bacterium
GGAATGGGCTCTGCATGCTCCACCGCGACCCGGCCGCCAGATCGCGGACACGGGACGGCGGAAGGAGGCGCGCGTGCTGCTGGAGAAGGTCAGGGCGCGCTAGCGTCGTGGGTTGGAAATACATGGCATTTCGACGAGCCCAAACGGGGTGAGCGCAAGGCGCGCAGTGCACCGACACCAAGCTACATCGAGCCGGCGCCGGCCGTGCCCGACACGCCCTCCATCCGCACCATCACTTTCACCCCGCGTCCGCCGTCGCCCGGGCCGAGACCGACGGAGAGCCCGTGCAGCGCGGCAATACGCCGCGCAATGGACACCCCGAGGCCGCTGCCACTCTCCGCCTGGCCCTGGGGGCGGTGGAAGGGCTCGCCGATGCGGCGCCACTCCTCCAGCGAGAGAGGCAACGCATCGTTGTCGATCTCGAACCGATCCCCAAGGAAGCGCAACGTGACCAGGGTGCGCGGCGGCGCGTAGCGCAGGGCGTTATCCAGCAGATTGCGCAACAGCACCGTGAGCAAATGCGCGTGCCCCACCAGCGATAGCGGCGGCTTGCCATCCTCGGGCCACTCGCAGGCCAGCTCCATATGGCGACGCTCGGCCAGCGGCAGGCAGTCGCTGGCCGCCTGCTCCACCACCGCATACCAGTCCACGGGTGCGGGCGCCGGAAGCCCCGCCGAGGATTCCACCTGCGCCAGCGCGAGCATCTGCGTGACCAGGCGGTCCAAGCGCTCCAGCCCGGCGCTCACCTTGGCTTCGCCCTGCGCGCGCTCGGCCGGTGTGCTCGCGCGGCACAACACGTCCCACTGGGCGCGCAACGCCGCCAGGGGCGTACGCAGTTCGTGGGCCGCGTCGGCCGTGAAGCGGCGTTCGCTCTCGATCACCTTGCTGATGCGGGCAAACATGGCATTCATCGCCTCGACGAGCGGCTTGATTTCCTCCGGCGCCCGCGCCACGGGCAGCGAGCGCAGGTCATCGGCTGCACGGCTGCGCACCTCCTGGGCCAGCCGTTCGACGGGCGCCAGCACCCGACGCACCGCCCACGCCATGGCGAGCAGCAGGACGGGCAGCACCACCAGCCAGGGCCCGATCTGGCTGGCCGTCAGGTTGTAGACCATCTCCTCGCGCTCATGGACCTTCTGGCCGGCCGCCACGAGCCAGTCCCCCGAGAACGACTGCAGGTAATAGATGCGCCAGTCCTCGCCGCCGAGCGGCTCGTCGACAAAGCCGCTCGCCTGCGCCCGGCGCGGCAATTGCACCCCTTCGCGGTCGGCAAGCAACCGCTCGCCCCGGGCATCCCACACCGCGATGGCCAGATCGCGCACGTCGGCCTCGCCGGCCTCGGCAGTGCCCGGCGCAGGCAGCGGCGCCATTCCCGCAGGCTCCGAGGGCTCGCGATGGTTGAGCGTCGCCTGCACCTGCCGCGCCAAGCGGATCATCTCGGTGTCGAACATCTCGTTCACCTCGTCCCGCGCCCGGTCGACGGACACCCACAGCGCCGCGGCCCACACCGCGGGTGCGCACAGCAGCAGGTACAGCAGCAGCCGGCGACGCAGGCTCACTCGTCGTCCTCTGCGGAGCCGAGCGCATAGCCGAGACCGCGCACCGTGCGCACGATCCGCGGGTGGATCTTTCGCCGCAGGCGATGGATGTGCACCTCCAGCGCGTTGCTCTCGGGTTCGCCGCCGCTCCAGTCGTACAGGCGCTCCTGCAGGCTCGCCTTCGACAGGACCCGGTGCGGATGCTTGAGCAGCGCCTCCAGCACCCCGATCTCGCGCCCGGTCAGCTCGACGTCCCGGCCCTGCCAGCGCACGACCCGCGCGGCCGGGTCGTACTCCAGCGAACCGTGCTGCCACACCGCCTGCGCGCGCCCCGCGGCGCGGCGCACCATGGCGCGTAGCCGCGCGGCAAGCTCGTCGATCTCGATCGGCTTGACCAGGTAATCGTCCGCGCCCACGTCGAGCCCGGCGATGCGCTGCTCCACCCCGTCGCGAGCGGTCAGGATGAGCACTGGCAGGGTGTCGCCCCGGGCGCGCCAGCGCCTGAGCCACTCCATGCCGTCGCCTCCGGGCAGCCCAAGGTCGAGGACCACAGCGTCGTAGGCAGAAGCGGCGAGGGCCGCGTCCGCCTCCGGCCCGCTGCGGAACCAGTCGACGACCTGCCCCCGCTGGCGCAAGCCCGCAGCGAGGGCGTCGCCGAGCAAAAGGTCGTCTTCAACGATGAGTACGCGCATGGGGCAGGTGTCGGGCGTTGGAACTGCGCGGCGTGAAGATCACTTGACGCGCTGCTTCTCCAGTTTGCGGGCCAGCGTGCGCCGGTGCATGCCGAGCCGGCGAGCCGTCTCGGAGATGTTGAAACCCGTCTCGGCGAGCGTCTCGTGGATGCGCTCCCACTCGAGTGTCTTGATCGACGTGGTGCGCTCGGTGAGCTCCACCTCGGCGTCGCCCTGCGCGCGTGCGAAGGCGCCCTCGATGTCGTCGGTATTGGCCGGCTTGGCGAGGTAATGCCGCGCGCCGAGCTTGATCGCCTCGACCGCGGTCGCGATGCTCGCGTAGCCGGTGAGCACGACGATGATCATCTGCTCGTCGTGCTGATGCAGGTGCTGCACGCAGGCCAGGCCCGAGGCCTCGCCGGCGAGCTTCAGGTCGACCACCGCATAGCCGGGCTGGTGCTCGACGAGCAAGGCATGCACCTCCTCCAGGCTGGTGGCGCGAAGCACCACGTAGCCGCGACGCTCGAACGAGCGTGCAAGCGTTCGAGCGAAGGCATCGTCGTCCTCGACGATCAGCAACGTGCGTTCAGTCTCCATGGGGTGCCCATTCTGGCGGGACCAGCGATGCCATAGGCAGCGTGATCGTCACCTCGGCGCCGCCCTCCGTGCGGTTGCGGGCCTCGATGCGGCCGCCGAGCTTGCGCGCCACGTTGACCGACAGGAACAAACCCAGCCCCCCGCCGGGCTTGCCCTTGCTCGACTGGTAGGGCTTGCCCAAACGCTCGAGCATCTGCGCTGGAAAGCCCGGGCCCTCGTCCTGCACGCGCAACGTGAGCGCGTCGCCGGTGCTGACCCCCAGGCGCACCCGGCCGTTCGGGGCGGCCTCCAGCGCGTTGTCGAGCACATTGCAGATCATCTGCTGGAGCGCCACGTCGGAGAACACCGGCACGTCCGACACGCCCTCGCGGCGGTACTCCAGCGCCTTGACCGGACGCGTGGAACGCCACTGCTCGACCAGTTCGTCGAGGAAGGTGTGCAGGGAGGTCTCCACGGGCGCCTCGCCTCGCGCCTCGCCCGCGGACATCAGGATGCCGCTGACGATCGCCTTGCAGCGGTGGATCTGCACCTGCATCTCCTCGATCTCCTCCCGCAGCTCCGGCTCGCCGGCGAACGGCGCCATGCGCGCCCAGTCGCCGAGGATGACCGACAGCGTGGCCAGCGGCGTGCCCAGCTCGTGCGCCGCACCCGAGGCAAGCAGTCCCATGCGCACGATGTGCTCCTCCTCGGCCGCGCGCTGGCGCAGGTCGGCCAGGCGTTCATCGCGCTGGCGCAGGTTGCGTCCGATACGGCCGACGAAGATCACCAGCAGCGAGGCATTGATCACGAAGCAGATCAGCAGCCCCGCGATGTAGGGTGTCGACAGCGACGGCCCGGTCACCACATCCGACAGGGCGAGCGGCCGATGCCACTGCGTGAGCCCGACGAGCGCCAGCGTCGCGCACATGACCATGGCCCAGATGTAGCCTGCCCTCAGCAACACGGCGCCGAGCGCGACCTGCAGCAAATAGAGATAGATGAAGGGGTTGCTCACGCCGCCGGCGTAGTAAAGCTGCCCGGTGAGCACGGCGAGGTCGACCAGCAGCCCAGCAAACAACTCCCCGTTGCTCACCGGGAGCGCGAGGCGGGTGCGCAAGTGACCGGCGACGTTGAACAACGCCAGCAGGGCCAGCAGCGTCAGCATCTCGACCAACGGCAGGGCCACGCCGAGCGCGAAGTGCACCACCAGGATGGTCAGCAGCTGCCCGGCCACCGCCAGCCAGCGCAGCTGGATCAGCAGCTTGAGGTTCTTCTGACCGGCCAGGCGCTCGGGGCCGTCGTTCTCAGGCGTGAGCAAGTCCAGGTTCTCCAGCAAGGCGCCGCAGCCGGCGCTCGTCGATCACCAGGTAGCCGATCGCGCAGGCCGACATCGCGGCGAGTGCGAACCACGTGATCGCATAGACCCGGTGATTGTTGCTGAAGCGGATGACAGTGAGGCCGGCGCGCGGCCATCCGGCGGCAGGTGTCGCGTCGGCGGAGGCGTCGACGAAGTACGGAGCCACGGGGCCCACCAGGCCCTGTGCTGCGGCCATGGCGGCGACGTCGCGCGAATACCAGCGCCCCGCCGTGGGCTCATTGCGCTGCATGGCGCTGCCCCCCGGTTCCGGCAGGCGCAGCAGCCCGGTGAGCGCGCCGGCCGAAGGTGCGCGCGCTGCGTCTTTCGACGGCACGAAGCCGCGGTTGACGAGCACGGTGTAGCCCTGCTCGGTGCGCAGCGGCGTCATCACCCAGTAGCCGGTCCCCAGCTCCGTGGCTGCGCGCACGAGGGTCTCGCGCTGCGTGTCGTATTCGCCGTGCACGCTCACGCGCAGGTATTCGTCGCGTTCCCGGGTGATCGAGCGCCAAGCCGGTGGGGCAGGCGCCGGCACCGGTGCCGCGCGGACCTGGCGATTCACTCGCGCAATCAGGTTCTCTTTCCAGGCCAGCCGCTGCACCTGCCAGAGGCCCAGGGCGATGAAGACGGCGAGGAACAGCGCCAGGAGCACGAGCAGCGCGCCCAGCGCGGGGAGCGAACGAGGCGCTCGATACTGCGCTTCCATGCGGGCCCCGTCAGGGCATGTTGCGCATGGCGGCGGGATCAGGCATCGGCATCATGTTCGTGTTCAGGTGATACATCACCCAGATCGAGCCGGCGAGCATGATCACGACGAGCGCGATGGTGAAGGTCAGCGACAACAACGACCAGCCGCCCTCGACCTTGGCGTTCATGTGCAGGAAGTACACCATGTGCACGACCATCTGCACGGCGGCAAACACGAGGATCACGAATGCGGTGAGCCGCGGCGAGGGCAACACTTGGCCCATGACCAGCCAGAACGGAATGGCGGTCAGCACCACCGAGAGGATGAAGCCGATCGCATACCCTTTGACGGTGGCGTGGTAGCCCAGGTCGTGGTGGTCGTCGTGGTGATGCGCATCGTGGTGGGACACAGTGTTGGAGCCGCTCATGGCAAGACACCCATCAGATAGACGAAGGTAAAGACGCCGATCCACACGACGTCGAGAAAGTGCCAGAACATCGACAGGCACACCAGGCGACGCTTGTTCTCATGAATGAGACCGCGCTTGTGCACCTGGACCATCAGCGTGACCAGCCAGATCACGCCGAAGGTCACGTGCAGCCCGTGGGTTCCCACCAGCGTGAAGAACGACGACAGGAAGGCGCTGCGCTGCGGCCCCGCACCTTCGTGGATCAGGTGCGCGAACTCGTAGATCTCGATGCCGAGGAAGCCCAGGCCGAGCAGCCCCGTCAGCGCCAGCCAGGCGAGAAGATGCCGCTTCTTCCCATGCTGCATGCCGATCATGGCGAAGCCGTAGGTGATGGACGAGAACAGCAGCAGCGCCGTGTTCGCGGCCACCAGCGGCAGGTCGAACAGGTCTGCCCCGGAGGGCCCGGCCGCATAGCTGCGGCCCAGCACCGCATACACGGCGAAGAGCACCGCGAAGATGAGGCAATCGCTCATCAGGTACAGCCAGAAGCCCAGCAGCGTGCCGTTTTGCGGGTGGTGGTCGCCGTTGTCGTAGAAGACCGGCGCACCGTTCAGGGTGAGCGTGGAAGCGTTGTGCATGTTCAGTTCGCCTGAGGCTTATGCGGCTGCGGCTTGCACCTCGGTCCGGGCCTGCTCGGTGTGAGCCACGACCTCGGCCGGGATGTGGAAGTCGCGCTCATAGTTGAAGGTATGCACGATCGCGGCGATCACCGTCGCGGCGAAGGCCAGTGCCACCGGCAGCCACATGTGCCACACGAGCGCGAAACCGCATGCCGTGGCCAGCATGGCGATCACGAAGCCGGCACCCGTGTTCTTCGGCATGTGGATCGCCTTGAAGCCGGCCAGCGGGCGGCGCGCGGCGCGCTTCTTCATGTCGTGCCAGGCGTCCTGCTCGTGCACGACGGGCGTGAACGCGAAGTTGTAGTCCGGCGGCGGGCTGGCCGTGGACCACTCCAGCGTGCGGCCGTTCCACACGTCGCCGGTGGTGTCGCGCAGTTGCTCGCGGCGCTTGATGCTCACGGCAAGCTGCACCAGGAAAGCGCCGATGCCCAGCGCAACGATACCCGCGCCGACCGCGGCGATCTGGAACCACACCTGCAGCGAGGGGTCGTCGAAGTGGCTCATGCGGCGCGTGACACCCATCAGCCCCAGCACGTACAGCGGCGTGAAGGCGACCCAGAAGCCCACGAACCAGCACCAGAACGAGACCTTGCCCCAGAACGCATCGAGCTTGAAGCCGAAGGCCTTGGGGAACCAGTAGTTGATGCCGGCGAACAGGCCGAAGACCACGCCGCCGATGATCACGTTGTGGAAATGAGCGATCAGGAACAGGCTGTTGTGCAACACGAAGTCGGCCGCCGGCACCGCCAGCAGCACGCCCGTCATACCGCCGACCACGAAGGTGACCATGAAGCCCACGGTCCACAGCATCGGGACCTCGAAGCGGATGCGGCCGCGGTACATCGTGAACAGCCAATTGAAGATCTTCGCGCCCGTCGGGATCGAGATGATCATCGTCGTGATGCCGAAGA
>CBINKC010000193.1:0-6819 GCA_966251135.1 uncultured Burkholderiaceae bacterium
ACCCCGTGGAGGCGACCGCGTGAAACCGGCCGTCTTCAGTTCTGTTTCTTGAGAGATGAAGCTGGTGTTCGACTTCGGTGGCGTCGTGTTCCGCTGGCGACCCCACGAACTGCTTGCCCGCACGTTGCCTCACCGTGTGGGGGATCCTTCCGTGGCGATCGCGCTGGCGGCAGACGTTTTCCAGCACCCGACGGGAGACTGGGCTGACTTCGACCGCGGCACGGTGGAACCTGCCGAGTTGGCGCAGCGCATCGCCTCGCGTACCGAGATGAGCGCAGCCGAGGTGCGGCAGGTGATCGACGCCGTGCCCGGCGAACTGCAGCCTCAGCCGGCCACCGTGCAATTGCTGGCGCGCCTGCGTGAAGCGGGCCACCGGCTTTTCTATCTGTCCAACATGCCCGCGCCATACGCCGGGGACCTGGAGCGAACGCACGGCTTCATGAGCTGGTTCGATGACGGCGTGTTCTCCTCGCGGGTGCATCTGATCAAGCCCGAACCGGCCATCTTCCACGAGGCCGCGCGCCGCTTCGGCCGCGCCGAGGAGCTGGTGTTCATCGACGACCATGCAGTAAACGTCGAGGCGGCGCGCTCGCTGGGCTGGCAGGCGGTGCGCTTCGTCAGCGCCGGCCAGTGCGAACGGGATCTCGCCGTGCTCGGGGTGTCAGCTCGCTGATCCGCCTGCTGCCTGACGCTCACAGGGAAATCAGGCTGCCGGCGCCAGCCACTGCTCGGCCAGCCGAACCCACAGCGTGGCGCCCAGCGGGATGAGCTCGTCGTTGAAGTCATAGCTGGCGTTGTGCAGCATGCAAGGCCCCAAACCATGTCCGCCCTCGCGGTGGCTGCCGTCGCCGTTGCCGATCAAAAAATAGGCGCCGGGCTTTTCGAGCAGGTAGTAGCTGAAATCCTCGGCCCCCATGGTCGGCTCGAACTCCAGCACGTTCGCCTCGCCCACGAACCCGTCCATGACACGCCGTACGAACTCAGTCTCGGCCGGGTGGTTGATGGTGGGCGGGTAGTTGCGCGAGAACTCGAACTCGCAGGTCGCGCCGAACGCCGCGCACGTGTACTGGGCGACCTCGCGCATGCGGCGCTCGATCAGGTCGAGCACTTCCAGCGTGAAGGTGCGCACCGTGCCTTGCATGACACACAGCTCGGGGACCACGTTGGTCGCCTCGCCGGTGTGGATCATCGTCACCGAAATCACGGCCGGGTCGATGGGGCGCACGTTGCGCGTCAAGATGGCCTGGAACGCCTGCACCATCTGGCAGACCACCGGGACGGGGTCGACGCCGTTGTGCGGCATCGCGGCATGCCCGCCCTTGCCACGCACCGTGATCTTGAATTCGTTGCTGGAGGCAAAGCATGGCCCCTTCTTGATGGCGAACTGGCCGACCTGCATGCCCGGCCAGTTGTGGGCGCCGAAGATGGCCTCCATCGGGAAGCGGTCGAACAGGCCGTCGCGCATCATCTCGCGCGCCCCGCCGCCGCCTTCCTCGGCCGGCTGGAACACGAGGTAGACGGTGCCGTCGAAGTTGCGGTGCCTGGCCAGATGCTTCGCGGCGGCCAGCAGCATGGCAACGTGGCCGTCGTGGCCGCAAGCATGCATCTTGCCCGGGTGTCGGCTCGCGTGGGCGAAGGTGTTGCGCTCGGTCATCGGCAGTGCATCCATGTCGGCGCGCAGGCCCACGGCGCGCGGGCTGCTGCCGCCATTCACGACGCCCACCACGCCCGTCCGACCCAACCCTCGGTGCACCGGGATGTCCCACTGCGCAAGCTGCTGGGCGATGAGGTCGGCGGTGCGCACTTCCTCGAAGCACAGCTCGGGATGCGCATGAATGTCGCGGCGCAGCGTCATGATGCCGTCGGCATCCGCGAGGATGGATTCGATGAGGCGCATGTTCGGCTCCTGATGCGCCAGCGCCCGGTACGAGGCACCTTCGTGCGGTGCTGGCGATCAAGCGAGTCAGTTTACCCGTCGGGCCCTTGCACCTTCCGGTGCGGGGACTCCCACGGCCATGGTGGTAAGGACCTGTGTGGCGCCGTGGCCGAAGGCGCTGTGCAATAGTTCGGCGCGAAAGCCGCTGCTTGGAAGCGGCCGGTGCCCGGCTCCCGCGATGATTCGATGGTTGCCGCCATGCCGGCGACACGCCCTTCGGCCCGTGCGCGACTTCCTGCCATCCCCACCACCGACAAAGAGCCCTTGCACGTGAACGTCAACAGCCCTCATCGCGGTGCGTCCATGAACGAGCTTGCCCCCCGACGTCCGCGCGCGGTGCTCAGACGCCCCCCACTGCGCTGCGAGCGGGGGCCATGGGTGGACTTCATGTTGAGTGACTTCCTCGCCGGGCGGCCCGCCGCGTCGCCGGCCTTCCCGTGAAGGTGCGGCTGCTGATGGCAAGCTTCGGCTTGGCGGGCGCGGCGGTGCTGGCAACGGCCGCCGTATGCCTGGGGACCGGTTGCAGCACGCTCAGCTATTACGCGCACTCGGCCGGCGGGCACCTTCATATGCTGCGCGCCGCGCGCCCGGTGGGTGAATGGATCGCCAACGGCGAAGCGCCCGCCTCGCTCAGGGAGCGCCTGGCGCTGTCCCAGCGTATCCGCGACTATGCGGTAAGCGAGCTGAAGCTGCCCGACAACGCGAGCTACCGCCGCTATGCGGACCTCCATCGCCCGGCTGCGGTGTGGAACGTCGTGGCCGCGCCCGAACTCTCGCTGAAGCTGCGGAACTGGTGCTTTCCTGTGGTGGGTTGCGTGAGCTACCGGGGCTACTTCGATCGCGAGCTCGCCGATGACTTTGCAAAGGCACTGCGCCGCGATGGCGCGGATGTGCTTGTCTATGGTGTGCCGGCGTACTCCACGCTGGGCGCGCTGCCGGGAGAGTTTTTCGCCGACCCGCTGCTCAACACCTTCATCCATTACCCGGAAGGTGAGCTCGCGCGCATGATCTTCCACGAGCTGGCGCACCAGGTCGCCTATGCGGCGGGCGACACGGAGTTCAACGAATCCTTCGCCACCGCCGTTGAGCGCATCGGCGGCCAGCGCTGGCTGGCGCAGCACGCCACGCCGCAGGCGCGCGAGGAGTACGAGCGTTTCGACAGCCGCCGGCGCGAGTTCCGGGAACTCACCGGCCGCTACCGGCGGGAACTGCAGTCGCTGTATGGCAGCGATGCCCCTGACGAGGCCAAGCGCCGCGGCAAAGCCGAGTTGCTCGCGCGCTTGCGCGCCGAATACGAGGTGCTGAAGGCGACGCGCTGGGACGGGTTTTCCGGATATGACGCCTGGTTCGCTCGCGCCAACAATGCGGCCTTCGGAGTGCTCTCGGCCTACTTCGACCTCGTGCCCGCCTTCGAGCGGCTGTTCGAGCGCAGCGGCGGCGACTTTGAGCGCTTCTATGCCGAGGTGCGACGTTTGGCGGCCATGCATGACAAGGCCGCGCGGCGCGCCGCGCTCAACACCACCGGAGACTGAATCCCATGCCCGACATCCGCATCCACCGCGAACACCGCCTGGGCCTCGCCCGCGCGCGCGACGTGGCCTGGCAGTGGGCCGAGGAGGTGGAGAAGAACTTCGACATGGAGTGCACGGTCATCGAAAGCGAGACCGAGGACACCGTCGAATTCGAGCGGCTTGGCGTGAAGGGCCGGCTCATCGTCTCGGCCCGCCATTTCGAACTCGACGCGCAGCTGGGCTTCCTGCTCGGGGCCTTCCGCAAGACCATCGAGGCCGAGATCGAGCGCAAGCTCGATGACCTGCTGGCGGCCGAGGCACGGCCCAAGGCCAAGGCGCCGAAGGCCGTGTCGAAGAAGCCGAAATAGCGCCGTTACTTCAGCGACTCGATCAGGTCCACGTACTCGCGCATGGCCTCCTCGGCCGGCTTGCCCTTGGCCTCGTTCCATGCGTCCCACTTGGCGCGCCCGACCATGTCGGTGAAGCCGGGCCGCTTGCCTTCCACGTCGCCCGCGGTCGCCTGCTTGTACAGCGCATACATCTTCAGCAGCGTGGCGTTGTCGGGCTTCTCGGGCAGGGCCTTGGATTCGGCGACTGCCCTCTCGAAATGTGCTTGCACGGTCATGGATTCGATCTCCGGTACGTGAGAATTCGTGGAACGGGCCATGTTACTCAGCACGTGGCCCGCTCATGCAAATGACTAGGGAGACTCTCATGCTGCCTGCCACCACCGAGCGCATGTCCCGCGTGGACACGGCTTGGCTGCGGATGGATAACGAGGTCAACCTCATGATGATCGTCGGGGTGTGGCTGCTGCACCCGGCGATCACCTACGAGGCGCTGGCGCAGCGCGTGACCGACAAGCTGCTCAAGTACCGCCGCTTCCGGCAGAAGGTGGTCGAAGACGCCATGGGAGCGAACTGGGTCGTCGATCCCGATTTCGACCTCTCCCACCACATCGTCGCGCACCAGCTCCGGCGTCGACGGGGCCAGAGCGAGCGCGATGCCCTGCAGCATTTGGTTGGCGAACTCGCCACCCAGCCCCTGGATCGTTCTCGACCGCTGTGGCAGTTCCATTTCATCGAGCACTACGACGGCGGCAGCGCACTCGTGGCCCGCGTCCATCACTGCATCGCCGACGGGATCGCGCTCATCTCGGTGATGCTGTCCATTACGGACGGCGGCGCCGAGCCGCCGGCGCGCAGTCGCCGAGTCGCCGACGAGGCCGGGTCCGAGGGGGACTGGCTGGCCGATGCGGTGCTCAAGCCGTTCACCGACCTCACTGTCAAGGCCCTCGGCATGTATGGCAGCGGTGTCGCGAAGTCCATCGAAATGCTGGCCAACCCGTACCAGCCGTTGTTCGGCTCGGTGGACATGGCCAGGTCCGGCTATCAGGTGCTGAGCGACGTGGCCTCGCTTGCGCTCATGCCCGACGATTCCTCCACGCGGCTCAAGGGACAGCCGGTGGGCCGCAAGAAGGCCGCCTGGGGCGAGCCGATCTCTCTGGCTGACGTCAAGGCCGTGGGCAAGGCGTTGAACTGCTCGGTCAATGACGTCTTGCTGGCCTGTGTGGCCGGTGCTTTCGGGGCGTATCTGCGTGCCCATGGCGATGACCCCACGGGTCGCGAGATCCGCGCCATGGTGCCGGTGAACCTGCGTCCACTCGAGAAGGCCCATGAGCTGGGCAACCGGTTCGGACTGGTGCCCCTGGTCCTGCCCATCGGCATCGAAAACCCGGTCGAGCGGTTGCATGCGGTGCGCCGACGCATGCAGGAACTCAAGGGCAGCTACCAGCCTGTGCTGGCCTACGCCGTGCTGGCCGTGGCGGGTCTGCTCGTCAAGCCGGCGCAAGACGCCTTGCTCAACATGTTCGCGAAGAAGGCCACGGCGGTGATGACGAACGTGCCGGGTCCAGGGCAGCCGCTGGAGTTCTGCGGCGCCACGCTGCGCCAGACCATGTTCTGGGTGCCCCAGTCGGGCCACATCGGCGTCGGTGTGAGCATCCTGTCCTATGGCGGCGGCGTGCAATTCGGCTTGATCACCGACGAGCACCTATGTCCCGAGCCACGGCAGGTGATCGACCGGTTCGAGCCCGAGTTCGAGAAGCTTCTCCTGATGACCCTGATGCTGCCTTGGGGCGAGGAGTGAGCCGGCCGTGATGGGCCGCGAAACTCAGTCCTCGAGTTCAGCCTTCGCCATCTCCACATCCAGTCGTTCCATGGCATCCATGGGTTCGCACTCGGCCGCTTCGGCATAGAGCTTCTCGGCGTCCTTCATCTTCTTCTCGCCCTCGAGCATCACCAAGCCGTTGGCGTATTCCACGCGGCCGATGGCCGAGTGCGGATTGAGCTTGAGCGCCTGCTTGTACATGGCGAGTCCTGTGTCCTTGCTCGCGCCCTGTGCGCGGCCCAGCAGTGAGCCCACCTTGTCGATCACCTCGGCATGGAAAGAGCCCAGGGCGATATGCGCGTCGGCATGCTTGGGCTGGAGTTCGATGGCGGTTTCCAGAGCCCTCTTCACCTTGCTGCCCAGCCCCTGTGCCAAGGCCTTCGTCACGCTGATGCCCTGTGCATAGCGCCCCAGGGCGTAGGCCATGAGGTAGTAGGCATTGGCGTTGTCCGGTTCCGCGGCTGCCTGGGCTTCGGCCCGCTCGGCCACTTCCATGAAGAGCGCCAGCTTGTTCTTTTCGCTCTTCTCCAGGTAGTTGGCGTAGATGGCCTGTGCCTTGTTCGCGGCAGTGATGCCCGCACCACCGGCCTTCAGCCCCGCTTCTGCGGCTTTGTGGAACTCGCCGGCATGGTAGAGCGCCCAGGCGGACTGCGTCTGCTCGTCCTTCGGCCAGGGTTCCGCATCGCCGGCGTGCAGCCGGGACCAGTGCTTCTTGAGCGCCGGGGCGCCGTAGATGTAGGCAGCGTTGTCGTAGGGGAAGGAAGTCCACTTGGCCATGGAAGTCTCCTATGGGGCGTTGTACTTGCGCACCAGACCGAGCAGATGCTCCTTCTGGGCCGGATCAAGATAAGGCACGAGCAGGCTGAGCACATGGCAGGCGCCGCGCAGCAGCGCCGCCGAGGCTGTTTCGGGTTCCAGTGCGCGGCGCGGGTCGCGCACGTACTCGTAGTTGAGCCAATACGTGAGCACCACGACCATCGAGGTGGCGACCGACTTGGCCTCCTGCAGATCCATGTGCAGGGCATTGCCGCGAGCCAGCCCATCGAGCACGCTTTCTACGGCGCGAGACTTGTTCTTCAGCACCGACTGGAAGCGCGTCTCCAGCCGGCGGTTCTTCGACAGCAGGTCGTTGAGGTCGCGGTAGAGGAAGCGGTACTGCCAGATCAGCTCGAACAGCATGTGGAAGAACAGCCATGCGTCCTC
>CBINKC010000194.1:0-6813 GCA_966251135.1 uncultured Burkholderiaceae bacterium
GTCAGATCAGGCTTCCCTGCATGCCTGGCAGAGAAGTTGTGATATTGAGCTAACCATTCATACTTCTGGCGCTCGTGCACGCGACCGGCATTGTTGAGTAGTCCTTCGCGCACATAGTCCCGATGTCTCTTGAGACAAATGTCGAAGCCCGCTAGGCCCCCTAGGTAGTGGAGGAACGTCTTACCATCAGCGTCCCGGATCGTTAGATCCGCCGCCGGACCATCGGGCTTGATGTATTTCAGGACAGATTCACCAAGCACGACTCTAGGAAAGATGGCGGTCTTCTCAAGTTGCACGGCATCTACCAGGGCAGGGCCAAACAAGAATTTGTCTGTAAGCATCAAGCCGCCCACCGACACCGCGCCCCTTATGGGGAACCCAGCATACAAAGTCAGTTCATGGATCTGATGCTTGAGTTCGCGCAAGAAGGTGTGAACAACGTCCTCGTCACTCATCTTGGAGCTGGATCCAAAGGGAAACGCCACGAAGACGTTGTCGCTGAACGTCTTTACGAGGGTCGTGCATTGCCTTCGCTTAGGGAAGTGATGGGACCAGCCGTTAAGTCGACGTTCGAATTCCTGCAAGCAACTGAGAAACGCGCTTGCACGCACGCGATTCTTGTTCTGGAAGAGCGTCGCGCCGCCCAGAACGTCGATGAACGCGCAGATCTGTCGTTGAGTTCGAGCGGTCGTCATTTGAGAGGCCTCGGTGCACTCAGGTTATGGATATGATTATTGGAGTGCGAGCGCCTGGGTCGAGACTGGGTTCCTTCAGATAGGCCTTCAGTTTTGCCGTGAGTCTTGCGCGGTCAGTGTCGCCATCGCCGGGCAGCGAAGCCAAGTAGTTCTGGTTTGAGCAGATGCGCTGCCACACAGTCTGAAGAATTGCGGCCACGTTCTTGAGCGAGCGATCTACGAACCGTCTGAGCGTCGCGACATCTTCTGTATTGGCGTGCCCCGATGCTGGGTGACCGACATCCATCTCGTTTCTCACGAGCAGAATCGGCACAATCTGCGACTCGATTTGAGAATCCGAGTAGCCGAGTTCACGCAGTCGCTCGCGAAGAGCATCACGCGAAGGGGCACTGAACAGAATATCAATGGACTTTGCCAGATTCAATAGGACTTCAGCGTGAGCGCTGTATGGAACATAATTCACCTCCAATGGAGAAATCAGGCGGAGCGCGTGGTGAAAGTAGCTCGTGCTTGCGGCGAACCTTGAGTAGGATGGATTCTCGATGGATGGTCCAAGCAGAGCATTCTTGATTCTTTCTTCTCGGAGTTCTGCGTCGACACTGGCAAGTAGGATGCTATAACTCTCGGCAGAGTACAGCGCTGCAACCTTCTGCCCCGAGACCGTGCCCGCTACTGACTCAATGTCAACGAAGGCACCAATCTGAACAGTGAGAAACTGTGTGAGCAGAACTGCAGCCCAGTTCATGAGCGATTCAAGATGGGATTCGCTTGCCACGGATGCCACCAGCGACACCTCATTGCCGACTATCTTCAGTGAACCGCCTTTAAACGTTCCATCGAGGTGGAACAGTGAGAGATTCCCCGTTTCAAGCACAGTGAACTTGCCGGTCTCGCCGTTGATTGAGAACTTGGTTTCACCGCTCATGGTTGAGCGCTGTGTACCCTCATCCGGGACTCCGAAAAGGTCAGCGGGCTTGAGTCGATACATGAGATCAACCTTCGCGGGCCACGCAACCGGCGTCGAGGCGGCATCACAGACGAGTTGACGGCGAAGCTTCCAAAAGTTGCTCATGTAGGAACGATGCAAAGGTGAAGTCCGAGGCCTAATCGGCATAGGAAGAAGCCTCACGGCGTCTCCCTCCCTCACCACCGCGCATACGGGTCACGTAAACGGCAGTTCGTTGCGTTGAATGCATGCGGTTCAGGCCCTGGCGCCAGTTGTGGCAGGCCCATGCGCGTGGGCCTGGACGTACACAAGGACAGCATCGACAACATTGGGGTGGCCGACGCGCCACGCGACGCCGAGGTTCCGCCACCTCGGGACGGTTTTGTGGCGGCGTCGATGCGGTGGCCAGGTCGATACGCAAGCTGGTCAGTGCCGGTCACAAGCTGCGCATCGTCTCGATGGAGAGGTTGGCCCCTACGGTGCTTGCGGGCACTGCCGGCGTTTGACGCAAACATGTGGCAGCTAATAGGAGGTGGCTCATTGCAGTGGGCTGAAGAGGATTGCCAGGAGCAAGCTGCTGCCCTTCACCCGTGCCTGCGAGACCTGCTGCTCGGACAGACTGAAGAGTGGCTCGAAGTGCAGCCGGAGCAACCACAAAGCAAATGCCACAGCTACTCCGGGCACCAGCGGCATCCACGATTGCCAGTACACGGCGCAAAAGCCAGCGCCGGTCAGCACGAGAGCGTTGACAACCATGACGATACCGCCCGCGGAGCCTGGCGCGTAGCTCAAGCCCTTGCAGCCACCACACGTTACGGGGAACGCGCGAGACGAAAGCAACTTGGACATGAACCGTACCGATTGGCTCTTGCAGTGAGGGCAGGCGTACATGTGGGGGACTAGACGAGATGGCTTCGTAGGTTTGCTACACCAATGCACCGGACCGATGGTCGGTCGGGTCGTTGTGAACTTGCGAGGAGACGGACCATGCAGGAATCTAGCACTCTGCTCGTAGGTCTGGACGTTCACAAGGACAGCGTCGACATCGCGGTGTCCGACGCGCCACGCGATGCTGAGGTGCGCCACCTCGGCACGGTTCGTGAGGCGTCGATGTGGTGACCGGGTCGATGCGCAAGCTGGTCAGTGCCGGTCACCAACTGCGCATCGTGTACGAAGCCGGCCCCTGCGGCCTGGTCCGGCAGCGCGCCACTTCACCGCGCTCGGCTGGGACTGTGACGTTGTGGCCCTGCTGCTGTGCAACGGCATAGGTATGCCGGCAAGACCGCGTGGAATGCCGCGATTCCCGTCCGGCAACCCAACCCCACACGTACTGCAACGGGTGCGCCCTCGGGCCCAGCCGTCGGCGCTACGCCTGGTCTAAGGGTAGGCCTCACAGCGCTTGCAGCAGCGACTGCCGGACTGGTGAAGCGAGAACGACCAAACCGACCACATTCAGAAGTACGGTCGCCCAGAACACCTGCCTGAATTCCTGCTTGGTGGACTTGTGGCGGATGAACTGCTGCGCCAGTAGTGCGCCGGGCCAACCTCCCGCGAGTGCCAATGCGTGCAGAGTGTTCTCACGTGTGCGCCATGCGCCACTGGCTGCGGCGGACTTGTCTGCGGCATAGGCGATGAAAGTCGCTGCACTCAGCGAGAGATACAGACCCGCGACCCAGAAAGGCAACTTCCATACTGCTGCGACGACTGCATAGACAACGAGAAATGCCGGTATGGCAAACAATGTGGCGGTACCCCATTGCGCTCGACCGGCGCGCTCAGTCTGCCTGGCTGGGCGACGCACTCGGCTTTGGCTTAGTTGGACGTTTCGCGCCCGCTTGCCCTTGGGGCCAAGCTCGACCTCGAATGTGACGGCTTGATTCAGCTGCGGACGACCACTCCCACGTGGCCACGCCGAGATGTGCACAAAGATCGGCTCACCTCCCTGGCTCGACTCGATACGCCCGAAGCCGCGTTCGTCGTTCCAGGAGGTGAGGGTGCCTTCGAAGCGCATGAGTGAGGCGAATTGTTGGTGAGGCCTGATCGAGACAGGTAGACGCCTCACGGCGCCTCCCTCCGACACCACCCTGCCTACGGGTCACGTACACGGCGGTTCGTTGCGCTGAATGTATGCGGTTCGGGCCGTGGCCGGAGCCAGTTGTGGCAGGCCATTGCCGATGAAGAAAGGCGCTGCGACCTACTGCCGCTCGGTCAGGCGCGTGATGCCCAGTGCCTTGAGCACGTACTTCTCGTACACAGGCTCGGAGCTGCCGTTCTTCATCTTGTAGAGGAAGTACTTCTCGAACGCGATCTTGGCCAGGTGCACCCACTTGCCCTTCCTGAACCAGTTCACGTTGCGCGGCGGGATCTGCGGCAGCGCCACGAATGCGGCGCCCGTGTCGCCCATGTCGGCCAGGCAGATCGCGTTCCACGTGGCCTTGGCGGTGGCAGGCTGGCCCTTGATATCGGACACGATGTTGTGGACGATGGCCGTGACCATCGACTCGATCATGTAGCCCGTCTTGGGCGCCCCGGTGGGCACCGGCGTGGCCTCGACCGGCGGGATCGCCACGCACACGCCGGCGGAAAAGATGTTGCGGTACTTCTTGCTGCGCTGGTGCTCGTCGATCAGCACGAAGCCGCGCGGGTTGCACAAACCCTCCACCGCCGCCACGGGATCCACGCCCTTGAAGGCCGGCAGCATCATGCTGTAGCTGAAGGGCAGTTCGTGCTCCTTCTTCACCTGGCCCATGTCGTCCAGCTCGGTGACGAACATCTTGCCGGCTTCGACCTGGGTGACCTTGGCGTTGCAGATCCACTTGACGTCGTGGTTGCGCAGTTCGCTTTCGAGCATGCTCTTGGAATCGCCCACGCCGCCGAGGCCGAGGTGGCCGATGTAGGGCTCCGAGGTGACGAAGGTGATGGGCACCTTGTGGCGGATGCGGCGCTTTTGCAGGTCGCGGCTGAAGATGAAGGTGAACTCGTAGGCCGGCCCGAAGCACGATGCGCCCGGCATCGCGCCGATGATCGCCGGGCCCGGTTCCCCGATGAAGCGCTGGTACTCGGCCAGCGCATGCTCGGCATGGTCGACCGTGCAGACCGATTGCGTGTGGCCGGCGGCCGGGCCGGAGCCGGGCACTTCCTCGAAGGCCAGGCGCGGGCCGGTGGCGATGACGAGGTAGTCGTAAGCCACGCGCTGCCCGTCCTTCAGCTCGACCGCGTTGCCGCCGGCATCGATGCGCACCACGGGCTGGCCGATGAACTCGATGCCCTTGCTTTCGAGCGCGGGCCGGATGGGCAGGGTGATCGACTCGCGGTCGCGCCAGCCGACCGCGAGCCAGGGGTTGGAGGGCACGAACTGGAAGTAGTCCACCGCATTGATGACGGTGACGCGATGCTCGCGTCCGAGCGCTTCCTTCAGTTCGTATGCGGCCGGCATGCCGCCGATGCCGGCGCCGAGTACAACGATGTGCGCCATGGCGATGTCTCCTGTTCCTGGGTTATCAGTGGGTTGTCAGGGGTGGGTGGGCTGCAAGTGCGCGTTGGCCCGCTGCAGCGAGGCTTCGTCGAGCTCGCCGGCCATGGCGGCCAGGCGCAGTCGGCGGGTGACGAGGCGGATGCGGGCGTCGAGCAGCGCCAGCTCGGCGGCTGCGGCGTCGTTCTCCGCGTTGAGCAGATCGAGCGTGGTGCGGTCGCCGGCCTGCAGGCCCACCCGCGTGGCATCGAGCCGCGCACGGCTGGCTTCCAGCGCGGCGGCGAGCGCGGCCGTCTGGCTCTGGCCCACGGCGAGGTCGAGCCACGCCGTGCGGGTTTGCTGCGCGACTTGCTGGCGGGCGCGGTCGAGGTCGGCTTGCGCCTGGTCCACGAGCGCCAAGTGCTCCGTGTGCTGCGCGCTGCGCAGCCCGCCCGTATACAGCGGTAGTGCGACTTGCACGCCGATGGCGGCGTTGCGGTTCGTGTTGCTGGCGCTGCCGTAGTCGCCGTCGCCTGACAGCCGCTCGCGCCCCAGCTGGGCCACCACATCCACCGTGGGCGAGGCGGCCTGGCGGGAGCCGCGCGCCTGGGCCTGCGCGGCTTGCACCTGCGACGCCGCGAGCCGCAGGCCGGGGTTGTGGCGGTCGGCGCGCGAGAGCCAGTCGGGCAGGGCGCCCACGTCATCGATGCGCACCTCGCCGGGCAGCGGCAGGGGCGCGTCGCCGGTGGGCAGGCCGGTGAGGTCGGTCAGGGCCGTGCGGCTGAGCTGCAGCCGGGTCTCGGCGGCCAGGCGGTCGGACTGCAGGGCCGCGGCGCGTGCGGTGGCCTCGTGCACGTCGATCACCGGCCGGTCGCCGATGCGGAAGCGGTCGCGCGCCTCGATGAGCGCGCGGTCCACCGCATCCTGCTGGCGCGCGATGAGGCGCAGGCGCTCATGGGCCAGCGCGGTGTCGAAGTACGCGTCGGCGGTGCGCAGCATCAGGTCCTGGCGCGACTGCGTCCACTCGAACCCGGCGGCCTCGGCGGCGATCTGCAGTTGCCTGCTGCGCGCGCTGCGCTCGCGGCTGTGCACCGGCTGGCGCAGGGCCACGGCGTAGCGCGTGGCGGTGCCGCCGGTAACCGAGGTGTCGAAGGACACGCCGGTGGATTGCCCGAAGCCGGGCGCCGAGAACTGCGCGCCGCGGGTGGCGGATTCGTGGGAGGCGTACGAGGCGCCACCTTCGACCATCACGTTCGGACGCCACAGCGCCTGGGCCTGGGTGCCCCGCGCGGCGCCGGCCTCGCGCGCCGCGCGGGCGGCCGCGGCGTCGGGCGCGTGCCGCTCGGCGCCCTGCCAGGCTTGCACGAGGTCCAGGGCCCAGGCGGCGGGGGCGAGCGTGGCGGCGAGCGCCAGCACGATGCACGCTCCCGCGCGTCTCATCGAGCGTGGCGTCACGATCGCGTCGGCGGGCATGGCATCAGCAGCCGGCCTTGACGCCCAGCTTGCGCAGGATGATCTCCAGCGGGCACCAGCGCGTGAACGAGCTTTGCAGCAGATTGACGCCGACGAATGCGGTGAAGGCCAGCCACCAGGGGCTCACGAACAGCGGGCTGCCGGGAACGCCCAACGCCAGCGACATCAGGATGAACACACCGGCAAACATGCGCACGAGTTGCCAGGAGGTCATGCTGCCTCCCGCCGGGCTGCCACAAGGGACGCCC
>CBINKC010000195.1:0-6766 GCA_966251135.1 uncultured Burkholderiaceae bacterium
ACAGGAGATCGGCGCCGTCGGACTCGAGGCCGCTCACGCCGATGCCCGGCGGCATGTCCAGGCGCACCAGCACTTCGCCGCTGTTCGGATCAACCCGGCGTAGCTCGCTCTCGTCGGCTTCCCAGGTGCCGTGCCACAGCTCGCCATCGACCCAGGTGACGCCGGTAACGAAACGGTTGGACTCGATGGTGCGCTGTATGGCGCCCGTGGCGGGGTCAACCTGGTGAATCTTGCGGCTGCGGTACTGACCCACCCACAAGCTTCCCTCGGCCCACGTGAGGCCGGAGTCACCACCGCCCCCGGGCGCCGGGATAGAACCCACCACTTCTCCCGTCGCGGGATCAATCTTGTCAATACGCGATTCGGCAATCTGGTAGAGGTGCTGGCCATCGAAGGCGGTGCCCGCGTCGCAGGCATGCTGCAGAGCGCGTGTGACCTCGCCGCTGCGGGGATCGATAGCCAACAACTGCTCCCCGGTGGCTGCCCAGATACTGGCGCTGTCATAGCTGACACCATGGATCTGGTTCGCACCGTCGAACGGGCCGAACTCGCCCACGACGTCGGCAACGTGCGCCTTGCTTGTCGCCGGGTTGCTGCGGGTCTTGGTGCTCATGGCTTGTTTCCTTTCGTGTGGCGCCTGAAATCGGCGCGGTGAAAGCACTCTACGCACCGGGCAACCAAGCGGGGAGTAACAAGCTTGTCGTGAAATCCGCCAGCGGCGACGTCAGCCAGCGGCGCGTTCGACCCTGGCCGATGCCGCGCACATGCCCAGCCGCCTCCAACTCGGCCACCGCGCGCTGCACGGTGCGCTGGCTGGCGCCCATGGCCAGCGCCAGGGCGGACGTCGACCACGCGGCGCCATCGGCTAGCAGCGCCAGCAGCGAGGCCGACTCGCCATCGATGGGCGGAGACAGCGCGACCACCTCGGATGCGGCCCGCGGCTGGAGGACGAAGCCCCGCGATGTCGCTGCGATGGCCGCCATGTCCTTGACGAGTTCGCGCAGACGCCCGATCTCCACCCGCAGGCGTGCGCGGTGTGTCTCGTCTGGCCGCCGCGTGCGGAAGACAGTGGCGATAAGGACGTCTCGCTCGACGTCCTGTGGCCAAGCCTCTGCCAGCACGCGAGCCAGCGCGAACAGGATCGGCCGGCGTGTCAATGGCTGCCACGCGCCCGCCGCGGCGAGGCCGCGCCTGCAGCCATCGAGCACCAGCGCGCTGGAAGCGAGCAAGGCCTCGACCTCGTCAATCCTCAGCAGGTGCACAGCGCCGCCGCTGACGCGCCGTGCGGCGGGCCGGTTGAGTGAAGTCCGCGCTTCGGCCACCTCGGCCATCAGCGACGGAATGCCGGCCCGGTATGCGGCATGGTGCGCGCGCGCAAGGGCTGCCTTGGCCGATCCTGAGTGCAGCGAGCGCAGCGCTACCTCGGCGACGGCAAGCTCGGCCACAGCCACCAACGTGGGCGGCAGGCCTCGCAGGTCGAGGGCTTCCAACATGGCTGCGGCCTCGGGCAGGCGGCCGAGCAAAAGGAATCGCCTGGCCGCGACCAGCTTTGCGTGCAGTGCGTTGGGGCGATCACCGTGCCTCTCGAGCGTGGCAGCAAGCCCGGCCAGCATCCGGGCGGGCCCGTGAAGATCGCGCATGGCCAACGCAACTTCGGCCTCCGCGAGCATGCAACGCGCCCTTGCCAGTTCCTCATGAGGGCCGAACGCGCCGGCAGCGCGTCGCAGCAGTTCTCTGGCACGCGCGTGCTGGCTCAACTGTGCCATCGCGATCCCGCGAAGCGCGAGCGCAGGTGGGTCGTCACGCAAGGCAACGCGCTTGAGCGCGCCGAGGGCGTCGCCAGCGGCGAGCGCACGCGCGGAGGCGGTGATCAAGGCGTCCATGACTGGAGCCTAACAATCGGCGCGTGGGAAGGGCGCGGCATTGCGTCAGCGTGCGACCGAACTGAGCCCCCTATGCGACAGGCACCGGCCGTGAACATGGCCGCACGCGCCAACCCGCTGTGTGAACGACAGGTTACGACGCGTCCACCTGTGGCACGCTGGTTGCCGCCTCCTCAGCCTCAACCTCGGAGGCTTACCATGAAGCGTCCCCCTCTCTATGGCCTCTATGCCGCCGTTGCTCTAGTTGCCGCCGGTGCGGCACTCGCCCAAAACGAGCCCATCACCGTCAATCTTTCGGCACAGAACAAGTCTGGCGAGAGCGGAATCGCGACGCTCACACCGCAAGGCGACAAGACTCAGGTCGTGATCAAGCTGGCTGGTGCTCCCGATTCGACTCCCCAGCCCGCGCACATCCATGATGGTCGCTGCGCAAACATCGATCCGAAGCCTCGCATTCCACTTCAGAACGTGGTCGGTGGACACTCGACGACGACCCTGGACATGAAGCTGGCGGACATCGTGGGCAAGGGTGGTGCCATCAACGTGCACAAGAGCAGTGCAGACCTGAAGACCTATGTCACCTGCGGTGACATCAAATAGCTCCCAGGAACGCTCCAGTTTCAGTGCCGATGCAATCGTTGGCGCGCCTCGCGCAGCGGTGTCGTCCCTGGGTGTGCCGCTGGCGGATGCGAGCCTGTTCGCGCGCCGGCATCCCCTTGAAGACGCGTAGAGCCGGCTGGCCGTCAGCGTCTCGGGGCCCTCACGTACCGTCGGGAGACCTTGACCGGTCTCGTTGTGTAGCGCAGTAATGATGGCGGCGGCGCGTACCGCCCCAGGGTGCGGCGCGCCTGCCGCAACTTCTGCCGGTCGAGCTGCACGAGTTCGCGCAGCGACATGGATGAATAACCCAGCTTCACCACCGGCGCCGTCGCTTTCGTCGCGTGTGGGCCAGCAGCGCTCACCGTTGCTCCAGGCGCGGTCCTGATCCTTCGGACGCCGGGACGGCGCCCACCGCGGCCACCAGCGTGATGACGTCGAAGGTGACGCTCTTCAGGCGGGGCAAGCCGTAGCCCCATACCAGGTCGACAAGCGCGCGCTCTTCCTTCCTCCGGATGTCTGCGACGCGAATCCCTAGATCAAAAGGGGTAGACCACGGCAAGAGATAGGGGGGCATTTCTTGTCAGCACAGCCCTAGTCTCTCGACATCGAAACGGAGACCGCAACGTCGCGTCGACAAGGTGACTTGGTCGGCAGCGGGTTCGGTCGGTCCGCACAGCCGGTTGCTGGTACTTGAAACAAGGAACAGAGAGGAAACGAGATGGATCACATCCTTTACTGGAACGACGTGGCCATAGAGGCCAATCGACGCGACTTCAGCAACGTGGCAGGCACCAACCAGCCCATCCCCGAGCAGGGTGGGCCGACGCTCAGCTCCCGGGCAATGGCCATCGTGCACCTCGCCATGTACGACGCACACGCGGGCGTGGTGGGCGGGGTGAATCTGCCGCGCTACCTTGCGGTGCCCACGTCCCCCGCGCCTGGCGCCAACGCGGCGGCCGCAGTCGCTTCCGCCGCGCATGCCTGCCTCACCGCCCTGTTCCCGCGACAAAAGGCCTTCTTCGATGAGCGTCTGGCGGCCGCCAGCCTTTCCGGCGGCGGCGTCACGGAGGGCACGGCCTTCGGTGCCGCGGTCGCGAAGGCGATCCTCGACGATCGCGCCAGCGACCCGCCCATCGATGGGCATGGCCACGTGTACTCCAACCTGCCGGGACGGCACCGCCCCGATCCCGCGCACCCGGACCAAGTGGCGCACGCTCCGCGCTACGGCGCTCTGTCCAAGCTCTTCGCGGTGACCGAGCGGCACGAACTGGAGCCACCGCCTGCGCTGGGGAGTACCGAATACAAACGCGGCGTCGAAGATGTGCGAGGCTTTGGCATCGCGCCGCACCTGATGGGCACGTTGCCTGTGAAGTTCAGGAAGCGCATCAACGACGAGACCTTGATCGGCCTGTTCTGGGCCTATGACGGCGTGCGCGAGATCGGCACGCCGCCTCGGCTGTACAACCAGATCGTGCGCGAGGTCGCGATGAAGGTCATCAATCCGGCGACGGGCAAGGTGAACTCCGTGGACGAGAACGCCCGCCTGTTCGCCCTGGTCAACGTCGCGATGGCGGACGCCGGCATCCTCGCCTGGGACCAGAAGTACATCCACGATCTGTGGCGTCCGGTACTGGGGGTGCGCGAGCATGACGCCTCCATGGGGCCCGCGGCTACTACGCCGAAGGACAACATCAGCGATCTGTGCGACCCCGACTGGCTGCCGCTGGGTGCGCCGCACAGCAACAGCTACGTGCCCGAGACCGGGCGCTACGACAAGAACTTCACACCGCCGTTCCCCGCCTATCCCTCCGGCCATGCGACCTTCGGCGCCGCCGCGCTGCACATGACGCGCCTGTTCTACGGCGTGCCGATAGGCAACCGCAAAAACGACAACATCTACGCCGGCCCGTTTGTCTCCGACGAGCTCAACGGCAAGACTCAGGACAACGCCGGCACCGTGCGTCCTCGCCATCTGCGCAGGTTCGACGACGGCCTGTGGCAGATGATCATCGAGAACGGCTTCAGCCGTGTGTTCCTGGGCGTGCACTGGTCCTTCGATGCCTTCGCTCTCGGGCCGAACGGCAAGCCGGACCTCAGCCGCGAAAGGGTTGGCGGCTTGCCCCTGGGTCTGCGCATCGCGGAGGACATCTTCTCCGCCGGAAAGGGCCGGGCGCCCGTGAAGTCGAGGATCGGCCCGCGCACTCCCTGATTCGTCTCTAGAACGAGCGGCGGACCCGGCTGCCCGCCGGGTCCACGCCCTTCCCCAGCCGCTGCATACGCTGCTCGCGACGAGCCGGCGGGGTGTGCTGCATCTCCAAGAGAAAAGGCCCACCATGGACCCTTCGACTCTGTTGCCGTTTCGCATCCAGTTTGCGTTGACGGCGTCCTACCACTTCCTTTTCGTGCCGCTGTCCATCGGGATGCTGGCCCTGGTGGCGGTGCTCGACACCTGGCATGCCCTGCGCCCCAGCCGCAGCTGCCTGCGAGCGTCGCGCTACTGGAACCGGTTCTTCATCCTGGCGTGGGCCATGGGCGCGTTGACCGGCTTCCCGCTGCGCGAGCAACTGCATCTCCAATGGCAGGGCTTTAGCGAGCAGGCGACGGAGGCGCTGCGCGCCACGACGACCCTGGAAGGGATCATTGCTCCTTTCATGCTGGTGCTGGTGCTCGCATTGTCCCTGGCCGGAGACCGTCTGAGCGCCCCCGCGCGGGCGGCGGCGCGATGGAGCCTGCTCGCGCTACTGGTGTTGCAATCGGCTTCCATCCTGGCGCTCAATGCCTGGATGCAGCACCCCGCGGCCACCGAGGTAGTGCACGATCGCATGCATGTGAATTCGGCCGCGGCCATGTTCCTCAACCCGACGGCGCTGTGGAAGCTGAGCCACACGATGGGCGCCGCCATGCTGACCGGCGCCATGCTGGTGATTGCCGTATCCGCATGGCTGCTGCGCCGTCGTAGACGGCGCTATCCGGCAGCGGCCCGGTCATCGATCACGGTCGCGCTGCCGATGGCGACCATCGCCCTCGTGGCCGTGATATGGACAGGCCACCACAGCGCGAGTGCTATCTACGAGCATCAGCCGATGAAGTTCGCCGCGATGGAGGCGCACTGGGCGCGAGGCCAGGGCGCATCAGCCTGGACCATGGTCGCGTGGCCCGACCCAGCCACGCGCACCAACCGCCATGCTTTGGAGGTGCCGTATGTACTGAGCTGGCTGGTCGGCACTGAGGAGCCGCTGTCCGGGCTGAAAGAGCACCTGGAGCGGGCTCAACGCCAGATCGCTGCGGGGCTGCAGGCTCCCGACGCCAGCGAGGGCGCAGGGTGGCGCCAGCTGTATGAAGTCACGGCTCGCAGAACACCCGGCTGGCCGGACCTCAGCGCCGGCCAACGCATCGAGGCCACCGCCCGGGCCAGCCTGCCCAACGTGCGGGTGATCTTCACGGCGTTTCGCGTGATGGTCGGCAGCGCTGTGCTGCTCGCACTGGCCATCGGGTGGTCGCTTTGGCGGTGGCAGCGCGCGTGCGGCGATGCGCACGCCCTGCCCGTGATACTGTGGATTTGTGCCCCCCTGCCTTGGATCGCAATGATCGCAGGGTGGGTGGTGGCCGAAGTCGGACGCCAGCCCTGGGTCGTGTATGAGCGGCTCACGACAGCGTCGGCCGCCACGCCGGTGCCGGCGGAAGCGACTGGGCTCCAGTTCGTGGCCTTCGCGCTCGGGTATGCGGTGCTCACCGTGGCATCCACCATGTTGCTGTCATGGCTGGTGCGCATCGGCCCCCGTCGCACGGTATGGCCGGCGACATGGCGACGCGTGGCGCGCGAGCTGATGTCGGGCTCGTGGCGCGGCCGGGCCCGCTTGGTGCTAGGGAACTAAAGGGGCTGCGGAGCCGGTCACACGCCATCCAAGACAGCGTGCACCATCTTCGCGGCCCCAAGGCGCGACCACGAAGCGCGCGATGCGCTCGATCTGGCCCGGAGCCGGGCTACTCCACGAGCTTGAATGACCGGGCGCACCAGCGGCGTGACTTGGAGAGACCACGTCAAACAGGCGAGTGATCTCGGCATTTATAACGTCGTGACTCATGTCGCGAGACGCGATGATTTCCACCGAAACGTCATCGTGGAAGGACGCTCAGATCAGCCGGATACGACCAGCCTGAAGACCCTTCTGGCCCTGCATCACCTCGAACTCCACGCGCTGGCTCTCGGTCAGGACCTTGAAGCCCGCCCCCCGCGTCAGAATGCTTGTCGCCCCGATAGGACCTGAGCTTTGACTCTGGTT
>CBINKC010000196.1:0-6734 GCA_966251135.1 uncultured Burkholderiaceae bacterium
GGGTGGGCACGCTCATGGCCTCTACGGGTGGCCGGGCGGGGCTCATGCGAGCACCTCGCAGGCCGTGTGTACGGGCTGCCGCGCCGGGCGCCGCATCTTCAGGTAGACACCGTTGTCGTCCGCCGTCTCGAAGCCGAAGCGCTGGTAGAGACGATGCGCCGGGTTGGCGGGCTCCACATGCAGGCCGATGGGCAAACCAGCCCGGTCGGCATGGCCGGTGATCAGGTGCATGAGCTCACTGCCGATGCCGCCGCCTCGCCACTCGGGCAGCAGGCTCACGTCCATCAGCGTCAGCGCCGAGGGGGTGGCGTGCCAGTACAGGCGGCCGATGCTGCACCCGGCGCGCTCCAGCAACAGGAACTCGGCGTCGGCGTAGTGCTCGCGGTAGTAGCGGTCCTGGCAGTCGAACTGCTGTGCGAGGAACGCCTGCTGCTCTGACGGCGGCCAGCCGGTGCAAGCCAATTCCTCGCTGCGTGTAGAGGCATACAGGATCCGCAGGAATCGGCGGTCGGCCGCCTCGATGGGGCGGGCCTGAAGCGCACGTGCGTGCGCGAGCGCCTGCAGAAGCGACATGGCTTCGTCCTTTCCTCGCCTGATTGGTTCTTGTTGGTGCGCGATGCTAATGGATCGATTGCAGATCGCAATGCCTATGGCAAGCCGACATGTCGATTAACACCGCTGGCGAAGGTGCGAAATGCTGCGGCGTGCCCGCCGCCGCGCCCGCGCACGCCGCTTGCCGGGGGAAGGCGGCAGCAGGAGACGATGTTGGATGAGCGCATCTACACGAACCCGGTGCATGGGCAGTACTTCGCCGACCCCTTCGTGTGGCGGCACGGCGGGGAGTACCTGGCCGTCGGCACCGGTGGTGCCGAAGCGGCCGGCGAGGTGCCGGGCACATCCGGTCCGAGCGTCTTCCCGCTGCTGCGCTCGCAAGATCTCCTGCAATGGCGTGAGGCGGGGCGCGCCCTGGTGCGCCCCGCCCACGGCCTGGGCGACACGTTCTGGGCGCCCGAGGTCGTAGAGGAGGGCGGCCGGTGGTTCATGTATTACTCGGTGGGCTTCGGCGACCGGCGGCATCAGCTGCGCGTGGCCTGCAGCGATGCGCCTCTCGGGCCGTATGTCGACTGCGCGCAGCTGACCGACCCGGGCGAGGTGCCATTCGCGATCGACCCCCATCCCTTTCGCGACACCGACGGCCGCTGGTACCTCTTCCACGCGCGAGATTTCCTCGATCTCGCCGATGAGCACGGCCGCCCGGCGAGGGCGGGTACGGCGCTGGTGGTCCAGCCTCTGCAGGGCATGACCTCGCTGGCGCCCGGTGCGCCGCGCACCATCGCACGAGCGCGCTGTGACTGGCAGCGCTTCGCCGCCGGCCGGCCGATGTACGGGCAGGTGGTCGACTGGCACACGCTGGAGGGGCCGTTCGTCGTGCGGCACGGCGGCCGGTACTGGTGCCTGTACAGCGGTGGTTGCTGGCAAACCGAGACCTACGGCGTGGACTACGTCGTGGCGGACTCGGTGCTGGGGCCGTATGACGACACCGGCGCGCAGGCCGGGCCGCGCGTGTTGCGCAGCGTGCCGGGCCATGTGATCGGGCCGGGCCATTGCTGCGTGACGCTGGCGCCCGATGGCCGCAGCCCCTGCATCGTCTACCACGCCTGGGGGCCCGACCTGCGTGCGCGCCGCATGGGCATCGACGCCTTGCATTTCACCGCCGACGGGCCGCGCTCCCCGGGCCCGAGCTGGACGGCGCAGCGGCTGCCGACGGTTGCGGCCGGCATACGCGCAAGAGCGTGACCGCGGGGAGCGCCCACGTGCACATCACCCGCAGCGAGCTGGCCCGGCTCGTCGAGCCGGCCGCGTTCCAGTGGCTGGCCGGCATCGAGGACACCTTCATCACGGCCCCGTTTCCCAAGACCGGACGCACGCTGGACGAGTACGAGCTCACCCAGCATTACGAACGCTGGCGCGAAGACCTCGGCCTGTTCGCCGAGATCGGTGTGCGCGCGGTGCGCTACGGCATCCCCTGGCACCGCATCAACCCTGCACCCGGCGCGTGGGACTTCGAGTTTGCCGATCGCTCCCTGGAGCGCCTGCTCGAACTGGGCATCCAACCGGTGGTCGACCTCGTCCACTATGGCGTGCCGAGGTGGATGGAGCGGGCGTATCTCGACCCCGGCTTCGGCGAGCGCATGGCCGAGTACGCGGCGCGCGTGGCGCAACGCTATCGCGGCCGCATCCACACCTACACCCCGCTGAACGAGCCGCGCGTGACTGCGTGGTACTGCGGCAAGCTCGGCTGGTGGCCGCCGTTCGGGCGCGGCTGGCCGGGCTTCGTGCGCGTGATGCTCGGCTTGTGCCGGGGCATCGTGCTCACCTCGCAGGCGCTGCGGTCGGTGGACCCCGAGATCGTGCTGGTGCATGTCGATGCCACCGACCTGTACCACGCCGGCTCGCAGGAGGTGCAGGCCGAGGCGCAACTGCGGCAGGAGATCGTCTTTTTCGCGCTCGACCTGGTGACCGGCCGCATCGGCCCGGGCCACCCGCTGTGCCACTGGCTGCTCACTCACGGGGCCGCGGAAAGTGAGCTCGCCTGGTTCCAGGCGCACGCGGTGGAGCCGGACGTGATGGGGATCAACTTGTATCCCTTGTTCTCCGAAAAGACGCTGGTGCGCCACCGCGGCGGGCTGCGCATGCGCATGCGCTATGCGTCGGCCGACATCGTCGATAGCCTCGCCCAGATGTACTGGCAGCGCTACCGTTGCCCACTGCTCATCAGCGAAACGGCATCGGAGGGGTCGGTGGCCCGGCGCCGTGCGTGGCTGGAGGAATCCGTGGCGGCCGTTGCCCGCGTGCGTGCGCGCGGCATCCCGCTGGCCGGCTACACCTGGTGGCCCTTGTTCGCGCTGGTGACCTGGGCTTACAGGCAGGGGCACAAGGCTCCGCACGGTTACCTGAAGCAGATGGGGCTGTGGGACTTGCGGCCCGGCCCGAACGGGCTGGAACGCGTCCCGACCGCGCTCGTGGCCCGCTATCGCGAGCTGGTGGCGGGCGGAAGCAGCGCCGTCGGGCTATTGACCACGCATGCCACACATGCCACGCATGCGGCATGAAGGAGGGCAAGGATGTTTCGCAGCTTCTACCTGGCCGGCTTCGAGTGCACCACGGGCTACAACATGCACGGCGAGTGGATCGACCAGATCGCGGCGACGGGGCACGACCTGCACGTCGAAGCCGACTATGACCGGCTGGGGGAGGTCGGCATCCACGCGGTGCGCGAGGCCATCCGCTGGCCGCTGGTGGACCAGCGCGGCCACTACGATTTCAGCTCGGTGCAGCCCTTCGTAGACGCGGCCCTGCGCAAGGGCTTCGACGTGATCTGGGATCTGTTTCATTACGGCTATCCGGAAGACCTCGATCCCTTCGGCCATGGGTTCGTCGACCGCTTCGCCGCCTATTGCGGCGCGGCGGCTCGCTACATCGGCGCGCGCATGCCGGGGCCTTGCTACTTCACGCCGGTGAACGAGCCGTCGTATTTCGCCTGGGCGGCCGGCGAAGTGGGGCGCTTCGCACCCCACGCGCGAGGACGCGGCTATGAGCTGAAGGTGGTGCTCGCGCGGGCGGCGCTGGCCGGCATCGCGGCCATCCGGCGCGAAGTGCCGGGCGCTCGCATCGTGAACGTGGACCCGATCTGCCGGGTCGTCGCGGCCCATGACGATGCAGGGCAGGCCGAACACACGCGCCGGTTCAACGAGGAGTGGGTGTACGAGTTCTGGGACATCGTCAGCGGCCGCAAGCTACCCGAACTCGGCGGTTCGCCCGGCGCGCTGGACATCGTGGGGTTGAACTACTACTGGACGAACCAGTGGGAGCTGGGTTCGGAAGGTGTGCCGCTGGGTGATGACGATCCTCGCCGCGTGCCGCTGGGCGAGCTGGTGCGCGCGGCGTGGCGGCGCTATGGCAACGAGGTGCTGATCACCGAGACGAGCGCCCTGGGCGATGCCCGCGCGCCGTGGATCCACGAGCTGTCGGCGATGGCGCAGGGGTTGCTGGCTGAAGGCGTTCCGCTTTCGGGCATCTGCCTGTATCCGATCCTCGGCATGCCGGAGTGGCACGACAGGAAGCAGTGGACGCGCATGGGGCTGTGGGACCTGGAGCACGAGCAGGATGTGCTCCAGCGCAAGGCTTGCGAACCGGTGCTGGAGGCCTTTCGCATCGTGCAGCGGGGGCGGGCCGGGCCTTCGACAGGTTCGGTCCGAACGGACGGTGTTCGTTGGACGTGAGCTGGGTGGCCTGTGCGGGCCACGGCGTCGACACGCCCTCGCCCTTGCCAGCAGGCGTGGTTGACCCTGCGCAAGCCGCGTCGACCCCGCACGCCTAAAGTCCGCGCACACCGGACGCCGGCCGAGAGTGGCTCACGCGCGCCCGCCCCAGGAGGCAGCCGAGCATGTCTGCACTCAGTCCCTTCCGCTCCCGCGCGCACATCGCCTACTTCACCATGGAGATGGCGGTCCGCCCCGAGATGCACACCTACGCCGGCGGCTTGGGCGTGCTGGCGGGCGATACCGCGCGGTCGTGCGCGGATCTCGAACTGCCGGTGGTCTTCGTCACGCTCGTCAGCCGGGCCGGCTACTTCCGGCAGCTCATCGACGAGAGCGGCCGGCAGGTCGAGCAGCCCGACTGGTGGCAGCCGGCCGAGTGGTGCGCGCCGCTGGAGGCGATGGTCGCCATCACCATCGAAGGTCGTCCCGTGTGGGTGCGGCCCTGGCTGTACGTGCACCGCTGCCCGCTCGGGCATCTGGTGCCCATCCTCCTGCTCGACACCCACCTCGACCAGAACGACCCCGCCGACCGCGAGATCACGCATGACCTCTACGGCGGCGATGCGGCCTATCGCCTCAAGCAGGAAATCGTGCTGGGCGTGGGGGGCATCCGGCTGCTGCACGCGCTGGGTTTCGAGATCCACACCTACCACCTCAACGAAGGCCACGCCGCGCTGCTCACGCTGGACCTGCTGAACCGCTGGAAGATCGCCCCGGAGGATCGCGTGGCCGGGCAGCCGGCCTATGACTTCGGCGAGGTGCGCGAGCGCTGCGTGTTCACGACCCACACGCCCATCCAGGCAGCGCAGGACCGCTTCGACTATGCGCTGTTCGACCGCCTGCTGCCCGGCTTCATCGATCCCGGCGTGCTGCGCGGCCTGGCCGGTGGCGCCGGGCTGAACATGACCCAGCTGGCGTTCGCGCTGTCGGGCTGGGTCAACGGCGTGTCGCAGCGGCATGCGCAGACGACCCGGCAGATGTTCCCAGGCTACCGCGTGCATGCCATCACCAACGGCATCCACGTGGGCACCTGGGCGCATGAGGCGATGGCCCGCCTGTTCCACACCCACTTCCCGCAATGGGAGCACGAGCCCGAGACGCTGGCACGCGCCGGCAAGCTGCCCGATGACGAGGTGTGGCGCTGCCACGTGACCGCCAAGGCGCAGCTCATCGCCCGCGTGAAGGCGCTGACCGGGCGCTCGCTCGACCCCGACCGGCCCATCCTCGGCTTCGCCCGGCGCATGACCGGCTACAAGCGGCCGCTGCTGCTCTTTTGCGACATGCAGCGCCTCGCGGCGATCGGCAAGCGCTTCCCGTTCCAAATTGTCATGGCCGGCAAGGCGCACCCGCGCGACGACAGCGGCAAGGAAGCGATCCGGCGCATCCACGAGCTCATGCGCGAACTGCCGGTGGAGGTGCCGGCCGTGTATCTCGCCAACCACGACATGGACCTCGCGCGCTCGCTGGTGTCGGGCTCCGACATCTGGCTCAACACGCCGCTGCCGCCGCTGGAGGCTTCGGGCACCAGCGGCATGAAGGCGGCGCTCAACGGTGTGCTCAACCTCAGCGTGCTCGATGGCTGGTGGATCGAGGCCTGCGAGGAGGGCACGAACGGCTGGGGCATCGGCGCCGACGGCGACGGCTCACACGAAAGCCATGCGGCGGAGCTCTACGCCAAGCTCGAAAGCAATGTGCTGCCGCTGTACACCGCCGATCCGCGGCGCTGGCGCTGCATGATGCGCGAGGCGATCCGCAGCATCGCCTACTACTTCAACAGCCAGCGCATGATGCGCCGCTACGCGAGCGAGGTGTATCTGCGGTAGCGGTGCAGTGGTGCGATTGCCGTATGGCTTGCGCCGTGGAGGCGGAATGCAAACGCCGGGTGGCGCGTATGCACTCGGTCAGCAACTTCCTGGAGACGGACGATGAACGCACGCATCTGGCACACGTGGCCGCTGATCGTGGCGCTGCACGTGGGCGTGGCCATGGCAGCGGGCGAGCCCGCCAAGGAGGCCGATGGCGTCCTGGTCGGGCCCAACGGCATGACGCTCTACACCTTCGACAAGGATCCGGCCAACGGGAGCAAGAGCGCGTG
Organism: uncultured Burkholderiaceae bacterium; assembly: GCA_966251135.1. GTDB lineage: Bacteria > Pseudomonadota > Gammaproteobacteria > Burkholderiales > Burkholderiaceae_C > Albitalea. The sequence goes on from CBINKC010000196.1 coordinate 6,418, forward strand.
CAACGGACAGTGCGCGGCCAACTGGCCGCCGCTGGCTGCGACGGCCGATGCCCAGCCCATGGGCGGCTACAGCGTGGTCACACGCGACGACGGCGCGCGGCAATGGGCCTACAAGGGCAAGCCCCTGTACTACTGGGTCAAGGACACCAAGCCCGGAGACCGCACGGGCGACGGGGTGAACGGCGCCTGGCGCATCGCCAAGCCCTGAGCTTGTCGAAGCCCTGCGCAGATGGTGGCGGCCCTTCGACAGGCTCAGGGCGAACGGTACGTGGTGGCTCCCCCTCCGTTCGGGCTGAGCTTGTCGAAGCCGTGCGCAG
>CBINKC010000197.1:0-6699 GCA_966251135.1 uncultured Burkholderiaceae bacterium
GCCACACGGCCGAGAACGCGTCCTTCATGATCTTCACCAGGCGGGCGTTGATCTCGTCCTCGGTCCAGAAGAAGCTGGAGAAGTCCTGCACCCACTCGAAGTAGCTCACCGTCACGCCACCGGCATTGCAGATGACGTCGGGCACCAGCAGGACGCCGCGCTCCCTGAGCACGTCGTCGGCTTCGGGCAGCGTGGGGCCGTTTGCGCCCTCGAGCACCAGGCGCGCCTTGATGCGGCGCGCGCGGTCCACGGTGATCTGGCCTTCCAGCGCGGCCGGGATGAGGATGTCGCAATCCGCATCCCAGAAAGCCTCGCCGTCCGCGCGCTCGCCGCCCTTGTGATCGCCCACGCCGCCGTCACGCCCGACGGTAGCTATGAGCTCGTCGAACTTGAAGCCGGCGGGGTTCACGATGGTGCCTGTGTGGTCCTGCACCGCCACGATCTTCGCGCCCGCGGCAACGAAAAGCTCCGCCGCCGCGCTGCCCACGTTGCCCAGGCCCTGCACCGCCACGCGGGCGCCGGCCAGCTTGAGGCCGATGCGCTTGGCCGCCTCCACGCCGGTCACGTACACGCCGCGGCCGGTGGCCTTCACGCGGCCCAGCGAGCCGCCCAGGTGGATCGGCTTGCCGGTGACCACGCCCGTGGCGGTGGCGCCCACGTTCATGGAATAGGTGTCCATCATCCACGCCATGATCTGCGCATTGGTGTTCACGTCGGGCGCGGGGATGTCGCGCTGCGGGCCAATGATGATGCCGATCTCGCTCGTGTAGCGACGGGTGAGTTTCTCCAGCTCCTTGTTCGACAGCTTCTTGGGATCCACACGGATGCCGCCCTTGGCACCGCCGTAGGGCAGGCCCACGGCCGCACACTTGACGGTCATCCACGCTGAAAGCGCCATGACCTCTTCCAGCGTCACGTCAGGGTGGTAGCGCACGCCGCCCTTGCCTGGCCCCCGCGACAGGTTGTGCTGTACCCGGAAGCCCTCATAGTGCCGCACCGAGCCGTCGTCCATCTCGATGGGCACGTCGACGATCAGGGCGCGCTTGGGACGCTTGAGCGTCTCGGCCCAGCGCGCCAGGGGGCCCAGGTAGGGCGTGACGCGGTCGACCTGCGAGAGGTAGGTGTGCCAGGGGCTGTTCTCGCCGTCGCCGACATAGGACAGGGTGGTCGTGGTCATGTAAATGTGTCTCCGCAAAAGTGCCCGCGCACCGCACGCGCGCGCCGGGGAGCGACTGTAACGGTTCCCGCGAGAGGCAGGCAGCCGCGGCCGTTCAGTGGTGCCCGAACTCGTCGCCTAGTTCTCGCGCTCGCTGCCGGGCGGCGTGCAATGCACGCACGAACGCAGCCTTCATGCCGTCGGCCTCCATCGACGTGATGGCCGCGTGCGTCGTGCCACCCTTCGATGTCACGCGCTCGCGCAGCACCTGAGGCGCCTCGCGGGAGGAGGCGGCCAGCGCGGCCGCGCCGGTGAAGGTCGCGACGGCGAGCTCCCGGCCCTGCTCGGCCGAAAGTCCCATCTCCTCGGCCGCCTGCATCATGGCCTCGACGAAGTAGAAGACGTAGGCCGGGCCCGAACCGGACAGCGCCGTCACTGCATCGAGGTCTTCCTCACGCGCGACCCACAGCGATCGCCCGGTCGGCGCCAGCACCGCTTCGATGGCACGCCGCTCCTCTTCGGTCACACCCTCTCGGGCATACAACCCTGAGATGCCCTGCCCGATGAGCGCGGGCGTGTTCGGCATGGCGCGCACCACCCGTTGCGTGCCGGTCGCGTGAGCGATGGCATCGCTGCGGATGCCGGCCATCACGCTCAGGTGCAGCGCCGCACCCAGATGTACCGCACAAGGCAGGGCCGCCGCCTGGAAGTACTGCGGCTTGACGGCCCAGACGACCATAGACGCCGCCCGCAACGACGCATCGGCCGCCGGCAGCATGCGCACGCCGTACTCGGCGCCCAGCTTCTCGCGTGCCGCATCCACCGGATCGACGACCAGGATGGAGGCCGCCTCGCGCCCGCTGCGGCGCAGCCCGCCGATGATGGCGCCGGCCATGTTGCCGCCGCCGATGAAAGCAATGATGTCCATGGCCGCCAGTCTACGAGGGCTCTTGAGTCAAGGCCGGGCCGTGTCCCAAAGTTGGAGGTGTGAATGAATCCGGCGCGCTGCTTGGGGACGCAGGATCGCGTACACCTTCTCGGGCTCTCACTCCCCGGCCACAGGGGCCTGGAACTCAGCTCCTGCAAGCAACGAGGCGTTGCCCCCGGCCGCCGCGGTATTGATGGTCAGCGTCTGCTCGCCGCAGAAGCGATACAGGTAGTGCGGCCCGCCCGCCTTCGGCCCGGTACCCGACAAGCCTTCGCCGCCGAAGGGCTGCACCCCCACCACCGCGCCGATCATGTTGCGGTTGACGTAGACGTTGCCTATGCACGCCGCCTGCGCCAGCCGCAGCGCCCGGCCGTCGATGCGTGTCTGGATGCCCAGCGTGAGCCCGTAGCCCAGCGCATTGATCTCGCGGATAACCGCATCGGCATCGCCCCGCCAGCGCACCACGTGCAGGACCGGCCCGAAGATCTCCTCCTTCACATCGGCGATGCGCTGCACCTCGAAGGCGACAGGCGCCACGTCGTGGCGGCCCTCGCTCTTCGCCGTCAGCGACGCTTCGCCGATGAGCGTCGCCTCGGCGCGCAGCCGCTGCAGATGACGCGAGATGCCTTCGTGGGCCTCGGCGTCGATGAGCGGCCCCACGTCGGTGGACACCCGGGCGGGATCGCCCACGGCGAGTTCTTGCAGTGCACCACGGATCATCCCGATCACGGCCTCGGCCACGCTGTCGTGCACGCACAGCAGCCGCAACGCCGAGCAGCGCTGGCCGGCAGAGCGAAACGCGCTTTGCACCACCGCATCCACCACCTGCTCGGGCAAGGCCGTGGAGTCGACCACCATGGCATTGATACCGCCGGTCTCGGCGATGAGCGGGACGATCGGCCCCTCCTTCGCGGCCAGGGTGCGGCAAATGCTCCTGGCCACGGCGGTGGAACCGGTGAAGCACACCCCCGCGGTGCGGGCGTCGGCCACCAGCGCGGCACCCACCGTCTCGCCGGGCCCGTGCAGCAGCACGAGCGCGTCGGCAGGCACCCCCGCGGCGTGGAGCAACGCGACCATGCGGGCGGCGACTGCAGGTGTCTGCTCGGCAGGCTTGGCCGCGACGGTGTTGCCGGCCACCAGCGCGGCAACCACCTGGCCCGTGAAGATGGCCAGAGGGAAGTTCCAGGGGCTGATGCACACGAACACGCCGCGTCCATGCAGCCTCAGTTCGTTACTTTCGCCGGTGGGCCCCGGCAGCGCCTGCGGCGCGAGCCGCGCCTCGGCCTGCTCGGCGTAGTAGCGGCAGAAGTCGATGGCCTCGCGTACCTCCGCCACGGCATCGCCCAGCGTCTTGTGCGCCTCCATCACCAGCAGACCGCCGAACTCGGGCAGGCGCGCCTGGAGCGTGTGGGCAGCGCGGCGCAGCATTGCCGCGCGCTCGGCAAGCGGCACGGCATTCCAGCGCCCGAAGGCGGCGTGCAGCCGAGTCATCGCGGCGTCGATTTGCTCGGCATCGGCCTGCGGAACGATCTCGACCCGCGTCGCCTGCACCGCGCGTTCGAGCGGCACGCGATCGGCCGCGCACGCCAGGTCCAGGCCGCGCGAGTTCTCCCGTCCGCGCCGGCCATCCCCGCCGTACAGCGCAGCCGGCACAGGCAGTGCGGACGCGGCCGCCGGATGCAGGGGCGACGCCAGCAGCGTGGCCGCGTCGACCGACTCATCCGCCAACTGGTGCACGAACGACGAGTTGGCCCCGTTCTCCAGCAGGCGCCGCACAAGGTAGGCGAGCAGGTCGCGGTGCTCGCCGACCGGTGCATAGACGCGCACCGGCACATCGGCACCCGGGGAGCTGCGCCCGAACTCGCGGTAGAGCGCTTCCCCCATGCCGTGAAGCCGCTGCATCTCGAAGCGCGCATCGTTGGCGCGTGCCATCTGCACGATCGCCGCCATGGTGCCGGCGTTATGCGTCGCGAACTGGGGATAGATCACGTCGCGGTGGCCCAGCAGCGCCCTTGCGCAGGCCAAGTAGGCCATGTCGGTGTGGTGCTTGTGCGTGAACACGGGATAGCCCGCCAGGCCCTGCTCCTGCGCGCGCTTGATCTCCGCGTCCCAGTAGGCGCCCTTGACCAGACGCACCATGAAGCGCAGGCCGTGGCGCCTGGCGATGCGCGCCACTTCGTCCACCACCTCGACGGCACGGGTCTGGTAGGCCTGCACCGCCAGCCCGAAGCCCTGCCAGGCAGCGGCATGCTGCGCGAGGCGCGCCGCCAGGGCATCGAAGACATCCAGCGACAGCTCCAGGCGCTCGCTTTCCTCGGCATCGATGGTGAGGTTGATACCCGCCCGCGCCGCACGCTCCACCAGCCACCACACGCGCGGCAGCAACTCGGCGAACACGCGCTCGCGCTGTGCCTCTTCATAGCGGGAGAACAACGCGCTCAGCTTGATCGAGATGCCGTCGCCGGCTTCCGGCGCTGCGCCGTCGGCCTGGCTGGCGGCGATCGCCTCCACCGCATGCATGTAGGCCGCGTGGTAGCGCAGCGCATCGGCCTCGGTGCGTGCGCCCTCGCCGAGCATGTCGTAGCTGAAGCGCGATGACGGCTGGGTCTTGCGGGCCGAGGCCGCCTCGTGCATGGCCTCGCCGATGGAGCGGCCCAGCACGAACTGCCGGCCCAGCAGCTGGATCGCACGCACAGTTGCGGCCACCACGGTGTTCGCACCCAGCCGGGCCAGCAGCCCAGCCTCGCCCTCATGCTCAGGCAGCAGCTTCTTCGACAGGGCAATGGCACTGGCCGACAGCTGCGCGAGTGTCTTGTGCGGTCCGCCGCCCGACGCATCGAACGCGGCGCGCCCAAGCTGGTCGGCCGTGAGGGCGACTGCCGTCTCGGCATCCGGCACCCGAAGCAGCGCCTCGGCCAACCGCATCAAGGCCATGCCCTCGGCGCTGGAGATGGGGTATTCGCGCAGCAGCGATTCCATCGCCCAGAACGGCCCCGGCTTCGCCCGCACTGTATGGACCCAGGGCGCGGCTTGCGCCGCGGAACGCGACCAGTCGATCGCCCCGCCGAGCAAAGCCATCAGCGTGGCCACGACCTCGGCCTCGGGCCGGTACGGATAGGGCAGGCGCGGGGCAGCAACTGGCGCGGTGAACATGGCACGACCCGGGATCGGCAACGACGTTCGCCCGATTCTGCGCGCGAGACCGGCAAAGGGCACACCGGCCACCTGGCCACGAGGCGAAGAAGTTCACCAGTCGCCCATCGCCGGCCCGCACGCGCGAAAGGCTCACGCAGCGAACGCCCTCAAGGCGTCGGGCGGGCCCCGAAGATGCTGCTGCCCACACGCACGATGGTGGCGCCTTCGGAAATGGCCGCTTCGAGATCGGCGCTCATGCCCATCGACAGCGTATCGAGCGCCATGCCCTGCTTGCGCAAGTCATTGAGCAGAGCACGCAACGCGGCATGCGGCCGGCGTTGCGCAACCACGTCGCCCTGCGGTTCGGGAATCGCCATGAGGCCGCGCAGACGCAGCCGCGGCAACGCAGCCACTTCGCGCGCGAGACCCTCTGCCTCGGCCGGCATCACCCCGCTCTTGCTGGCCTCGCCGCTGATGTTGACCTGCAGGCACACATCCAGCGGTGGCAGCCACGGCGGGCGCTGGGCCGACAGGCGCTCAGCGATCTTGAGACGGTCGATCGTATGCACCCAGTCGAAGTGCTCGGCCACCACGCGGGTCTTGTTGCCCTGCAGCGGACCGATGAGGTGCCACTCCAGGGTTGGGCGCAGATCCGCAAGCTCGGCCATCTTGTCGAGCGCCTCTTGCACATAGTTCTCGCCGAACGCGCGCTGCCCCGCCCCATGGGCTTCGCGCACCGCGCGGCTCGCGCACGTCTTGCTCACCGCAAGCAGCGTGACGCTTTGCACGGGCCGATTCGTTGCCACGCAGGCAGCGGTAATGCGAGCGCGCACTTGTAGTATGTTGTCACCAATCGTCGCCATAATGCGACGAGTATCCCGCAGGCTTTTTCCGCGGCGAGCACCTTCGATCCCCACCCTTCCTGCCGGCACACCACCCTGCCTCTTCATGGACATCACCCAACTGCTCGCGTTCTCGGTCAAGAACAAAGCGTCGGATTTGCACCTGTCGGCAGGCTTGCCGCCCATGATCCGCGTACACGGCGACGTGCGACGCATCAACGTGGACCCGCTCGAGCACAAGCAAGTGCACGACATGGTCTACGACATCATGAACGACTCGCAGCGCAAGGCGTATGAAGAAACGCTGGAGTGCGATTTCTCGTTCGAGATCCAGGGCCTGGCGCGCTTTCGCGTCAACGCGTTCAACCAGAACCGCGGCGCGGGTGCGGTATTCCGCACCATTCCCTCCAAGATCCTCACGCTCGAACAACTGGCCGCGCCCAAGGTCTTCGCCGATCTGTCACTCAAGCCACGCGGCCTGGTGCTCGTGACCGGGCCCACGGGCTCGGGCAAGTCGACCACGCTGGCCGGCATGGTGAACCACCTCAACGAGAACGAATACGGCCACGTGCTTACCGTGGAAGACCCGATCGAATTCGTGCACGAGTCCAAGAAGTGCCTGGTCAACCAGCGCGAGG
>CBINKC010000198.1:0-6549 GCA_966251135.1 uncultured Burkholderiaceae bacterium
CCCGCTTCATCACCGGCATCGGCAGCATCGGCGAGCGCATGCTCATCCTCATGGACATCCAGGCACTCATGTCCAGCGCCGACATGGGACTCATCGACGACGCAGTGACGCACTGAGCCTGCGGGCACGCATTGCAAGAGCAAGAACAATAGACCTCAGGGTGGGACCGGCTCGAGACGCGGCGGGCGCGAGGCGAAGGCCTGCGCCTGTGCATTGCTTTCACCCAGAGGGGATACATCGAATGAGCTACCTTCGCAACCTTCGCATCGGCGCCAGGCTCGGTGCGGCCTTCGCGTTCGTCCTCGTGTTGTTGCTGGCCGTGGTGGCCGTGGGCATGTCTCGCCTGAACGAGGTGAACGACCGTTTGCGATCGGTGGTGGACGACCGTTACCCGCATTCCCGCGCCGCGCAGAACATACAGAACGACGTCAACATCATCGTGCGCTCGCTCGGCGCGGCGCTGATCGACAAGACCGACGAGGGGCGCCGGCGCGCCACCACAGACATCGAGGCGGCGCGCGCACGCGCCGGCCAGGGCATGGACCGGCTCGACAAGGAGCTCACCGGGCAGGCGCGCGAGGTGTTCGCCAAGTCGCGCGAGCTGCGGCTGCGATTCGTGGAGCGGCAAAAGGAGTTCCTCGCTCTGGCCGCCAGCAGCCCCGAGCGTGCCGCGGAGTTCCTCCAAGGTCCGATGCGGCAGGACCAGGAAGCCTATCTCGCGAGCCTGGACAAGCTGGTGGAGCAGCTCAGCGGCGAGGTACGGCAGGCAGGCGAAGAAGCGGAGCGGGCACATGAGCGGGGCGTCGCGGCCATGCTCGCCCTCGGGGCGGCAGCGTGCGTCCTTGCCGCCCTGGGCGGCTGGTGGGTCACGCGGTCCATCACAGTGCCCGTCCACCGCGCCATGAAGATCGCCGAGACGGTGGCCGGAGGCGACCTGACCTCGCGCATCGACGTGACCTCGAACGACGAGACCGGCAAGCTCCTGGCCGCGCTGAAGGCCATGAACACAAGCCTGGTGCGCATCGTGGAGCAGGTGCGGCACAGCAGCGAGAACATCGCCAGCGGTTCGGGCCAGATCGCCACGGGCAACCAGGACCTGTCTCAACGCACCGAGGAGCAGGCCTCCAACCTGCAGCAGACAGCGGCCTCCATGGAACAGCTCACGGGCACGGTCAAGGCCAACGCGGAAACCGCGCGTGCGGCTACGCAGTTGGCCAATGCCGCGCGCGACGTCGCTGCCCAGGGCGGCACGGTGGTGGGCCAGGTCGTCGCCACCATGGGCGAGATCACCACCTCCAGCCAGCGCATCGCCGAGATCATCGGCGTGATCGACGGCATCGCGTTCCAAACCAACATCCTGGCGCTCAATGCCGCCGTCGAAGCCGCGCGTGCCGGCGAGCAGGGCCGCGGCTTCGCCGTGGTGGCTGGCGAAGTGCGCAACCTCGCGCAGCGCAGCGCCCAGGCAGCGAGCGAGATCAAGCGGCTGATCGGCGACAGCGTGGAGAAGGTCCAGGCCGGCAGCCGCCTCGTGGGCGATGCGGGTCGCACCATGGACGACATCGTGGCGCAGGTCCGCCGGGTCAACGACCTCATCAGCGAGATCAGCGCGGCCACCGGCGAGCAGACCGACGGCATCGGCCAGGTGAGCCATTCGGTCAGCCAGCTCGACCAGGTCACGCAGCAGAACGCGGCCCTGGTAGAGGAGTCGGCGGCGGCCGCCGAAAGCCTGCGGGCCCAGGCCGATGCACTGGTCAAGGCCGTCGCGTCGTTCAGGCTGGAGCCGAGCCGGGGTTGACCGGCCCATGCGCCGCCCGCCGCGACGGCGGGTTCGTGCAAGACGTTGCAGGTACGCGGGATTTCCCCGACCCGGCCCGGCGAAGTCCCGTAGACTGCGCACGCAATGCGTGTGCTGATCCGTCACCTGCTGATGTGGTTGCTGGCGCTGGCGCTGCCCTGGCAGGGCGCGGCAGCGGCCACGGGGCTGCATTGCACGCATGCGCGCTCGGCGATCGCCGCACCTGGCGCTGGGGCCCAGCATCGGGCGCACGAGAGCCACGGCGCTCACGCCCGCGGACCCCACCACCAGCACCACGACACCTCCGCGGCTGCCGCCCACCCCCACCTCACATTCGCGAGCAGCGATGCGCCCTCGTCGGCACATGACGCTGCCACCCCGGCGTCGCACGACAGCTGCAGCGCTTGTGCGGCGTGCTGTCCGGCCGTCGCCATGCCGGTGACGGCGCTGAGGGTGCCGGGAAACCCGAACGCCGAGTCGACGCCCCCAGCCGTCTCCGGCGTGACCATCGTGTTCCTCACCGGCGGCCCCGAGCGGCCGCCCCGGCGCTTCCTCGCCTGACGCGCGCGCCCGGCGGCGGCCGGGTTGGACACCACGCTCTCTGCCGCGCGGGCTCCTGGACCGCCAACGCCGACACGCCATTCGACGGCCGCATTGCGCGGGCCCGTCGTTCGCAGCCATCACGCGAGGAACTCATGCCACTGCGTTTCCGGGCCGCTGCCGCGGCCATCCTGCTCGTTGCCGCCTGGCCCAGCACCCACGCCGCGGAGCCCGCTTCTCAGCGCTCTGCGTTCGAAGACTATCGACGCTTTGCCGATGAACCGGTGGCCGATTGGCGCACCACGAATGATCGCGTCGGCCGCATCGGCGGCTGGCAGGCCTATGCCCGCGAAGCAGCCGCGGCCGCCCAGGCGGCATCGGCTGCGGCTGCACGCCCGGCACCCGCCGCTTCCGCGGCGCCCGAGGGCGGGCACGACGCGCATCACCCGGGGCAGCGCCGATGAGCACGGCAACCCTCATCCCCGCCCGTGTGCGCACCGCAGCCCTGCTGGGCGCTGCCCTGCTGAGCGGCTGCGCCGGCACCGTCGTCGAATCGAACCAGCGCGAACTGCAACAGCTGGCCCGCGAACGGCTGGGCAGCGAATTGCGCTGGCTCACCACCGACGAGGCACGCCGGCAGGCACGGGCTGACGTCGAAGCCCTGCTGGCGCGTCCCCTCACCGCCGACGACGCCGTGCGCATCGCGCTGACCACGCACCCCGGACTGCAGGCTGCGCTCTTCCAGGGCGCCGCCGATTCGGCCGCTGCCACGCGATCGGCTCGCTTGCCCAACCCGGTGTTCACGTTCGAGCGGCTGGTGCGGCGCCACGACGGCGAGCGTGACCTCGACATCGGCCGGCTGCTCAGCTTCTCGGTGCTCGACCTCGTGATGTGGCCGCAACGCCAGCGCATCGCCGAGGCCGAGCAGCAGCGCACCCGCTTGCAGCTGGCCGGCGAAGTCGTGCAGGCCGCCGCCGATGCGCGCCAGGCGTGGATCTACGCCGTGGCGGCGCAGCAGTCGCTGCAGTACGCCGCGCAGGTGCGCGAGGCGGCCGATGCAAGCGCGGAACTCGCACGGCGCATGCAATCCGCGGGCAACTTCAGCCGGCTGCAGCGCGCCCGCGAGCAGGCGTTCTCCGCCGAAGCCGCGGCGCAGCTCGCGCGTGCGCAACGCCAGGCCGAAGCCACTCGCGAAGCGCTGGTGCGCGCGCTGGGGCTCGATGCGGAGCAGGCGGCCGCACTGCGTCTGCCCGATCGCCTGCCCGAGATGCCCAAGGCGCCGCGCGAGGCCACTGCCGTGTCGCAAGCCGCCGTGGCCCAGCGCATCGACATCGCCCTGGCCCGCGCCGACCTCGAAGCCACCGCCCGCGAGCAAGGCGCCACGCGGGTCACAAGCCTCGTGAACGCGCTGCACCTCGGCGTGGCACGCAACAGCGAGACGGGCGAGCCCACGCAAAAGGGCTTCGAGCTGGAGGTGATGCTGCCGCTGTTCGACTTCGGCGATGCCGCCCGCACCCGGGCGCAGGCGGCCACAGCCGCAGCCGCGAACCGCGCCGTGGCCGCCACCGTGCGAGCCAGCTCACAGCTGCGCGACGCCTACGGCAGCTATCGCAGCGCATGGGAACTGGCCCGCCACTACCGCGACGAAGTGGTGCCGCTGCGCAAGGCGATCTCCGACGAGAACCTGCTGCGCTACAACGGCATGCTGATCGGCGTGTTCGAGCTGCTGGCCGATGCGCGCGAGCAGGTTGGCAGCGTGATGCAGGCCATCGACGCCGAGCGCGACTTCTGGCTGGCCGACGCCGCACTGCAGGCCACGCTCATCGGCCGTCCCGTCGAGGGCCCCGCCCTGCAGGCCCGACCCGCCGCCGGCGCCCCGCGCGCCGACGCGCACTGAACATCCCGATCACGGAGCACTCCATGTCCCAAGACCGACGACGCTTCCTCCTCGGCGCAGCCGGCGCGGCTGTCAGCGCCGCGAGCGTGAGCAAGGTGGCGATGGCCGCCCTGCCCGAGCCCGTCATCCAGACGCAGGCCCACACCATGCCGCCGCTGGTGCCGCCCAACGGGCGCCCCTACCGGCCCGTGGTCACGCTCAACGGCTGGAGCCTGCCCTGGCGCATGAACAACGGCGTCAAGGAATTCCACCTCGTGGCCGAGCCCGTCGTTCGTGAGATGGCACCCGGCTTCAAGGCCCACCTGTGGGGCTACAACGGCCAGTCGCCCGGGCCGACCATCGAAGTGGTCGAAGGCGACCGTGTGCGCATCTTCGTGACCAACCGGCTGCCTGAGCACACCACGGTGCACTGGCACGGCCAGCGCCTGCCCAATGGCATGGATGGCGTGGCCGGCCTCACGCAGCCGCCCATCGAGCCGGGCAAGACCTTCGTGTACGAGTTCGTCGCGCGCCGGCCCGGCACCTTCATGTACCACCCGCATGCCGACGAGATGGTGCAGCTGGCCATGGGCATGATGGGCTCGTGGATCACGCATCCGAAGGGCAGGCATCCGCTCATCGACGAGGTGGACCGCGACTTCGTGTTCCTGCTCAACGCCTACGACATCGAGCCGGGCAGCTACACACCCAAGACCATGACCATGCTCGACTTCAACCTGTGGTCGTGGAACAGCCGCGTGTTCCCGGGCATCGACTCGTTCCACGTGCGGCTGGGCGACAAGGTACGGCTGCGCATCGGCAACCTCACGATGACCAACCACCCCATGCACCTGCACGGCCACGAGTTCGTGATGACGGGCACCGACGGCGGGCCCACGCCGCGTGCGGCGCGCTGGCCCGAGGTCACGTCCGACGTGGCCGTGGGCCAGATGCGCCAGCTCGAGTTCCTGGCCGACGAGGAAGGCGACTGGGCCTTCCACTGCCACAAGAGCCACCACACCATGAACGCCATGGGCCACGGCGTGCCCAACATGATCGGCGTGGATCACCGCGAGGTGGTCAAGCAGGTCACGCGCCTCATCCCCGACTACATGGTCATGGGCGAGCGCGGCATGGCCGACATGGGCGAGATGGAGATGCCGCTGCCCGACAACACGGCGCCCATGATGACCGGCCAGGGTCCCTTCGGCGGAGTCGCGATGGGCGGCATGTTCAGCGTGGTGAAGGTGCGTCGCGACCAGAAGCCGGGCGACTACTCGAACCCCGGCTGGTTCGCGCATCCGGCCGGCACGGTGGCCTACGAATGGACCGGCGCGCTGCCCGAGCCCGCACGCCAGCAGGCCGCGGGCGGCAGCGCCATGCCGACGGGCATAACACCTGCCGACGAGATGGAGGTGCGTGTACGCAAGCCCGGCGCACACGGCAGCCACCACTGATCGTGATCGTTTCGTTCCTGCACTGAGGAGAAGCATGCTGAACCCGCTATTCAAGGCCATGGCGATCGCCGCGGCCATTGCCACCGCGAACCTGTCACACGCCCATGGCAACCAGATGCACGCGTCGACCAACGCGGCGGTGGTGAAGGAACAGAAGCCCTGGGGCATCGCGGGCGACCCCGCCCGCGTGACGCGCACCATCGAGATCCGCATGTCGGACGCGATGCGCTTCAAGCCGGACCGCGTGACGATGCGCCAGGGCGAGACGGTGCGCTTCGTGCATCACAACGGCGGCGAGGTCATGCACGAGTTCGTGCTGGGCACGCGCAAGGAGCTGCAGGAGCATGCCGAGCTGATGCGCCGGTTCCCGGACATGGAGCACGACGAGCCCTACATGGCGCATGTGCCGCCCGGCGGCCAGCGCGACATCGTATGGAAGTTCAATCGTGCCGGAGAGTTCGATTTCGCCTGCCTGATCCCCGGCCACTACGAAGCCGGCATGGTCGGCCACATCAAGGTGGCGCCGCGGCGCCAACCTGCCCCTCGTATCACGAAGGAGTGACACGATGAAGAAGCTGATGCACGCCCTGTTCGCCGCCGCGCTGGTGCCCGCCGCGTGGGCAGACCACCACTGGACCGATGCCGAGGTGCGCAAGGTCGACAAGGAGGCGGGCAAAGTCACGCTGCGCCATGGCGAGATCAAGAACCTCGACATGCCGGCCATGACGATGGTGTTCCAGGTCAAGGACCGTTCCTGGCTGGAGCACCTGAAAGCGGGCGACAAGGTGCGCTTCGCGGCCGAGAAGAGCAACGGCGCCTATGTCGTCACGGAACTGCAGCCGGCCAAGTAAACCGGCGGGAACGGCCCCTCGCCCAGCGGG
>CBINKC010000199.1:0-6313 GCA_966251135.1 uncultured Burkholderiaceae bacterium
GTTGGGGGGGGGGTTTGGCGGGGCGGGCGGCTCGGCATGGCACCGTGCCGCCACAATCGCCCCACCATGCCCACGCCCCGCGTCGAGCCCCACGAAGTCGAATGGACGGCCATGCGCGCCCAGGGGGCGGGCGGGCAGAACGTCAACAAGGTGTCGAGCGCCGTCCATCTGCGCTTCGACGTGCGCGGGTCCTCGTTGCCGCAAGAGGTGAAGGCGCGCCTGCTCGCGCTGGGCGACCAGCGCATCACCAGCGAAGGTGTGGTGGTCATCAAAGCGCAGGCGTATCGCAGCCAGGACATGAATCGGGCAGATGCGCTGCAGCGGCTGCAATCGCTGGTCGACAGCGTGGCGGTGCCTCCCAAGCTGCGCAAGCCCACACGCCCGACACGCGCCTCCAAGGAGCGCCGGCTGCAGGGCAAGAGCCGCCGCAGCGAGATCAAGGCCGCGCGCACCCGGCACACCTTCTGATCTCCCCCAGTCCGCCCCCCGCGGGGGGACAAGAAGGAAACCTGGGGCGGTCCGGCGTTCCTTGGGAGACACGGCCTGCACAATCCGGCCGCATGGCCAAGGACAAATCCATCTACACCTGCACTGACTGCGGCGCCACCTCGCCCAAATGGCTCGGCAAGTGCCCCGCCTGCGGCGCCTGGAACAGCCTGGTCGAATCGACGGCCGAGGCTCCCCCGCGCCATCGCTACCAGTCGCTCGCCCGTACCCAGCCGGTGGCCACGCTGTCGGAGATCGAAGCCTCCGAGGTGGACCGGCAGCCCACCGGCGTCGACGAGCTCGACCGGGTGCTCGGCGGCGGCATCGTGGCCGGCGGCGTGGTGCTGATCGGCGGCGACCCGGGCATCGGCAAGTCCACCTTGCTGCTGCAGGCACTCGATGCCTTGTCCCGCAGCGTGCCCGTGCTGTATGTCACCGGCGAGGAATCGGGCGCGCAGGTCGCGCTGCGCTCGCGCCGCCTGGGGCTGGACGGCTCCAAGGTGCGCGTGCTGGCCGAGATCAACCTCGAGAAGATCAGCGCCACGCTGCAGACCGAGCGGCCGGCCGTCTGCGTGATCGACTCCATCCAGACGCTCTACAGCGAAGAGCTGACTTCCGCCCCCGGCTCGGTGGCGCAGGTGCGCGAATGCGCGGCCCAGCTCACCCGCACCGCCAAGGCGAGCGGCACGGCGATCGTGCTGGTGGGCCATGTCACGAAGGAAGGCGCGCTGGCCGGGCCGCGCGTGCTGGAGCACATCGTCGACACGGTGCTGTACTTCGAGGGCGATACTCATTCGAGCTTTCGCCTGGTTCGCGCCATCAAGAACCGATTTGGCGCCGTCAATGAGATCGGCGTGTTCGCCATGACCGAGCGCGGGCTCAAGGGCGTGGCCAACCCCAGCGCGATCTTCCTTTCCACGCACGGCGAGCCGGTCGCCGGCTCCTGCGTGCTGGTCACGCTGGAAGGCACGCGCCCCATGTTGGTCGAGGTGCAGGCCCTCGTCGACAGCGGCGGCCCCAGTCCACGGCGCCTGAGCGTGGGCCTGGATCGCGACCGCCTGGCGATGATGCTCGCCGTGATGCACCGCCATGCCGGCATCGCCTGCCTGGACCAGGACGTCTTCGTCAACGCCGTGGGCGGCGTGCGCATCAGCGAGCCTGCGGCCGACTTGGCGGTGATGCTGGCCATCCAGAGCAGTCTGCGCGGCCGGCCGCTGCCGCGCGGTTTCCTCGCCTTCGGCGAGGTCGGCCTGGCTGGCGAAGTGCGTCCCGCGCCGCGTGGCCAGGAGCGCCTGAAGGAGGCCGCCAAGCTGGGTTTCGGCGTCGCGCTGGTGCCCAAGGCCAATGCGCCGAAGAAGGGCATCGAGGGCCTGACGCTGCATCCGGTCGAGCGCATCGAGGAGGCCGTCGAGATCGCACGCAGCCTGTGAAGCGCACGGGTCGCGCCGCCTGCGGCGCGCGATGCGGTCATTGCGGAGGCGGCCGGGCGCATCTCGCGCTTGGTGCAGTGTTTGACACTCCGTGGAACTTAAGAAAACCGATGGATTTGTCGTCCTGGCTAGGCGCAAACCGCAGCGATACCCGGAGGTATCGCGAGGATTTGCCACGAAGCCAGGGCGGCAAAGACGCGGTTTTATGTTTCACGGAGTGTCAAACACTGCACTTAGCATCCCCGCCATGAATCCGGCTCTCGGCTGGGCGCTCGCCGCCCTTTTTGCAGTGCTTGCGTGGCAGCAGTACGGTTGGCAAGGATTGATCTTCGCCCTCACGGCGATCGTGTTCTGGCTGCTGCTTCAGTTCAACCGCGCTTTGCGGGTGATGAAAAACGCCTCGCGGGCGCCCGTGGGCCGTGTCGACAACGCGGTGATGCTGAATGCCAAGCTGAAGCCGGGCATGACGTTGCTGCAAGTGCTCACGCTCACCGAGAGCTTGGGACGCAAGGTGTCGGACCACCCCGAGCGCTTCGAATGGGCCGACGCATCCGGCGCCGGCGTGGTCGTCACGATGGTGCGCGGCCGCTGCACGGGTTGGGAACTCCGGCGCGTGGAGCCTGCGCCCTGATCGCAGCGTTCGGGTCGAACGCCGGATTCGTTCACACCCTCTTCAGGCCGGGGGACGCCGACGCAACGACCAGGCGAGCATGCCGAGCCCGAATGCCATCATCGCGTAGCTCTCCGGCTCGGGGACCGCTGTGGCGATGCCGGGCCCGGACGGGGTATAGATGCCTCCGCCGGTGTTCGAGCCCGTGCCGCCGTGCTTGCTGTCCTTGCTCTTGGACGTGAACGTCGTCGTGGTCGAGTCGGTACTGTCCGATAACGTGGGCGTACTGAAGTCGGTGGTTTCGGTGGTGCAGTCCACATTGTTGGACAGGCACTTGAACGGCTTTGCTTGTGCCGAGACGCAGGCGGCAGCCAGGAGCACAGCAATGGCTGCGTGCGGAAGGTACTGCTTCATGTTCCGTCTCCTTACTCGGTGCAGCAGACTCTGCGCCCGAGGCACCCCGTGCTGATACCCCCTAAGCCGGTGAACGGTGCGCAACACGCACTGTCACGCCTGTCATCCGCGACGCTGCGATCTGGCTGGCCCCGCCAGGCGGGCTCGTAGAATCGCTCCTTTTCACTGCGAGGAACGGGTCATGTCGATGGAAGACCGCGACGGGAAGATCTGGCTGGACGGCGCGCTCGTCGACTGGCGCGACGCGAAAGTCCACGTCCTGACCCATACGCTGCACTATGGCTGCGGCGTCTTCGAGGGCGTGCGCGCCTACCGGACCGCGCAGGGCACGGCCATCTTCCGTCTGCAAGAGCACACCGAGCGCTTGTTCAACAGCGCCAAGATCCTGCGCATGAAGATCCCCTACTCGTTCGAGGAGGTAGTCGAGGCCCAGCGTCAGGTCGTGCGCGAGAACCAGCTCGAAAGCGGCTACCTGCGCCCGCTTGCCTGGATCGGTTCCGAGAAGATGGGCGTGAGCCCCAAGGGCAACCGCATCCACCTCATGGTCGCGGCCTGGGCCTGGGGCGCCTACCTGGGCGAGGAAGGCCTCAAGCGCGGCATTCGCGTCAAGACCTCCAGCTACACGCGCCACCACGTCAACATCACCATGACGCAGGCCAAGGCGTCGAGCAACTACACGAACTCGATCCTGGCCAACATGGAAGCCACGGACGAGGGCTACGACGAGGCGCTGCTGCTCGACGCGTCGGGCTTCGTGAGCGAGGGGGCCGGCGAGAACCTGTTCATCGTCAAGAACGGCATCATCTACACCCCCGATCTTTCTGCGGGCGCGCTCAACGGCATCACCCGCAACACCGTGTTCGCGATTTGCCAGGACCTGGGCATCAAGCTCGTCGAGAAGCGCATCACGCGCGACGAGGTCTACATCAGCGACGAGGCCTTCTTCACCGGCACTGCAGCCGAAGTCACGCCCATCCGCGAACTGGACCGCATCGAGATCGGCAAGGGCTCGCGCGGGCCGATCACCGAGAAGATCCAGAACGCCTTCTTCGACATCGTCAACGGCCGCAATCCGAAGTATGCGGAGTGGCTGACGCCCATCGCCTGATCGACATGACCGACCTCCAAGCCCCTGTCGAGGTGACCGCCGAGGACCTGCAAGGCCACGGCGCGGTCTACTGCCCCAATCCCCGGATGCCGCTGTGGAGTGGCCACCCGCGCGTCTACATCGACGTCGCGAGCACCGGCGAGGGCAAGTGCCCCTATTGCGGCACGGTGTACCGGCTCAAGGCCGGCGAAGTGCTGAACGCCGGCCACTGAAGCTTTGAAGGATCGTGCGGCGCCGATGACGCGTTCGCTGGTCATCGCGCCGCAATGGATCGGCGATGCCGTGATGAGCGAGCCGCTGCTGGCGCGGCTGGCCGCGCGCGGCGAAGTCATCAGCGTGGCGGCTTTGCCCTGGGTGGCCCCGGTGTATCGCGCCATGCCCCAGGTGCACGAGGTGATCGAGCTGCCCTTTGCACACGGCAAGCTCGATTGGGCCGGGCGGCGCGCCGTGGCGGCCGAACTGCGCGGCCGCTTCGACGCCGCCTATGTGCTTCCCAACTCCCTCAAGGCGGCGCTGGTGCCGTTCATGGCGCGCATCCCGAGGCGCGTGGGCTACCGGGGCGAGGGCCGCTACGGCTTGCTCAACGAGCGCTTGCCGAACCCGCCGGGCCGCCCGCCCATGGTGGCGTTCTACAGCGCCCTGGCCGGTACGCCGCCCGCCGCGCAGCGTCCGCAGCTCGTGTGCCCCGCTGATCTGCTGGCACGCGCGCTGTCCGCGGCCCATGTGGAGCACGGCCGCTATGTCGTGTTCGCCCCCGGTGCGGAGTACGGCCCGGCCAAGTGCTGGCCGGCCGAGCACTACGCGAGCCTCGCCCGCGCCTTGCATGCGGCCCATGGCATGCCGGTGCTGCTGCTCGGCTCCGGCAAGGAGGCGTCGCTGTGCGACACGATTGCCGCGGCCGCCCCCGAAGCGGGCCGAGTGCTCGCCGGCCGTACGTCGTTGATCGAGGCGATCGCGCTCATCGCCGGCTCGGCGGGCATGGTGAGCAACGACTCGGGCCTGATGCATGTGGCGGCGGCCTTCGGCGTGCCGCAAGTGGCCGTGTTCGGCTCCACCAGCCCCGAGCACACTCCGCCGCTCAATCCCAACGCCAGGGTGCTGTGGCTCAAGGACGAACTGGGGCTGGACTGCATGCCCTGCTTCGAGCGCACCTGTCGCTTCGGGCACTACCGCTGCCTCGTGGAGGTGACGCCGCAGCGCGTGCAGGCTGCCTGGGAGGAGGCGGCCTCCCGGTCGCATGCCGGGCCGCTCGCCGGGTGACGGTACGGGACCCTTCCGTGGGCAAGGCTCGCGCGGGAGGACGAGGCCCGGTTCGTACAATCGCCGGCCATGCCATCCGCCCAAGAGTTCGTCCTCACGCTCTCATGCCCTGATGCCAAGGGCATCGTCTATGCGGTGTCCGGGCTGCTGTATCAGGCCGGATGCAACATCATCGATTCCCAGCAGTTCGGCGATGTGCAGAGCGAGGGCGGCACGCGGCTGTTCTTCATGCGGGTGCATTTCGAGGCGCCCGCGCACCTGTCCGCCCCTGGCACGCTGGACCAGTTGTTCACCCACGTGCGCACGCAGTTCGGGATGGAGGCGCAGTTTCATGCGCAAGCCCGCAGGTCGCGCCTGCTGCTCCTCGTGAGCAAGCACGGTCACTGCCTGAACGACCTGCTGTTCCGTGCGCACTCGGGGCAGCTCGAGGTCGACATCGCGGGCATCGTGTCGAACCACCCGGACTTCGCCGAGCTCGCCGCCAGCTACCGCATTCCGTACCACCACCTGCCGCTCGAAGCGGGCGCCTCACCCGAGGCCAAGCGCGCGCAGGAGCAGCGCATCGAGGCCTTGGTGGAGGAGGAGGGCATCGACCTCGTCGTGCTTGCGCGCTACATGCAGGTCCTGAGCCCCGAGTTCTGCCGGGTGCTCAAGGGCCGTGCGATCAACATCCACCACAGCTTCCTGCCCAGCTTCAAGGGCGCCAAG
Organism: uncultured Burkholderiaceae bacterium; assembly: GCA_966251135.1. GTDB lineage: Bacteria > Pseudomonadota > Gammaproteobacteria > Burkholderiales > Burkholderiaceae_C > Albitalea. Next base: position 6,017 of record CBINKC010000199.1, read on the forward strand.
CCCTACTATCAGGCGCACGAGCGCGGCGTGAAGCTGATCGGCGCGACGGCCCACTACGTGACCGACGAGCTCGACGAGGGCCCGATCATCGAGCAGGATGTCGAGCGCGTGGACCATTCCTTCGGGCCGGAGCAGATCACCGCAGTGGGCCGCGACGTCGAGTGCGTGGTGCTCGCCCGGGCCGTGCGATGGCACGTGCAGCATCGTGTGCTCATGAACGGCCACAAGACCGTGGTGTTTGCCTGAGAAGGTGTGAACGAATCCGACATGCCCGCTCATCACGCCGGAACGCGCCCA
>CBINKC010000200.1:0-6289 GCA_966251135.1 uncultured Burkholderiaceae bacterium
GAGCCCCTGCGTGGCACCGGTGACGGCATCGGAACTGACCTGCGAGACCAGGCAGGGGGCCACGCCGCCATCGGCGGACGACTGGGTGCTGCTGACCAGCACGAGGTCGTTGGGGCTGAAGGCCACCGTGTTGTCCAGTTTCAGCTGACCCTCCTCGGCCTCCGCGCTGAACATCGCGGGCACGCTGCCGGACGCGCCCGAGGACATCAGCACGAGCACATCGGAGGCCTCGCCACTGACCGCCGGAGTGGTCTGACCGGGCAGGATGAGCACGGGCGCCAACCGGAACACGCCGGCCGCACCCGGGTCGACGCTGTCGAACGGCTCATTCAGCGTGCCGGCAGGCAGGATCTGCGCAGAGGACTTCGCCGCATGCAGCGCACAGCCGTAGGCATAGTCAGCCGTGCCGGCGAAGCCCGCGCCCGCACTGCGCACGCGCCGGTCGATCTGCATCAGCGCCAGCGCGCCAGCCTTCTCCAAGTCGGAGGTGGCGTTGTGCGTGCGCCGCCGCCCCTCGAAACTGGTCATCACGAGCGACACCGCCAGGGTGATGACCAGGCCGATCAGCAGCGCCACCATCAACTCGACCAGCGTGACGCCCCGCTGGAAGCGGGCATGCAATGTCGTCGTCACGGGATCACCACCTGCGTCTGATACTTCTGGGGCGGTTCTTTCTCGCTCAAAAGCGTCGGCGGCCGCCATTCGATCGTGACCGTGACGACACCGTCGGCGTCCGGCTTGCTGACCTCGCCCTCGCCGCCCGGCAAACCGGCGGCACTGGTGTCCCTCACGCGGTCGTTCCAGTCCTCGAGCTGCTCCGGCGTGAGGCCGGTCGTCCGGTTCACCCACATCTGGGTGACCACTTCGTTGGCCAGGTTGGCGGCCCGTGTGCGGTCGCCGGCCTGTGTCTCGATCTGCACCGCACGCGCCTGCAGGCCGACGAGCCCCAGCACGCCCAACGAGAAGACAAGCAGCGACACGAGCACCTCGATCAGGCCCACGCCTCGAATCGAGGCTTTCGGTGGCGAGGCGGGAACGCGGCGATTCGAGCGATGTGATGGGTGCATCGTCAGCATCCGTCGGGTGCGGTATCGGAAACGGTCTTGGCCGGGTCGCACAGGCGCACACGGCCTCCGAGATAGACGCGCACCAGCAGCGAGCGGCCGTTGGAGCGCGTGAGCTGGTATTCGGTGGGGTCGGATACGTCGTCGGTGGGCGCGGTGCATTCAGCACCCATGCCGGTGTCGTCGGCCGTGCGCGTCGCCTGGCGCCCCTGGCTGTTGAAGCACAGCAGCGCGGGGCCGGTGATCGTGACGCTGTTCTGCGTGCCGACACTCGTGGCCCGAATGAGATCGTTGGGGCCCGCCTCCTCATCGGAGCCGGACAGAGGGAGCGTACGCACATACCAGTTGCTGCCATTGGCCGCCGGTGCGGCGTCCCACTCGGGGGTAGCGCGGGTCAGTGCCAGCACTGTCGTGCGGCCGCGCGAGATCGCGGTGGACTGCGCGAGGCGGACAGCGCTGAGCAGGTCTTCCGCCGTGTTGCGGATGCTCGCGTCCACCAGCCAGGTGCCTATGGCAGGCACCGCCGCGAGCATCAGCAAGGCGACGATCGCGATCGTGACCATGAGCTCGATCAGCGTGAAGCCACCGGCGTGCCGGCGCAGCGGCAGGCGCTTCAACACGTGCCACCCTTCTTCATGATCCAGCAGGTGTAGCCGCCATCAGGCACGCTGCCCCAGTCGCTGGGCAGCTTGGTGGTGGCCTGGTTGCCGTTGTGATCCATCGTGAATACGAAGCCGGTTGTCATCCCGCTGCCCGTGGCGCGCAGTCGGTAGCGGGTGTCCTCCAGCGAGAGACAGTCGATCGCAAAGGTGCCCAAGGTGCTGCTGGTGGCGCAGGGGCTCTGGATCTTGCCGCTGACGTTCTTGTAGGTGCGGTTGTCCTGGTAGTACTGCTCCATCCGGGCGCGCAGCGACGAGAGCGCATTGGTGGCGTCGGCCAGGCGGCTGCGGACGATGTAGTCGCGGTAGGCAGGCACGGCCACGGCCGCAAGGATGGCCACGATGGCCACGGTGATCATGAGTTCGATCAGCGTGAAGCCAGCAAGAGCGCGGCGTCGAGCTTGCGGAGAGCGAGACAGAGGGGAACTGTCGAAGAAGTAAGGCACGTTCGGGGTTCCTGACAAGCGCTTTCAAGGCACGTGTGGCGAGTTTCAGGCAAGCCGGCGCAGTTACAAACCCATACATCTGCCCTTTCGTGCCGCTCGTCGGAAAGCACTCGGTGAAACAAGCACCCGAACAGGCACCAATTCGAGCGCAGCGCCGACAGCACCGCGGCCCGTACGCCATGGCAATAGCCGGCATGGCGTGGAGCCTTTGCGTAGCGCGCCTGCATGCCCGATTGACCGGGAGCAAGCTCGACCTGGCGGCATGGCCGGACCATCTGAACGAACCTTCTCACAGAAGCAAGACACCGCGATGAACCGCGTGGACCGACGTTTTCATGCTGCCTGGGTCCTGGCGAACGGCCTCGCCGAAGGGCTGGGCCTGGCCAGCACGCTGCTGCTCGCGCACGTCGCGGCCGGCGTGCTGCAGGCCACCGCCCCCGGGGCCGGCGCGGTCCTGCTCGGCGCCGTGCTCGCGGTGGTGCTGGGCACGCTGCTCGAAGGCACGCTGGTGGGCTACGCGCAGGCCCATGTGCTGGGCGCGCGGCTGCCCACGCTGAGCCCCCGGCGGTGGATCGCCGCCACCTCGCTGGGCGCGGGCATCGCGTGGACGCTGGGGATGGTGCCCAGCACGGTGGCTGCGCTGGCGCATCTGCCATCGCAGCCCGCAGCGGCAGGCCCCGCGCCGGCCGAGCTGCCCACCGGGCCGATGCTGCTCCTGGCTGCGCTGCTGGGCGCCCTGCTCGGGCCTGTGCTCGCGCTGCCGCAATGGCGCGTGCTGCGTCAGTTCGTGCCCCGCGCATGGCGCTGGCTGCCGGCCAACGCAGCAGCCTGGGTCGTGGGCATGGTCATCGTGTTCGCCGGCATGCACGAGGTGGTGTGGAGCCGCGGCGTGCCGGCCACGGTGGATGCCGTGTTCAGCATCTGCGCGGTGGCCGGCCTGTGGGTGGGCGCAGTGCATGGCACGGTGCTGGTGCGCTTGCTGCGCGATGCCGAGGGCCTCGCCTCGCCGGGCCTCGGCGCGGACCCCGCACCCCGGGCGTCTCCCCGCTGACATATCGCAAGTCCGGTCGTGGACGAACGCCTAGTGTGGAGATTCGACGGACCGAAAGGAGACCTCCATGAAGACGGATGCCGAACTGAAGCAGGACGTGATGGCCGAGCTGTCCTGGGATCCTGCCGTGCGGTCCGACGCCATTGGTGTCGCTGTGAAGGATGGAGTCGTGACCCTCACGGGCCACCTGGACACCTATGCCGAGAAGCATGCGGCGCTGCGCGCGGTGCAGCGCGTCAAGGGCGTGCTGGCCGTGGCGCTGGAACTCGACGTGAAGATCGCGCCCGACCACCATCGCAGCGACACCGAGATCGCTGCCACCGCCGAGCAGGCGCTGAAGTGGAACAGCATCGTGCCGCCGGACGCCGTGCGCCTGGCCGTGGACCACGGGTGGGTTTCGCTGCAAGGCGAGCTCGAATGGGACTACCAGCGGCGCAGCGCCGAGAAGGCGATACGCCCGCTGAAGGGCGTGGTCGGCATCAGCAACGAGATCAAGCTGCGCAGCAAGCCGCTGGTCGCCGATCTCACGAAGAAGCTCGAGGAGGCCCTGACGCGCCAGGCGATCCGCGAAGCCAAGCGCATCAAGGTGCAGATCGAAGGCGGCACCGTCACGCTGACCGGTACCGTGCATTCGTGGCAGGAGCGCCAGGCCGCACAGGGTGTGGCCTGGTCGGCGCCGGGCGTGCGGGTGGTGATCAACGAGCTGGCCATCGAGTGATGGCGCACGAAGGCTGCGCCCATGATCCAGGCCCACACCCACCTCGCCTACGCGCCGCGCGGCGTGGGCTTGCTGTACGGCGTGCTGTGGTTCGCGCAGGAGACGCACGTCTACGGCTGGTTCATCGGCTCGAAGGACGGCGGCCATTTGGCGAGCTACTTCATGCTGCAGGACTACTACTCCCGCCGCGACACGCGCTTCTTCCGCTCAAGTGAAGATGACGTATACGGCCCGTGGGTGGACGTGCATGAAGGCACCGAGCTGGCGCTGCCCCACCCGCCCCCGGTGCCGCAGGCGCTGGCGCACGAACTCAGCCGTCTCCAGGACCAGTTCGTACGCCATTGGCTGTTTTTCGATGACGACGTGCAAGCCCACGACGAGGCCGAGGCGTTGCACGCGCGGGAGCTTTCCGTGCGCCACGTGAACATCCGCGCCTCGCGGCTGGACAAGCTGCACACGGCAGCGGCCGTGTGGCGCTACGACGCTCCCCACGCCGACACGAACGTGCTGATGTACCTCTCGAAACGCTGGCCGCTGGACTACGAGGCCGAAGCGCCGCCTTGATGCACCACAAGGCGGCGAGACATCACGTGCCGGGAGTGTTGGCCGTCGCGGCGAGCCATGACGCGCTCACCGCAGCCAAGCCGGCACCTTCGCGCGTGTCCACCTCGATCGCGTGGCGCTGTTCGTCGGCGGTGAGCGACTCCTGGAATTCCAGCTGGCGTTCGAGCACCGCGAGATCCGCCTCCGAGGCATCGCGCTGCCCGGCCAGCCGTCGCTCGATGCGCTCGCGCAGCACTGCGGGGTCGGTGCGGCAATGCAGGATCGTGAAGGGCGCGCCCAGCTCGCGCGCCAGCTGCTCGAAGCCGGCCCGCTCGTGGCGGCGCAAGAACGCGGCGTCGACGATGGTGGGAAAGCCCGACCGCAGCGACTGCCTGGTTTTGTCGAGCAAGGTGGCGTAGGTTGCCCGGGTGGCTTCGGTGCTGTAGATGCTGTCGCGAGCGAGCGGATCGGAGCGTTCCAGCGGTCGCAGGCCGAACAGCCGCTTGCGCTCCACATCGGAGCGCAAGCGAATCGCGCCGGCCTGCTCCAGCAGGTGCTGGGTCACGTAGGTCTTTCCCGAACCCGACACGCCGTGGGTGATGAGCAAGCGCGCCGCACCGGGCATGGCCAGCCGGCGAGCCAGCGCGAGATAGTCCGGCGCCCCGGGCTGCGCCACCGGCCGCAGCCGCGCGACCAGGGCGCGCACCATGGCGCGGTACACGAGATAACCAGGCAGCACCGCCAGGCCCCCATGGTCGCCGGTGCGTTCAAGCCAGCCGTCCAGGAAGCGGAACGCCAGGTCGCGGCGGTCATGGGCCATGAAGTCCATGGCGGCGAAGGCCACATCGCTCATTACGTCGATCCAACGCAGTTCCGGGTCGAACTCGATGCAGTCGAAGGCCACCACGTCGCCTTCGAACAGCGTGGCGTTGGCGAGGTGCAGGTCGCCGTGGCCCTCGCGCACGCGACCCTCGCGTCGCCGCGCCTCCCACACCGGCCGCAGGGCCTGCGACTGCGCCTGCAGCCACTGGCGCAGCCCGCACAGGGCTGCGGCGCCCTCGTGCTGCTCCAGGGAGGACAGCACCTGCATCGTCGTCGATGCGATCACTTGCGGCGTGCCGTACGGGCTGGAGGCGTCGGCCACCGGGGCACAGAGATGGAACTCGGCGATGCGCTCGGCGAGCCGGTCCACCTCAGCGGTCTGGAGCCGGCCGGCCGCGAGCCGCTCGCTGAAGAGGCCGCCGGAGGCGAAGCGCCGCATGCGCACGGCGTAGTCGATGGGCTCGCCCTCAGGCGTAAAGCTGGGATCGATCGGCGTGCCGGTGATGGGAACCACATCGATGTAGAGCCCCGGGGCGAGCCGCCGGTTGAGGCGCAGTTCTTCCACGCAGGCGTGGTGCCGGGCGTCACGGGTACTGAAGTCGAGGAAGCCCATCTTCACGGGCTTCTTCACCTTGTAGGCTTGCGCTGCAGTCAGCAGCACCCATGAGATGTGGGTCTCGATGAGGTCGACCGGCTGCTCGGGCGCATCGCGCTGCAGCAGACGGCGCAGGGCTTCGATGTGCAAAGTGGGTTCGGGTGCCGAGGAAGACATGGCTCGGATCATGCGCCTAGCCGGCGGCTTGGCTCAGGGCGAACGGTACGTGATCGCCACAGCTCATGCCCCACTCCACTCCGTTCGGGCTGAGCTTGTCGAGGCCCCGCCTCCGTCGTGCAGGCCCTTCGACAAGCTCAGGGCGAACGGTACGTAAGCGCCACATCTCATGCCCCACCCACTCAGGGAGGGCAGAGCTTGTCGTAGACCCGCC
>CBINKC010000201.1:0-6272 GCA_966251135.1 uncultured Burkholderiaceae bacterium
GCATGCCACAGAGAACAGACTGCACATCTACAGGCGGCCTTGTTGCACTCGGTGTTCGGTGCGGGCCCAGATACCAACCGCTCAGCAGGACTCCATTCCATTTCGCCGTCGTCGCCAGCACTAGCGAGCACGTCGCGCAAGCAGCCCGTCCACCAGCTGCGTATAAACCGTCTTGTGCCGGCTCCACGTGTAGCGCGCACCGAAGCGTTGCCAGGCCTCGCGTGACAAGCTGGCGCGCCGGGTGGGGTCGGCATGCAGCGCGACGATCGCGGCGGCGAGCGAGTCGATGTTCCCGGCGTCGAAGAACTCGACCATCCGGTCGTCGAAGTAGCGTGCGATGGTGCCCGTCTTCGGCGTAATGCAGGCGATGCCCATGCTCACGTACTCCAGCAGCTTGGTCGGCAGCATGATGTCGGTGCCGCTGGATAGCCGCAGTGGGATGAGGCCCACGTCGGCATCGGCAATCAGCGCCGGGATCTGCTGTACCGGCACGAAACCTTCGCTGAAGCGCACCGCATCGCCGAGCCCCAGCCGGTCGCGCAGCGCCATGAGCGCATCGCGCTCTTCGCCGGCACCGATGATGCGCAGCTCCAGCCGAGGCACCCGAGCCCGCGCCTGGGCCACGGCATGGATGGCGATGTCGAGCCCGAGCCGGTGGGCCAGGGTGCCGTGATAGACGAGCACGAACGGTGCGCCATCGGGTTTGGCGGGTGCCGCTTCGCGAGGCGCGAAGATCCTGTCGTCGGGCAGGTTCATCAGCACGTGGATCTTCTGGCGCGGCACGCCGCGCTGGGCGAGGATGTCCTTCAGCCGCTCTTCCACGGTGAGCACGGCCGAGGCGAATCGGCCGGCCCAACGCTCCTGCCACTTCAGCCCACGCACGATCCAATGCGCCTCGGCGGAGCGGAACTTCTCCTGGAAGAGCTCAGGCATGAGGTCATGCACGTCGTGGATCACGGGGGTGCCGAGCAGCCGTGGCAGCCAGGTCGCGAAGACCAGGAAGTCGGGCATGTTGTTCACATGGATGAGCCCGTAGCGCCGGGGATGCGCGAGCAGGTGCGCGAAGATCATCAGGAAGAAGGCCGCGTAGTCGAGCATGTACATCGGCATGGACGTGCGGCCATGCTTCAGGCCCGGGGTCTTGATGACCTCCACGCCCGCGATGGTTTCACGGTGGGGCTCCCCGTCCTGCCGGCAGGCCAGGAAGACCACGCGGTGCCCGCATTCGACGAGGGCCTCGGCCTCGCGCCGCACGCGCGGGTCGCGGCGATAGTTGGTGTAGGCCGCCATGAGTACGCAGCCCGGGCCGGTGGCGTTCACGATGCGGCCCCCATGGCAGCGAAACTTGCATAGCCCGCAGCCCGCGTGCGCCAGAACCGGTTGACGGTTCGCCCATCGGTGGCGAGGCCGCCGGTGGCGCCCGTGCGCTCCACCATGTCCCAGTAGAGCCGGTCGTAGCCGGGATCGCGTGCGCCGCCGAAAACGATGGGGTGCCATACCACCGAGGCGCAGCCGTGCTTGCGGCGCAGGTCGGCCAGGCACTGCTCGATCACGCGCCAGGCGTCGGCGTTCTTGAGCCGCATGTACCCGCGCAGCGTCGCGTCCATGAGGAACAGGCTGATCTCCAGAACCTTGTACGGGCGGTCCTCCTTCAAGTGGTACGGGAAGTACGGATAGGAGAACCCGGCGCGCGGCCCGGGATGGTCGGGAAAGCCCATCGACATGTCGTATTCGATGCCGGCCTGCTCCTGCGCCTGGAACATCTTGTCGTAGTCGAAGGCGAGGAAATGCTGGCGCGAGCCGCGTGGGCGCGCGAGGCGCTGCGCGAGCAGGTCTGCCTCTTCGACATACCAGTGCGCGTTCTCGGTGGAGCGGTAGCTGCCGTGCAGGCAGAGGTCGAAGCCGGAGTCCGGAATGACGCGCAGGTAGTCGCGCACGCGGTCGTCTTCCACGTGGTAGTTCACGTCGCGCGGGTGCCGGTGGCCCACCGCCACGGCAAACGACGCACGCACGCCCAGGTGCCGCTCCTGGTCGATGATGGCGGGCACGCAGCCGTAGGGGTCGCGTCCCGCGATCCAGGCACGCATCCAGCCGGCGGCGGCACGCATCGCATCAGACGGGTCGAGGTGGCGCACGAGGTGGCGCAGGAACGACTTGGCGCCCTGGAGCGCGATGTCGCGCCGGCCCGCGGGAAGAAAGTCGATGTCGTGCGAGAGCACCAGCGCGTACGCGCCGCCGCCCGGCCATTCGAGGCCCGGCCATCCGGGCCACGGCGCCAGGCGGGTGCGCAGGCGGTCCAGCAGCCGCTCGAGGTAGCGGTCGACGATGTCCTGCGGTATGCCAAAGCGCGCGTACACGCTGTCGGCATGCAGGTGGCGAGAGGTGGCTGTCCCCTGGGGCCGGCGCTCGCTCCATGACGACAGGAAATAGAACGCATTGGCCACGAGGTCGAAGTCGATGTCGTGTGCATCGAAGCCGCTGGCACGTTGCGCCAGCGCGACCGGCAGGCCATCGATGTGGTGCGTGGTGTCGATGTCCGCGTCGCCATCGAAGAGCCGCCACGCTTCGGTGCAATGCGCGATGGCGAGGCACCCCGCAGGCAGGCGCTCGGCCGGCCGGGCGGGGGCGTAGAGCAGGCAAGGTCCGTCGCCCGAAGGCTGCTCGACATAGCGCACGCTCACGCCGGCCGCGAGCATCAGCGTGTCCAGCACGTAGCGCACCTTGGGTACGTGGCGAGCCTCGCAGCGCAGCACGATGCCCAGGAGTGGCGACAACAGCTCGCGCGCCATGGCGGATTGCCTCTCACCCTCTCAGCCGGTGACCCCGTGGCGTGCCCATGGCGGCACGGCCGGTGCATGGTCCAAGGGCTGCGGCTTCGGGTACTGCATGGCGATGACGAGGAAGATGGTCCAGACGAAATGCACGCCGCCGAACCCCGCCTCGGTGTAGTTGAAGAGCAGGATCGCGAACAGCAGCGCGAGCTTCAGCCGCGCGAAATCGAAGTCCGTGCGCAGTTCGCGGGAGATGCGGCGGAACGTGGAGACGATGAACCCTGCCAGCAGCACGACGCCGACGATGCCCAGGTTGAGATAGGTTTCGAGGTAGCCGTTGTGCGCCTGGATGGGCTGCCATGCCCACTTGGCCCACATCGCGTCGAGCCGGTCGCCGAGCCAGAACGACTCGAAGCCCTGGCCCGTGAGCGGGCGGTCGTGCAGGGCCAGCGCGTCGGCCCAGACGATGGTGCGGTCCGTGAGCGTCGCGTTGCGTCCGAGCGCTTTCAGGAGTTCGCCGTACCAGCCGAAGTACGACTCCAGCGTGTAGGCCACGAGCACGGCCAGCAGCAGGAAGCTGCCCACGTAGCGGCGGCTGATGAGGTGCCATCCCAGCCCGATCAGGGTGGCGACGCCGACCGCCAGGCCGGCGAGTCCGGTGGCGCTGTTGGCCTTGGCGAGCAGCCAGCCGAGGAGGACCAGGAACACGATGCTGAGCCCCACTTCGCTGCGGCGCGCCGCCGCATCGGCCAGGCGCCGGGCGGTCAGCAGGTTCCAGGTGAAGAAGATGCCGAGCACCATGCATACGTAGCCGAGGTCGTTCTTGTTCATCGCCACGCCGGTGTTGTGGGGCTGCCCGGTCCAGCTGTCGTAGGTGCGGCCGTAGGCGGGGTAGTACTTGATGAACAGGGCCGACGCGGGCAGCAGCACGAAGGCGCAGCGCTTGAGCACGGTGCCCAGCGCCTGTCGAACGTCCGGCTCGGTGACGATGATGAGCGCCATGACCGGATGGCCGAGCACCTTGATCCAGCGCTTGAAGGCGATCCACGGGAAGTCCGACCAGGCGATGGAGAGCAGGCCCCAGGCGAGCAGCGCCAGCAGCCACTTGTTGTGGCGCACTACCTCGGCGAGTTGCACGCCGCGCCTGTGCAGCACCCACAAGCCGGCGACGATGAGGCTCAGGAAGTACAGGGCATCGACCATGCTGCCTTCGGCGGGGCCGGCTTGCTGGGGCTGGCCCAGGCTCAGCCACTGCGAGACGAAGCGCGAGCCGGTGACCAGGAGCCAGAGCACGGGCAGCCACAGGGCGGGCTGCCGCTGATCGGCCCGCGTGCCGTCCCTGACGAGCAGGAACGCGATGCCGGCAACGGTGATGAGCGCGGCGACGGTCGGCGGCATGGCTGGCTCGGCGGCTTATCGCTGCCGGATCGGATCGAGCCCGGCCACGCCCATGAGAAGGCCCAGGTGCTCGGTGCCTCGCACCAGCAGGTCCATGGTGCGGTGGTGGCCGAGCGGCACGGTGAAGGGCAGGGCGATCGTGTAGGCCGGGACGGCGACGAGTGCTTTCATCACCTGCCTGGCGCCGAAGTTCGCATACCCGGTCGAGACCACCCCGCGCAGCAGGGCGCGGCGCAGCATGAAGGCGCGGGCGGTTCGCTCCGCCGGGATCAGCTCGTGCACCACCGATTCGCGCGACCACACGAACGCGCAGCCCTGCGCCATCATGCGCATGAAGAAATCGACGTCCTCGCCGCCGCGCGAGAAACGCGGGTCGAAGCGCACGCCGGTGCGCCGCACCGCGTCGCGCCGCACCAAGGCGTTCGAGGTGCGTGTTTCTCGCCAGTCGATGGGGCGGTTCGCAAGGCCGGTGCCCTTCTCGTGAAAGCGGCCGCGCAGCACCCACCGTGGCGGGCGCGAGGCATAGATGGGCAAGACCGGGCCGAGCACGCCGTCGGCGCCCGTGTCCTCGCAGCGCTGCAGCAGGTGGGCGAGCCAGCCCGGCTCGGCCCGCTCGTCGTCGTCGATCAGGGCGAGGTAGTCGCCCGTCGCGAGTTCGAGCGTGCGGTTGCGCACGACGGCGATGTTGCGCTCCGGTTCCACCCTGTAGGTCACGGGCGTGCCGTGCTCGCACCGGAACGCATCGATGACCTCGCGTGCCGATGCCTGCGCATCGTTGTCGACGACGACGAGCGAGTAAGTGAACCGGCCCTGCGTGTCCTGCGCGGCCAGGCTGGCCAGCAGCTCGCGCAGCAGCGCAAGCCGCTTGTAGGTGCAGATGCACACGGAAATGGAGATGGCGGTGGCGGTGGCGGGCGGATGCATGGATGGCTTCATCTCTGGACCATGAGCGTGCGCTGCACCGCCTCCAGCGTGAGCACGGCATGCAGTTCGGGCAGGTGGTTGTCCTGCCCCGCTACATGGCGCGCCACCAGGCGTGCGAGGCTGCGCGGGTTCCACCAGGGCCGTGCGCGTGTGGCGGCATCGCTCACGGCCTGCCGCGCGTAGCCGGCCAGCTCGGCACGGAACCACGAGCGGTAGGCAAGGAACTTGTGGCGCCCGAGCAGGCCGTGGTGCGCCAGGGCATCCAGTAACGGGCCCATGGGCGTCAGGCAGCGCGGCAGTCCGTCGCGCTGCCAGTAATCCAGCTTGAACTCCAGCTCGCGCGCCGCATGCTGGGCGAGGCGGGCGAGGGGCGTGTGGCTGGCGCACAAGCCGCGATCGGTGGGGATGCGCGCGAGGGCCGGGTCGCCGCGGCCGATCAGGTGCAGGGCCGCCTTTGCGTCGCGCCGCGAAGGCTGCGGCGCGCGATAGGCGAGGGCCACGATCTCGTTGTCGAGGTAGGGCGAGCGCACCGTGAGCTGCGAGCGGCCCGCGGCCAGGTTGCCGAACAGATGCAGCGGCACCTCGTGGAAGGCCGCGTGCGTGACCGGGTGCACGGGGTCGAGCTGGCGCCGGGCGACCACCTCCTGGACCTTGCGCGCGAACTCGGGCGAGAGTGCCTCGTCGCGCGGGCCCGTGCGCTTGAAGGTCGACATGCTGCGCAGGATCTCGCTGCCGTAGTTGCCGGTGAGCCGGATGGGCGCGATGCGCCGTGCCTGTTCGCTGAGGAAGATTTCGTGGGCGCCGAGTGCGCCCGCGCAGCCGTCGGTGACATAGACCGTGCGGTCGAGTTGCTGCTCGAAGGTGCGCAGGAAGTCGCTGCCGATGCTCACGGTGTGGTGGGGCAGCCGGCACGAGGCCGCCACGCGGCGCGCGATGGTGAGGTCGAGCAGCTGTTCGCCCCCTTCGCAGGCATAGGTGTAGGTGGCTTGGGGCGTGTCGCCCCGGTGGGCGGTTGGCGGAAGGCTGGCCATGATCATGCGGGTGTCGAGCCCGCCGGTGAGCGACACGCCCACGGGGCGGTCGGCGTGGTCGGCGCGCAGGTAGCCGGGCAGCACGCGCTGCAGGCTCTGCGCGAGGGCGGCCTCGAACGCGGCTGGCGTCAGCGGGGCCAGCGCCTCC
>CBINKC010000202.1:0-6189 GCA_966251135.1 uncultured Burkholderiaceae bacterium
TACTGCGCTCCCGTTCGCCCTGAGCTTGTCGAAGGGCCTGAGTGGGCAGGCAAGGGGCTTCGACAAGCTCAGCCCGAACGGGGTGGGGGCCCGAGCGGAGTGGGGGACTACTGTGCTCCCGTTCGCCCTGAGCTTCCTCCTCTCGGTACTCGCCGCAGCCCCACAGCCTTGGAGCGGGCGCTGCACCGTCAGGCTTTCCCGAAAAGCAGCCTGTTCGCCCCCTTGATCGCCTTCAAGGGCGCTGCGAAGTGCCGGAACAATGCCGAAGCGCCCTGGTGTTCCTAGCGGCGCTTCGCCATGGCACAGCAAGACGGACAGGACCGCACACTCCCCGCATCGCCGCGCCGGCTGCAGAAGGCGCGCGAGGAAGGGCAGGTCGCGCGCTCACGCGACGTTGCACACTTCGGCGCCATCGCAGCCGGCGGCTCGGTGCTGGTGGCGCTGGCGCCGCGCGCCGTGGCCTGGCTGCAAAGCCTCCTGGCGCAGGCGCTGCACTTCGACCGAACCACCTCCACCCAGCCCGAGGCGATGCTCGATCGCCTGGGCGCGCTGACCGCTGCCCTGCTATGGGTCGCACTGCCCCTGGGCGTGCTGATGGCCGTGGTCGCCATGCTGGGCGCCATGCTCGTGGGGGGCTGGAACTGGACCTTCAAGCCGCTCGTGCCCAAGTTCGACAAGCTCAACCCGCTCACTGGCCTGACACGACTCTTCTCCAAGCAGCAGCTCGTGGATGCGCTCAAGGCCTGCCTGCTCGCACTCGTGCTGGGCACCATCGCGGCGCTCTACCTGCGCAGCCACGTGGAGCAGTTCGGCGGCGTGGTGGCCCTGCCGCTGCCGGCCGCGCTGCGCCAGGTGGGCGACACCGTGGTGGCCGGACTCGTGCTGCTGCTGCTGGCGCTGGCCGTGTTCGCCGCCATCGACGCCCCGCTGCAGCGTCACCTGCATGCGCGCCGGCTGCGCATGAGCCACCAGGAGATGAAGCAGGAGCACAAGGAGATCGAGGGCAACGCCGAGGTCAAGGCCAAGATCAAGGTGCGCATGCGCGAGATGTCGCGGCGCAGGATGCTGGCGGCCGTGCCCAAGGCCGACCTGGTGGTGATGAACCCCACTCACTACGCCGTGGCGCTGAAGTACGACGAGTCGAAGATGGCCGCGCCCAGGGTGGTGGCCAAGGGGGGCGACCTGCTGGCCATGGCGATCCGCGACGCGGCACAGGGTGCCAAGGTGCCCGTGCTGCAGGCGCCGGTGCTGGCGCGGGCGTTGTATGCGCATGCCGAGATCGACCGCGAGATCCCGGCCGCCCTGTTCGCCGCCGTGGCGCAGGTGCTGGCCTACGTGTACCAGCTGCGCGCCGCGCTCGCAGGCCACGCGCCGATGCCGGGCGAGCTGCCGACGCTCCACGTGCCGCCCGAGCTGGACCCGCACCGCAAGGAGGCGAGCGCATGAGGTTCACCATGACAGCCGTGCCGGCCGGGCATCGCCTCGTGCACAAGACTGCACGAGGGCGCGGATAGGGGGCGGGCATGAACAACCTCGCCCTGACCCTGCAGACCTGGCTCGGCCCGCGCGCCGCCGGCCTGCGCGGCCTGCTGGCGCCGGCCTTCGTGGTCATGGTGCTGGCCATGATGGTGCTGCCGCTGCCGTCGCTGGCGCTGGACCTGCTGTTCACCTTCAACATCGCCATGGCGCTCATGGTGATGATGGTGGCGGCGCACATGGTGCGCCCGCTCGACTTCGCCGCTTTCCCGGCGGTGATCCTGCTCACCACGTTGCTGCGGCTTTCGCTCAACGTCGCCTCCACCCGCGTGGTGCTGCTCGAAGGGCACACCGGCCCGGGAGCGGCGGGCAAGGTGATCGAGTCGTTCGGGCACTTCCTCATCGGCGGCAACTTCGCCGTCGGCCTCATCGTCTTCGCCATTTTGGTGGTCATCAACTTCATCGTCGTGACCAAGGGCGCCGAGCGCATTGCCGAGGTGGGCGCGCGCTTCACGCTGGATGCGATGCCCGGCAAGCAGATGGCCATCGACGCCGACCTCAACGCCGGCCTCATCAACGAGAAGGAGGCCAAGCGCCGCCGAGCCGAGGTGGCCGAGGAGGCCGAGTTCTTCGGCTCCATGGACGGCGCGTCGAAGTACGTGCGCGGCGACGCCATGGCCGGCCTGCTCATCCTGGTGATCAACATCGTTGGCGGCCTGGTGATCGGCATGGCGCAGCACGGCCTGGATGCCGGCCAGGCGGCCGACAGCTACATCCTGCTGGCGGTGGGCGATGCCCTGGTCGCGCAGATTCCGGCGCTGCTGATCTCCGTGGCCTCGGCGATGGTGGTTTCGCGCGTGGGCAAGGAGCAGGACGTCGGCAGCCAGATCGCCAAGCAGGTCTTCAACTCGCCGCGCGTGCTGGGCGTCGTGGCCGGCGTGATCGGCATCCTGGGGGCGATTCCCGGCATGCCGCATTTCGTGTTCCTCGCGATCTCGGGGCTGATGGGCTGGATGGCCTGGTGGATGCACCAGCGCGACCAGCGCCGCGAGGCGGAGCCCGCACCCCAGCGCGAGGCGCCGCCACCCAACGCGGAGGCGAGCTGGGACGACCTGCAGCCCGTGGACACGCTGGGCCTGGAGGTGGGTTTCCGGCTCATCGCGCTGGTGGACAAGGCCCGCGAGGGCGACCTGCTGGCGCGCATCAAGGGTGTGCGCAAGAAGTTCGCGCAGGAGGTGGGGTTCCTGCCGCCGCCGGTGCACATCCGCGACAACCTGGAGCTCAAGCCGGGCAGCTACCGCATCACGCTGCGTGGCGCGGCGGTGGGCGAGGCTGAAGCGTTCCCCGGCATGTGGCTGGCCATCAATCCCGGCGGGGCCACCACGCAGCTCATCGGCACGGCCACCAAGGACCCGGCTTTCGGCCTGCCGGCGGTGTGGATCGAGGAGCGCCAGAAGGAAGCGGCGCAGATGGCAGGCTTCACGGTCGTGGACTGCTCCACGGTGGTGGCCACCCACCTGTCGCACCTGATGCAGCTGCACGCGGCCAAGTTGCTGGGCCGCGTGGAAACGCAGGCGCTGGTAGAGCACGTCACGAAGCTCGCGCCCAAGCTCATCGAGGATGTGGTGCCCAAGATGGTGGGCATACCGGCGCTGCAGAAGGTGCTGCAGCTGCTGTTGGAAGAGGGCGTGCACATCCGCGACATGCGCTCGATCGTGGAATGCCTGGCCGAGCACGCGGCGGCGGTCACCGACCCCGGCGAGCTGGCGCGCCGCATCCGCATCCACCTGGCGCCGGCCATCGTGCAGCAGATCTACGGTCCCACGCGCGAGCTGGATGTGATCGCGCTGGAGCCCGAGCTGGAGCGCCTGGTCACGCAGGCGCTCATCTCGCCGCATGGCGCCGCGCTCGACCCGGGCGTGGCGGACACGCTCACCCGCCGCGCCGCCGAGACCGCCCAGCGACAGGAGGACATGGGCGTGCCCGCCTGCCTGCTGGTGCCCGACGCGATCCGCGCCCCCATGGCCCGCCTGCTCAAGCGCTCCGCGCCGCGGTTGCGGGTGCTGGCGCACAGCGAGATTCCCGAGACCCATTCGATACGCATCGGATCGATCATCGGCGGCTCGGCGTAGGGAGCTTCGCCACGGTTGTGGTGAGTTGCTCACCTCTCCCGTTCGGGCTGATGCACCCCTCCCGTTCGGGCTGATGCACCCCTCCCGTTCGGGCTGAGCTTGTCGAAGCCGCGGGCGCTGGATGCGGGCGCTTCGACAAGCTCAGCGCGAACGGGCGGTAGGCGCGTGGACGAGGGCGGGGCTTCGACAAGCTCAGCCCGAACGGGAAAGGATGGTTCGGCAACTGACCCACCTCGTTCGGCACTGACCCACCCCCGCTCGCGCTGACCCACCCCCGTTCGCGCTGAGCCTGTCGAAGCGCCCGCGCAACGACCCAGGCGCCTCCGGAATGAACCGTAGGAAAGCCGCCCCTTTCCCCCCGTTTTCCGCCTCAAGTCCGCCTCGCCCCGCCGGAACAATGAACGGCAACAAGCGGACACACCACGGCCATGACCCAGTCACCGCATCCGGCAAATGCCTCCGTTTTGGAGCACTCATCCACGCACTGGACGCGCACCGCCGGCCAGACACTGGAAACGCAAAGCCAAGGGGCCGAGCCGCGTCGCCGCCATCACCTGGAGCACAGCTTGAACGTCAAACGATTCAGCGCGAAGACCTCGCGCGACGCACTGATCCTCGTGCGGCAGCAGCTCGGCGACGACGCAGTGGTGCTGTCCACCAAGCCCTGCCCCGAAGGCGTGGAAATGCTCGCGATGGCGCCCGAGAGCATGCAGCACATCGAGCGCATCGCCGTCGCCGCGTCCGCGGCTCCTGCCCGTGCTGCGGCGTCGCCCAAGACAGCCGTGCAGCGCCCCCCGGTGCCCGTCACCGAAGAAGTGCAAAAGGACGTCGAGCAGCTGGCCATGAGCACGCTGTCGTTCCAGGACTACGTGCGCGAGCGCATGCTCAAGCGCCGCCAGGCCGAGCTGAAGGCGGCCGAGGCTGTTGCCGCCGCCGAGCGCATCGAGCCCGAGCTGACACCGCTGCAGCAGCGCCTGTCGGCCCGCATGGGCGCCACGCCCGCGACGCCGGTGGTCGAGCCGCCCGTGGCGCGCCCCGCACCCGTGCTGCGTGAAGAGGTGCGCGCCGTGCCGTCCGTGCCCTCGCTGGCCGACGCCGCGCTTGCGCCCGCGCCCCAGCGCGGCATCGACGAGGTGGCCCTCGCGCGCCGCGAGCAGGAGATGATGAACGAGCTGCGCTCCATGAAGGGCCTGATCGAGGAGCGCTTCGGCGCGCTGGCCTTCATGGAGAAGCTGCAGCGCCAGCCCGCCCGGGCACGCCTCACGCAGAAGCTGCTGGAAAGCGGCTTCTCGCCCGCGCTCATCCGCAGGCTGGCCGAGAGCCTGCCCACGGAGGTGGGCGACGAGCAGGCCTGGGCGGCCGGCGTGCTGGAGCGCAACCTGCTCACCGGCGACGCCGAGCCCGCGCTCGAAGACCAGGGCGGCGTCTACGCGCTGGTCGGCTCCACCGGGGTGGGCAAGACCACCAGCACCGCCAAGCTCGCCGCGGCCTTCGCCACCAAGTACGGCGCGGCCAACCTCGGGCTGGTCACGCTCGACGCCTACCGCGTCGGTGCGCACGAGCAACTGCGCACCTACGGGCGCATCCTCGGCGTGCCGGTACACACCGCCCACGACCGCGCCTCGCTCGAAGACCTGCTGGACCTGCTGGCCGCCAAGCGGATGGTCCTCATCGACACAGCCGGCATGGCGCAGCGCGACACGCGCACCAGCGAGCTGCTCGACATGCTCGGCCATCGCGCCGTGCAGAAACTCGTGGTGGTCAACGCCGCGCAGCAGGGCGAGACCATCGAGGACGTGCTCGTCGCCTACCGTGCCAACGTGGCGCGCGGCGTGATCCTGTCGAAGATGGACGAGGCCGTGAAGCTCGGCCCGGCGCTCGATGCGCTGATCCGCCATCGGCTCAAGATCGTCGGCGTGGCCAACGGCCAGCGCGTGCCCGAGGACTGGCACCGGCTGTCCTCGCATGCCCTGGTGCACCGCGCGCTGCGCCCCAGTTCCGGCAATGCCTACCGCATGGACGCCAGCGACATGAACCTCGTCTTCGCCGCCCCGCGCGCCGCGGCGCCCGGCCTGTCTTCCTGAGACCACTCACGCCCGATGAGCTCCTTCTCCTCAAGACCCGCTCCGCTCGACCAGGCCGATGGCCTGCGGCGCCTGTTCGCCCATGCGCGTGTGCGCTTCGTTCCCGTCGTGTCGAACCCGCACGTGGCCTTCGGCGGCGTGATGCTGGAGCGCCTGACCGCCGCTTTCGGGGAGCACGGCCGCCACACCCTCGTGGTCGATGCCGGCGAGCGCTCGCCCGAGCACGCCGAGATGGCCACGATGGAGATGAGCGAGTGCATCGAGCATCTCTCGCCGCAGGTGTCGTACCTGGCTGCGCGCGGGCTGCCCATCAAGTTCGTCGACACGCACGGCTCCACCGCGCCCTTCCTGCAGGCCGTGGCCGATGCCTGCCCGCGCGCCGAGGTGGTGCTCGTGCATGCCGCCGCCACCGACCTGTGCCGCCTGTTCGCGCGCAGCGAGGCCCGCCCGCTGCTGCTGGCCGACGACCGGCCCTCCAGCGTGACGCACGCCTATGC
>CBINKC010000203.1:0-6141 GCA_966251135.1 uncultured Burkholderiaceae bacterium
ACACCACGTGGCCGTACTGGCCCTTGCCGCCCGACTGGCGCACGAACTTGCCTTCGACGTCGGTCACGGCCTTGCGGATCGTCTCGCGATAGGCAACCTGCGGCTTGCCCACGTTGGCCTCCACGCCGAACTCGCGCCTCATGCGGTCGACGATGATCTCCAGATGTAACTCACCCATGCCGGAGATGATGGTCTGCCCCGATTCCTCGTCCGTACGCACGCGGAATGACGGATCTTCTTGGGCCAGGCGACCCAGCGCGATACCCATCTTCTCCTGGTCGGCCTTAGTCTTGGGCTCCACAGCCTGACTAATGACCGGCTCCGGAAACTCCATCTTCTCCAACGTGATGATGGCGTCCGGGTCACATAGTGTCTCGCCGGTGGTCACGTCTTTCAGGCCGACGCACGCGGCAATGTCGCCAGCGAGAATCTCCTTGATCTCCTCGCGCTGGTTGGCGTGCATCTGAAGGATCCGGCCGATGCGCTCCTTCTTGCCGCGAATCGGGTTGTAGACCGAGTCGCCGGACTTGATCACCCCCGAATACACACGTACGAAGGTCAGCTGCCCGACGTAGGGGTCGGTCATCAGTTTGAACGCCAGGGCGGCGAACTTCTCGTTGTCGTCGGCGCGCCGAACAGCCTCCTTGTCGTCGTCATCATGGCCGGACACCGGCGGGATGTCGATCGGCGAGGGCAGGAACTCAATGACGGCGTCCAGCATCCGCTGCACTCCCTTGTTCTTGAAGGCAGTGCCGCAGAGCATGGGCTGGATCTCACCAGAGATCGTGCGCCCGCGCAGACCCCGCTTGATCTCTTCTTCGCTCAGCTCACCCGACTCGAGGTACTTGTTCATGAGCTCCTCGGAGGACTCAGCGGCCGCCTCGATCATCTGCTCGCGCCACTTCTGGCACTCGGCCTCGAGCTCCGCCGGGATGGGACCGTACTCGAACTTCATGCCCTGGCTAGCCTCATCCCAGATGATGGCCTTCATCTTGAACAGGTCGACGACACCCTTGAAGTTCTCCTCGGCACCGATCGGCACGACGATAGGCACCGGGTTGGCCTTGAGGCGACTCTTCATCTGGTCGTAGACCTTGAAGAAGTTTGCGCCGGTGCGGTCCATCTTGTTGACGAACGCCAAGCGGGGCACCTTGTACTTGTTAGCCTGGCGCCAGACGGTTTCCGACTGGGGTTGCACGCCGCCGACGGCGCAGTACACCATGCAGGCACCATCGAGCACGCGCATGGAACGCTCCACCTCGATGGTGAAATCCACGTGCCCGGGGGTGTCGATGATGTTGATGCGGTGCTCAGGGAAGGACAGGTCCATGCCCTTCCAGAAGCAGGTGGTGGCAGCCGACGTGATGGTGATGCCGCGCTCCTGCTCCTGCTCCATCCAGTCCATGGTCGCAGCGCCGTCGTGCACTTCGCCGATCTTGTGGTTCACACCGGTGTAGTACAGGATGCGCTCGGTCGTCGTAGTCTTGCCGGCGTCGATGTGAGCCGAGATACCGATATTGCGGTAACGCTCGATCGGGGTCTTGCGGGACATGGTGTCACTCCAAATACAGGGGCCGCTCGCGGGTCGACACGGACCCGAAGAGCGGCCAAAGAGAATCAGTGGATCGGCGTTAGAAGCGGAAATGCGAGAACGCCTTGTTGGCCTCGGCCATACGGTGGACTTCGTCACGCTTCTTCATGGCGCCACCGCGACCTTCGACAGCCTCAAGCAACTCATTGGCCAGACGCTGCGCCATCGACTTCTCGCCGCGCCGACGCGCCGATTCCTTCAGCCACCGCATGGCGAGGGCCACACGGCGAACAGGGCGAACTTCCACGGGAACTTGGTAGTTCGCTCCGCCGACACGGCGTGACTTCACCTCGACCATCGGCTTGATGTTGTTCAGCGCGACGTTGAAGACTTCCAGCGGATCCTTGCCGGACTTCTTCTCCACCTGGTCGAGCGCTCCGTAGATGATGCGCTCGGCCACCGCCTTCTTGCCCGACTCCATGATGACGTTCATGAACTTGGACAACTCAACCGACCCAAACTTGGGATCCGGCAGGATTTCGCGCTTGGGAACTTCGCGACGACGTGGCATTTCTCTCTTCCTCTTGGCTTCAGTTGGCTCGGGCTCCAGCCCTCACCCCAGGCGCCACCAGAATCTGGGGCCACCCACTTACTCGGCGGACCGGAACGACCCACCGAACGACTTTCTTTCCCGGCCGGACTCAGGCCTTCTTGGGCCGCTTCGCGCCGTACTTGGAGCGAGACTGCTTGCGATCCTTGACACCCTGCAGATCCAGGGAGCCGCGCACGATGTGGTAACGCACACCGGGCAGGTCCTTCACCCGGCCACCACGCACCAGCACGACGCTGTGCTCCTGCAGGTTGTGACCCTCACCGCCGATGTAGGAGATAACCTCAAAGCCATTGGTCAAACGCACCTTGGCGACCTTGCGCAGCGCGGAGTTCGGCTTCTTAGGCGTGGTGGTGTACACACGAGTGCACACGCCACGACGCTGAGGGCTGCCCTGCATCGCAGGCGACTTGGACTTCGTGACCTCGGTCTGGCGACCGTGGCGCACGAGTTGGTTGATGGTTGGCATAGGTAACTTGTTCCCGTTTGAAGTCACTTCGTTTCCGGCGAAACGCAAAGCGCCTCAATGGGAGGGCCAGCCCGAAGCCGCAAGCCGGTCTCCAGGCGCGCCCAGGGAACGCACTGAAGACCTCACGGTGAGCCGCCCGACAAAGAGCGCAGCAGTATCTGCCGAAAAGCCGATGATTATATTCGCGGGCGTCGACCGCCTGCAATACAGTTCCCCGTGATAGGTCTTCAGGTGCATTCAAGTCCCAAGCATCAACTACAGCCGCCAGCCGCAGTCCTCCGGCTCGCGCCAGCCGTCGTGCTGGATACCAACGTCGTGATGGACTGGCTGGTGTTTCGGGATCCAGCCTGCGCTGCCTGGGCGCAACGCTTCGGTGAGGGAGATGTCCGCTGGCTCGTGAGCACGGCAATGCGCGAGGAGCTCGCCCACGTGCTGGGTCGCGGCGTCGCTCGCGACTGGAGACCATGCCTCAAGGAGGTGTGGGGCGCCTGGGAACGGTATGCCTTGACCGTGGAAGGGCAGCCCGCCAGCGGACCGGGTCGCATACGCTGTACTGACGTCGACGATCAGAAGTTCATCGATCTCGCCCTTGCACACAGGGTGCGGTGGCTGGTGAGCCGAGACAAGGCGCTGCTCAAGCTGAGGCGGCGCTTGTGGCCTCTTGGGCTGGAGGTGCTCACCCCAGGCGACTGGAACGCCGTGACGCCCCTTGCCCAAGCCGCTCCGGAAGCGAAAGACACGAGCACCACGGCCGGGCGCATCGTTATCGGCCGCTCGGGCATCGGGGCCTGCTGCGCGGGACTCGGGCCCGGCGTTCCAGCGGCGGGGCGGCGCAGGAAGAAGGCGAAGCGCTCTCGCGCTGACGACTAGTACTAGTCGCCGCAGCACCGTTAGTGGCACCTCGGCTCATCGTTTATCTCCACGCCGCCCTCCTACGCTCGGTTGCCCTGACGCACCTGCGCATCGCTTGCCACACTGTCGCCAGCAGCCGGGGACCGCCCCAGCCTGGGCGTACACAAGAAAAAGGGCGGCCAAAGCCGCCCCTGGAAGATGTAGGCAGTCCCGACTACTCAGTACCACCCTCGCCCGCCTCTGCGTCCACCTGCGCCAACTGAGCCGAAGCGAGCTCTTCGGCTTCCTGCATGGCGATGGCGCGGCGCTCGGCGTCATCCATCTCTTCCTTCGTCTTGCGGGCGGCATGGTAGGCCATGCCGGTGCCGGCGGGAATGAGCCGGCCAACGATGACGTTCTCCTTGAGCCCGCGGAGCTCGTCGCGCTTGCCCATGATGGCCGCCTCGGTGAGCACGCGGGTAGTCTCCTGGAAGGATGCCGCGGAGATGAAGCTATCGGTCGACAGCGATGCTTTGGTGATACCCAGCAGCACATCGCTGTGCGTGGCGGTGAGCTTGCTTTCGGCCAGCATCTTGTCGTTGGTATCAAGCAGCTCGGAACGCTCCACCTGTTCGCCGGCGATATAGCCCGTGTCGCCCGGGTTGACGATCTGCACGCGGCGCAGCATCTGGCGAACGATCACCTCGATGTGCTTGTCGTTGATCTTCACGCCCTGCAGGCGGTAGACGTCCTGCACCTCGTCGACGATGTAGCGTGCCAGCTCCTCGATACCCAACAGACGCAAGATGTCTTGCGGGTCCGCCGGACCGTCGACGATGAGCTCGCCCTTGTTAACCACCTGGCCCTCGTGTACAAGGATGTTCTTTTCCTTGGGTACCAGCTCCTCGAACACCTTGCCGTCCGGGTCAGTGATCTGCAGGCGCACCTTACCCTTGGTCTCCTTGCCGAAGGATACCGTCCCGGTGATCTCGGCCAGCGTGCCTTTGTCCTTGGGGGAACGGGCCTCGAAAAGCTCTGCCACCCGCGGCAGACCGCCAGTGATATCTCGGGTCTTCTGTCCTTCCACGGGGATGCGCGCAAGCACTTCGCCCGGTGCGAGATCCTGACCGTCACGGATCTGGATCAGCGCGCCGACCTGGAAGCCGATGGTCACCGAGTGGTCGGTGCCCGGAATCTTGACCTCATTGCCCTGGGCATCGGTCAGCTTGACCTGCGGGCGAACGACCTTGGCAGAGCCGCGGCGCTTCGGGTCGATGACCACCAGCGTCGACAGGCCCGTGACCTCGTCCACCTGCTTGGCGACCGTCACACCCTCCTCGACGTTCTCGAACTTCGCGCGGCCAGCAAACTCGGTGATGATCGGGCGGGTGAGGGGGTCCCACGTGGCGAGCACCTGACCTGCCTTGATCAGCTGGTCGGGCCTAATAGCAAGCAGCGCGCCATACGGAACCTTGTGGCGCTCGCGCTCGCGACCATGCGGGTCGGTGATAACGATCTCCCCGGATCGCGAGATCACCACCAGTTCGCCCTTGCCGTTGGTCACGTAGCGCATCGTGGTGTTGAAGCCCACGTGGCCGTCGCTCTTGGCCTCCACGCTGGACGCCACCGCGGCGCGCGAGGCCGCACCGCCGATGTGGAAGGTCCGCATTGTCAGCTGCGTGCCCGGCTCACCGATGGACTGCGCGGCGATCACGCCCACCGCTTCACCGACGTTGACCAAGCCACCGCGGCCGAGATCGCGACCGTAGCACTTGGCACACAGGCCGAAGCGAGTGGCGCAGGTGAGCGCCGTACGCACCTTGACCTCGTCGACACCCGCGCTTTCCAGGACGTCGAGCGAATCCTCGTCGAGCATCTCGCCGGCAGGCAGCAGCACCTCCTGCGTCTCGGGGTGGAGAACCTCGATGGCGGTCACCCGGCCGAGGATGCGGTCGCGCAGCGACTCGATCACCTCACCGCCTTCGACCAGCGCTCGCATGTTCATGCCGTTCTGGGTGCCGCAGTCATCCTCGGTAACCACGAGGTCCTGCGTGACGTCGACTAGGCGGCGGGTCAGGTAACCGGAGTTCGCGGTCTTGAGCGCCGTGTCGGCCAGGCCCTTGCGGGCGCCGTGCGTGGAGATGAAGTACTGAAGCACGTTCAGGCCTTCGCGGAAGTTCGCCGTGATGGGCGTCTCGATGATGGAGCCGTCCGGCTTGGCCATGAGGCCACGCATGCCCGCCAGCTGGCGGATCTGAGCGGCCGAACCCCGCGCACCAGAGTCGGCCATCATGTAGATGGAGTTGAACGACTCCTGGTCGACCTCCTTGCCGTTGCGGTCCAAGACCTTCTGCTTGGAAAGCTGGGCCATCATGACCTTGCCGACCTCGTCGCCGGTCTTGCCCCAGATGTCGACGACCTTGTTGTAGCGCTCACCGGCGGTCACGAGGCCGGACACGTACTGCTGCTCGATCTCCTTGACTTCCTTCTCGGCGCGCTCGATCAAGCCATGCTTCTCGTTAGGAACCAGCATGTCATCGATGGCGATGGAGATGCCAGCACGCGTGGCCAGGCGGAAGCCCGACTGCAGCAGCTTGTCGGCGAAGACCACCGTGTCCTTCAAACCGCACTTGCGGAACGAGGTGTTGATCATGCGCGAGATCTCCTTCTTCTTCAGCGACTTGTTAATTTTCGAGAACG
>CBINKC010000204.1:0-6067 GCA_966251135.1 uncultured Burkholderiaceae bacterium
CGGCAGGCGACCCGTGCCGCGGTCTTCATGACGCTTTGTTCCGCGCAGAGCACTACCACAGGGCCGGCGGGCACGGCGCATGCCGGGGCGGAAAGCCTTGCAGCGCATACCTGCCGGGTGCAGCTGTCTCACCCGGTACGCGCGCTTACCTGCGTTTGCGCTTGCGCTTGCGCAAGACCGCAGAACATGGGCAGCGTAGTGTCTTGTATCGAGAGGTTGAATCGGAAGGTCGAGGCAACCGCGACTGGGCTCAACCTTGAAGCCGTTGCCGACCAAGGAGCAGCGATGAAGATGGACGTTCCTTCCACCGATCCCCAACGAGTCTGGCTGGCCTCGTATCCACCCGGCGTGCCGGCCGTGGTGGACTGGCGATCGACTCCCTCGCTGGCACACATGATGTTGCGCAGTTGCGCGCGGTTTGCGCAGCGCGTGGCGTTCACGAGCCTCAACGTGCCGATGACGTATCACGAGCTGGACATGCACTCGCAGGCGTTCGCGTCGTGGTTGCAGCACGAGGCCGGCCTGGGCCGCGGCGAGCGGGTGGCCGTGATGCTGCCGAACAGCCTGCAGCACCCGGTGGTGCTCTTCGGTGCGCTGCGGGCCGGCATGACGGTGGTCAACGTGAACCCGCTGTACACCGCAGCGGAGCTGCGCCACCAGTTGCAGGACTCGGGCGCGAGCGTGATCGTGGTGCTGGAGAACTTCGCGCACACGGTGCAGCAGGCCCTCGAAGGCACCTCGGTGCGCCATGTCGTCCTCACGCAGGTCGGCGACCTCTTCCCGGCGCGCAAGCGCTGGCTGGTGAACTTCGTGGTGCGCCGAGTGCGGCATGCAGTGCCGCCCTACTCTTTGCCGCGGGCGTGGACGCTGCGCGATGCGCTTGCGCACGGGAGCGTGCTGCCGCCCGAGCCAGTGGAGCTAGGTGCGGACAGCCTGGCGTTCATCCAGTACACCGGCGGCACGACGGGGCGGCCCAAGGGCGCGGTGCTCACGCACGGCAACCTCGTGGCCAACGTGGAGCAGGTGGTGGCATGGACGGCCCCGACGCTCAGGGAAGGCGAGGAGACGATCGTGACTGCCTTGCCGCTTTACCACGTGTTCGCACTCACGGCCAACCTGCTCACGTTCCTGCGCCTGGGGGCCACCAACGTGCTCGTGCCCGACCCGCGGGACATGAAGCGTTTCATGGCGGTGCTGCGCAAGACGCCATTCACCGTCATCACCGGCGTGAACACGCTGTTCAACGCGCTGCTCAACGCGCCCGGGTTCGACAAGATGGCCGAGGCACGACGCGGGCACCTCAAGCTCGCGGTGGCGGGAGGCATGGCGCTCAACCCCGCCGTGTCGGATCGCTGGCAGCAGGCGCTGGGCCTGCCCATCATCGAAGGCTACGGGCTGTCGGAGACCTCGCCCATCGTGTGTGCGAACCGCCTGGACGACACGCGTTGCAGGGGCAGGCTGGGGCTGCCGCTACCGAGCACCGAGGTGGGCATCCTCGACGACGACGGGCAGCCCTTGCCGGTGGGCAGCATCGGCGAGATCGCGGTGCGCGGGCCGCAGGTCATGCGCGGCTACTGGAACAAGCCGCAGGAGACCGCGCAGGCCTTCGCACTCGGCGGCTGGCTGCGCACCGGGGACATGGGGCGCATGGAACCGGACGGCTACGTGGAGTTCGTGGACCGCAAGAAGGACGTGATCGTCGTCTCCGGCATGAAGGCGTTCCCGCAGGAGATCGACGATGCCGTGCGCCTGCATCCGGGCGTGGAGGATGCGGCGGCGGTGGGCGTGCCCGATGCACGCAGCGGCGAGCAGGTGGTGCTGTACGTGGTTCGCCGCGACCCGGCGCTCACGGAGGAGGCGCTGCGCCGGCACTGCGAGGAGCATCTGGCGCCATACAAGCGGCCGCGACGCATCGAGTTCCGCAACGATCTTCCCCGCACGCCGATCGGCAAGGTGCTCAGGCGGCAGCTGAAGGAAGAGGCGCTGAAGGTGCAGGACGCGCTGGCGGCTTGATCAGGGCGAACGGAACTTGGTGCGCAGGGTCAGGTTCGCAACCTTGCCCTCGGTTCCTGGTCAAGCCTCCCGCCTCCATCCCAATCTCCACCCCCGTTGTCCCAATCTCCACGCCCGTTCGGGCTGAGCTTGTCGAAGCCCCCGCCAGCATGGTGCAGGCCCTTCGACAAGCTCAGGGCGAACGGAACTTGGTGGGCAGTCGAACGGTTCGCGGGACGCCTCCCATCCGTAGCGTCCCCAATCCAGGGCGATCCCATTGCCGAACGCCCCGGCTTACGCCGAAGCGCGCAAGAGCCTTCAATGCAGGGCAGCGACGCGACATCAGTTCGTGCCGCGCCACCCCTCAACCGAAGGAGCTCACCATGTCCAACGTCAATTCATGCGGCTGCGGCGGATCGCCCGCGGCCCTGGCCAACAACACCGTCTACGGCACCGCCGGCGACGACAACGTCCACATCTCCAAAGCCGACGGACTGGCCGGCGCCCTGGGGCTGTACGAGGTCAACGTCAACGGCAACGTGCAGTACATGACCAAGCAGCAGCTGGAGAACACCAACTTCCAGCTCGGCGCCGGCAACGACACGCTGGTCGTCGACAGCAACGTCAAGGCCGACATCACCGCCAACGGCGGCAGCGGCAACGACGTGATGATCGGCGGCAGCGGTGATGACCGCCTGAGCGGCGGCAGCGGCAACGATGTCATCGCCGGGCGAGGGGGCAACGACCGCATCGACGGCGGCACCGGCAACGACCGGCTGTACGGCGGCGCAGGCAACGACTGCATCGACGGCGGACGCGGCAACGACACCGTGAACGGGGGCCGAGGCAACGACGTGCTCCACGGCGGCCCGGGCAACGACACGCTCAACGGCGGGTCCGGCAACGACTGGCTGGACGGCGGCAAGGGCCACGACCACAACCATGGCGGCCCAGGCCTGGATCACGTGAAGTTCGACTGGGCGGACGTGTTCCACCCCGCTTCCTGGCGCTGATGATCTGGCCGGCTTCGGCTGCGCAGGAGCCGGCCACACATCATCAAGATCAAGGCGCGGTCCCGGCTTGCTGAGGCGCCCCCGGTGTCCCTTCCACGGCCGCCCTGTAGGCATGCCATGTGGCATGCCCCAGCACCGGCGCCACGGCGAACAGCCCGACGAAGCCGGGCAGCATGGCCAACACCACCAGCCCCGTGATCACCGCGCCCCAGCACAGCATCACGCCCGGCTGCGAGAGCACCAGGCGCAAACTCGTGAGACCGGCGGTGATGGCATCGACCTGGCGGTCGAGGATCATCGGGATGGAGACCACGCTGATCGCGTAGATGCCCCCGGCGAAGACCGCACCCACGCCGAAGTACGCGACGATGAAGCCGAGGTTGCCCGGATCGAGCAACCGCACGAGCGAGCCCTTGAAGTCGGGCATGCCGTCGAAGCTGACGGCGAAGACCACCAGCGCCGCGCGACCCCACAGCATCTCCAGGACCAACAGCACGAAGCCGAAGATCGCCAGCGTGCCCGTGCGCGTTCTCCAGGCGAGCAGCGAGTCGAGGAACTCGGGCCGGCCGCCGCGCTCGAGCTGCTGGCTCACGCGATACAGGCCCATGAACATGAACGGGCCCACCAGCAGGAAACCGGCCGACATCACGAGCACATACACCGGGGCGTACTTGAACACCGCCAGCAGCGCCCATCCCATGGCGACGAAGCACGCGCCGTAGACCAGACCGAGCCAGGGGCGTGCGCGAAGTCGCGCGTACCCAGCGACAGCCAGTGCACGATGTCGCTCAGCCGCAGGGTGCGCAGCCGCACATCGAAGGCGGTGGAGCCCTCGCAACGTCTGAAGCCGGATCGGAAGCCATGTGCCGGTGATGATCCGCCACGACCCGGCGGTCGTGTTGACGCGCATCAAGCGGGTGGGCGTGCAACTGCACGGGCCTGGTCGCGAACCGGCCGAAAACGCACTTGATGGCCATCAATCGGACCCGGAACCCGCTGCCTATGCTGCGTCCCGGGGCGGCCCCTCCCCGGCCGCGCAGTTCCGCGGGAGCGATCATGCGCAAGCACCTTGAACAAGCCGTCGACGTCGCCACCGTCGCCACCGCGACGCGCACGCTCCCGCCGCCCGCCGCGGTGCCGCCCCCCGAGCTGCCGGAGGACCTGGCGCAGCCCGACATCCGCACGAGCGAGCCCACGGAGGGCTTCGACCGCTGGCTGCATGCGCAGCTGGGCCGGCACACCGCGGGCGTGTCACCGGCCGCGCTGGTGCTGGCCTACACCGACTGGCTGGCGCACCTGGCCCTGTCGCCGGCCAAGCGGGTGGAACTTACGCAGAAGGCGTGGCGCAAGGCGCAGCGGCTCGCGCTGTACCTGCCGCACGCGCTGCAGCCGGCGCAGCCGCCGTGCATCGAGCCGCTGCCGCAGGACAAGCGCTTCGACCACCCGGGCTGGCAGTCGTGGCCGTTCAACGTGATGTCGCAGTGCTTCCTGCTCACCCAGCAGTGGTGGCACAACGCCACCACCGAGGTGCGCGGCGTGTCGCGCCACCACGAGGAGGTGGTCACCTTCATCACGCGGCAGCTGCTCGACACGGTATCGCCGAGCAACTACGTGCCCACGAACCCGCAGGTGCTGCACCACACGGCGCAAACCATGGGCATGAACCTGGCGAGCGGGGCGGTCAACTGGTGGGACGACTGGGAGCGCATGCAGGCCGGGCGCGCGCCCGCGGGCACCGAGGCTTTTCGCCCCGGCAGCAACCTCGCGATCACGCCCGGCCAGGTGGTGATGCGCAACTCGCTGGTGGAGCTGATCCAGTACACGCCGGCCACGCAGCAGGTGCATCCCGAGCCGGTGTTCATCCTGCCCGCGTGGATCATGAAGTACTACGTGCTCGACCTGCAGGCGCACAACTCGCTGGTGAAGTACCTGGTCGACCAGGGCCACACGGTGTTCTGCGTGTCCTGGAAGAACCCCGGCGAGCCGGAGCGCGACTACGGCATGGAGGACTACCTGCGAGCGGGGGTGTACGACTCGCTCGCCGCCATCGAGGCCATCGTGCCGGGTCGCAAGATGCATGCGGTGGGCTACTGCCTCGGGGGCACGCTGATGGCCATCGCCGCTGCGGCGATGGCGCGCGACAGCGACGAGCGTCTGGCCTCGATCACACTGCTGGCCGCGCAGACCGACTTCAGCGAGCCGGGCGAGATCGCGCTGTTCATCGACGACAGCGAGGTGACGTTCCTCGAAGACATCATGTTCGACCGCGGCTATCTGACGCGCGGGCAGATGGCCGGTGCGTTCCAGCTGCTGCGTTCGAACGACCTCATCTGGTCACGCGCGGTGCATGACTACCTGATGGGCGAGCGCACCCCGATGACCGACCTCATGGCCTGGAACGCCGACGCCACACGCATGCCTTACCGCATGCACTCGCAGTACCTGCACCGGCTGTTCCTGCGCAACGACCTCGCCGCGGCGCGCTTTCGCGTGGGGGGCAAGCCGGTGGCGCTGGCCGACGTGCAGGTACCCATGTTCTGCCTGGGCACGGAGACCGACCACGTGGCGCCGTGGCGCTCGGTCTACAAGATCCATCTGCTGACGGACACGGAGGTCACCTTCGTGCTGACCACCGGCGGCCACAACGCCGGCGTGGTGAGCCCGCCGGGGCATCCCAAGCGCAGCTACCGGCTGCGCACGCGTGCGGAGAACGGGCGCTACATCGACCCTGAGCTGTACCTCGCCCATACGCAGCGCCGCGCCGGCTCCTGGTGGCCCGAGTGGCATGCGTGGCTGGCGGCACGCTCAGGCGAGCCGGTGGCACCGCCCGAGATGGGTGCGGCGGAGAAGGACTACGTGACACTGGGGCCGGCACCGGGGCGGTACGTGATGATGCGGTAACACGCCCGCCCGTTCGCACTGAACCCTCCCCCGTTCGGGCTGAGCTTGTCGAAGCCCCGCACCGGCACAGCGGCCCTTCGACAAGCTCAGGGCGAACGGGTGGGGGCGGTAGGCATAGCGTGCTCCCTCACCGACGTTTTCTCCCCTCACCTCCGTTCGGG
>CBINKC010000205.1:0-6039 GCA_966251135.1 uncultured Burkholderiaceae bacterium
CAGCCCCCCACCCCGTTCGGGCTGAGCTTGTCGAAGCCCCTCGCACACCTGCCGCAGGCCCTTCGACAAGCTCAGGGCGAACGGGATCGCAGCAGCCCCCCCGGAAGTGGCGCCTGCAATCAGCGCTGTTCGACACATCGCCCCGCCGACGGCCGACGAAGATATCCGACCGAGAACAACAACATCGGCCGCCCATGGACCCCACGCCATTCGCTGCTCGCTTGGCCGCCTATTGGTCGGGGGCCGAGATCGAGATCAATCTCATCGTCTTCATGAATCTGCTGGGCGCCCTGGTGCTGGGCAGCCTGGTCGGATACGAGCGCAGCTACCACGGCCGGGCCGCCGGCATGCGCACCTACGGGTTGGTGTGCATGGCCTCGGCCACACTGACGATCGTCGCCGGCTATCCAGGCCATTGGTTCGCGGGCATGTCCAGCACACCGCCGCCGGCCGACGCGACGCGGGTGATGCAGGGCATCGTCACGGGCATCGGCTTCCTCTGTGCCGGCGTGATCGTCAAGGAGGGACTGAACATCAGCGGGCTGACGACCGCCGCTTCGATCTGGGCAGCGTCGTGCATAGGCGTGCTGATCGGCGTCGGCTTCTACGCGGCGGCCATCCTGCTGGCGACCCTCAGCGCCGTGATCATGATGTGGGGCGGGCGCATCGAGAGCTGGCTTCCTTCGCACCCTGCGGTGCGCCTGGTATTGGGCCTGCGCACCGGCGTCGAACCCCCCCTGGCCGAACTCGGTGCCCTGCTGCACGGCCTGGGCTACGAATTCGCTCCCGGTTCCTTCTCCTTTTCCGCGCACGATGGTGCAGTCGAAATGCGCCTCATCGCCTTGGCCCGCGACGGCCGGCGCGCTGCCACCCTTGCCGAGATCGCACACGCCCTGAACCTGCGCGCCGATGTGGCCCATTGGACCCTCGACCATGCACGCAATTGATCGCCTCGGCCGGCGCTCGACCCCCTGGACCACCGCGCTGGCCACCGCTGCGCTCTTCGCAGCCCACATCGCTGCAGCCACTCCCCTTCAGCCTTCGGCGGATGGCCAGGCACTCATCGATGCAGACGCCGCCGTCGCGTGGGCACGCTGCGTCGAAGGCATGGCGTGGAACGGACAGCGCTGCACGGGAACACCGCAACGCCTCACTCATGCACAAGCGCTCCACGCCGCGGCGGATCGCCGCCAGCGCGACGGACTCGCCTGGCGAGTGCCGCGTGCCGCTGAACTGAAGCGCCTGGCGAGGGCGACAGCCGGCAGCAAACTGCTGGCCGGCGCGCCCGAGGAACTGCACTGGAGCTCGACGACAACGATCGACACCTCCACCTTCAACCCGTATGACTACAGCAACATCCAGCACGGCGTCGATGCACACACCGCGAACCGCGTGACGTTTCTCCATGGCTGGGCAGTCGATTCAGCCACCGGGGAAGCCCATCGCGAGGTGCCCAAGCGCACCCGGCTGGCCGTGCGGCTGGTGCGCAGCGTCGAATGAAGAGGGTGAGAGGCAATCCAACAAGACCGCTCATGCCCAGCGTAGGCACCCGCTTGTCGTTGCAAATGCTCGCCGTAGCTCCCGCTACGGCTGTGCTTTGCGCCTAAACCGGGCGCCTACGCTGGGCTCGGTCACGCCGGATTGCCTCTCACCCTCTGCGTAGAGCATGTCCACCAGTTGCTTGCGGTTGGCCGACACCTGCAACTGCATGTCCAGCCCGGGATGCTCCTTGTGAAAGTTGGCCAGCAGGTGCGGCACGAAGTACTTCGCGGTGCTGACGAGCCCGACGGACAGCACGCCGCTTTCCAGGCTCTTGAAGCGCGCCATCGCGTCGTCCGCATCCTTCAGCGTGCCGATAAGGCGCTTGGCATAGACCAGGAAATACCCGCCCGCGGTGATCAGCGAGATCTGCCGTCCGCAGTTCAGCCGCACGCACGTGAACTTCCAGCGCGTGCCGACGGTGGATACCTCGAACCCGTTCATCGCGAAGGACATTCCGAGCGCCGACGAGAGCATGGTGGTGATCCGCTTCGCGAACCCCAAGGGCATCGACTTCCAGTACCTGCTGTCGATGTTGCAGAACTCGTGGATGAGCCGCCCGAACAACATCGTGGTCCCCGGCGGCAAGATGGGGCTGACGATGCAACTTATCTTCACGCCGATGATCCTTCGGCTGATGGACCAGAAACGGCGCGCGGGCTGATGGGTGCGGGCCCTTCGACAAGCTCAAGGGCGAACGGAACGTGATCGCCACGTCTCATGCCCCACCCCACTCCCGCCACATCACCCACCTCAACCGCGAAACGCGGGCCGATCTGGTACAAGCGCAGCTCGATCCGCCCGCACACAGAACGGAGGAGGCCACTTGCGCTACACCGCTCTCAGCTTCGATCTCGACGGCACGCTGGTCGACACCGCCGGCGAAATCGCCCGCGCTGCCAACCTCACGCTTGGCGAGTTCGGCGTGCCAGCCCAGCCCCAGGCGCTCATCACGCGGCTCATCGGGGGTGGCTCGCGGCAGCTGATGCTCACCCTGCTCGCCCATGTGCTGCTCGAACGTCCCATGCGCGTCGCTCGCCTGCCCACCGAGGAGGTGCTGGCGAGCTTCGAACGGCACTACTCGGCCGTGGCCGGCACGGTCGCCCGGCCGTTTGCCGGCTGCGTGCCCATGCTGCAACGGCTGCAGGATGCCGGCGTGCGGCTGGCCTGCATCACCAACAAGGAAGGCCGCTACGCGGCGCAGGTGCTGCAGGGCACGCGGCTCGACGGTTACTTCGACCTTGTCATCGCCGGCGACACCCTGCCCTACAAGAAGCCGGACCGCCGCGTGATCGACCACGCGCTGCAAGTCCTGCACGCACGGCAGGAAGAGTTCGCCCACGCGGGAGATTCCGCCATCGACATCGACACCGCGCGCAATGCCGGTGTCGCATCATGGGCTTTGCCACACGGCTACAACGCCGGTCTGCCCATCGAGGCCTCGAATCCCGGGCGCCTCTTTCGCTACCTCGACGAGATCGCCGAGCATGTGCTGAGCAATCTCGAACCCGCGCCGATAAACAGCATCGTCGCGCGTCACTCCTGAAAGGAAACCGCATGTTTCGCGCTGTGTTATGGGATGTCGATGGAACCCTGGCCGAAACGGAGCGCGACGGCCATCGCGTGGCGTTCAACCTGGCGTTCGAACGCCTCGGCCTGCCGTGGCGATGGGACGAGGCGAGCTATGGCGCGTTGTTGGCCGTGAGCGGCGGCCGCGAGCGGTTGCTGCACGACATGGCACACCGCGCGGATGCGCCGGCCATCCCGGACGAGCGGCAGGCTCTGGCCGCTGCCATCCACGAGTGCAAGACCCGCATCTACACCGAACTCGTGCGCGATCGCGCCATCCCGCTGCGTCCGGGTGTCGAATCGCTGATCGATGAATGCCGCCACCAAGGCATACGCACCGCCGTCAGCACCACGACCCGCCGCGCGAACGTCGAGGCCCTGCTGCGTGCCCACTGGGGTGCGCGCTGGCGCGACCGGCTCGATACCCTCGTGTGCGGCGAAGAGGTGAGCA
This sequence comes from uncultured Burkholderiaceae bacterium, assembly GCA_966251135.1. Classification (GTDB taxonomy): domain Bacteria; phylum Pseudomonadota; class Gammaproteobacteria; order Burkholderiales; family Burkholderiaceae_C; genus Albitalea. Next base: position 3,560 of record CBINKC010000205.1, read on the forward strand.
CCAAGAAGCCCGACCCCGAGGTCTACCTGCTCACGCTGCAGGCCCTGCGCCTCAGCCCGCTGGAGGCCGTGGCCATGGAGGACTCGCCCGGTGGCGCCGCGGCGGCGGCCGCGGCCGGCATCCCGGTGATCGTGACCCGCAGCCACTACTTCGCCAACGCTCCCATCGACGATGCGATCGCCATCGGGCCCGGCCTGCATCAGCGCGCCGGTTGGCAACCGGCCCTGCCGGGCCCTGCCGGCGGGCCGGTGGTGCTTGAGGACCTGCGCAGTTGGCACGGCGCAATGGAACCGGTCTCCGACTTCCCTTGAGCGCACTCCCGCCCCCTGGGGGGTGAGTCATCGAGAGCGTCATCGAGAGCGTCATCAAGAGCGCCCCCGTCAACTCACGTTGACTCACGGAACTGCGCGGGAACGGCGTTTGCCGGTTTCCGAAACTCCCATCTTCAATGGAGACAGAGATGTTCCGGAAACTGCAAAGCCTCTGCACCGCAGGTGCCTTCGTGATCGGGGCGGGTCTGCCTGTGGCCATGGCACAGACGTCGACCACCTCGCCCGACACCACCCCGTCACAATCCACCACTGTCCCGTCCGACCCGTCACGCCCTGCAACGAACCCAGGCTTGTCGCCGTCCCCTTCTGACATGGCTGGATCGCCTTCCACGCCTCCCACGCACCCGACGCTGCGCAACAACCCCGCGGGTTTGCCTGACCCGAACACCTCTGGCAGCGTCGCCGCGGGGCCGTCAAAAGAGCTCGAAGAGGCCCAGCAAGTTTGCAAGAACCTGACAGGACCCCAGGAGCGGATGGATTGCTTCAAGAAGGCCGAGGAAGACGAGGCCCGGCGCCAGTCGTCCGGCTCCACCTCGACGTCCGGCACGTCCGGCGTGACGCCGCCGTCGACGACATCTCCCGGGACTACACCGCCTTCGTCGACGTCCACTTCTCCCGGTTCTTCGACCTCGCCCTCGTCTTCGACCTACTCGACGCCGCCAAGCCCGGGCGGCACGCAGCAGCCGTCCCCATCTCGGTAACGGGCGTGGCCGCATGACGGCAGGGTCACTTGGCGCGATGCCGCGAGAAGACTGATCGAGCCTGCCCTCACTGCGCGCCTGGTGCTGCGTTGCACCAGGCGCGCCATCGTGCGTATAGCGCTCAAGAGGTGCGGTTTATCGACCGATAGGCTCGGCGCGAGCCATGGAACAGTGTGGCGGACGCGCGGCCCGCCGTAGTTCCGCGGTCGAAGGAAGTATCAATGCAGTTGCAGTGGGTTCGCAGGGTCAGCCTCGTGCACCGGGTGGTGATCGGGTTCTCGGTGATGACCGTCATGACCTTGATCGTCGGCGGTGGCGCAGCGTGGACCCTGGCCCACTCAGGCCATACCCCCGAGGGCGCCTGGATAGTCGGACTGGGCACGGCCGTGGCATGCAGTTGGGCGATGGCCGCAGGATGGGTGATCCGCGCGAGCATCAAGGCATCCGTGGAGCCGACCGTCGCTTGCGTGATGCGCATCGCGGGCGGCGACCTCGAGACGCGGATCGATTCGCCGGGCAAGGACGAGATCTCGTGGCTACGCCACGAGCTGAACGTGATGCGCAAGAAGCTGCGCACCGCCGTGCTGCAGGTACGCGAAACGGTGGAAGGCGTGAACACTGCGTCGGCGGAGATCGCCGACGGCAACACCGACCTGTCCTCGCGCACCGAAACCCAGGCGAGCGCGCTGCAGCAGACGGCCGGCTCCATGCAGCACCTGGCCGATTCCGTGCAGGCCACCGCACAGAGCACGCGCGAAGCGCGTGATTTGGTGGTGCAGTCGAGCGACGTGGCCCGGCAAGGCGCCGAGCGCATGCACGAGGTGGTGCAGCGCATGGCTGAAATTCATATGAGCGCGGGCCGCATCGCCGACATCGTCGGCGTGATCGACGGCATCGCGTTCCAGACCAACCTGCTCGCGCTCAACGCATCGGTGGAAGCAGCGCGCGCTGGGGAGCACGGCCGGGGCTTTGCGGTGGTCGCCTCCGAGGTGCGTGGCCTGGCCCAGCGCACCACCACTGCAGCCCGAGAGATCAAGACGCTGATTGCCGACTCGAGCGGCAAGGTGGAGGCCGGTACTCAGCTGGTGGGCGAGGCTGGCCGCACCATGAAGGACATCGTCGACGCTGTCCAGCGCGTGTCCCAGCTCATCGCCCGCATTGCCGAAGCCGGGCAGTCGCAAGGCGGTGGCATCGGCCAGATGAACCAGGCCATCGCGCAGCTGGACACCATGACGCAGCAGAACGCGGCCCTGGTCGAACAGCTCGCTGCCGCAGCCCAGTCCCTGCGAGGCCAGTCGGGTCGTTTGTCGGAGGCGATGAGTTCGTTCCGGGTGGAGGCCTGACACGCCGTCGCCCCCTCGCCGTTCGGGCTGGGCTTGTCGAAGCCCCTTGCCCTTCTGCGCAGGCCCTTCGACAAGCTCAGGGCGAACGGGACCGCAGCACTCCC
>CBINKC010000206.1:0-6008 GCA_966251135.1 uncultured Burkholderiaceae bacterium
TACGGTCGCGCTCGCCTGACCCTCGAAAACTTGACGTAAACCATAGAACCTCAGCGCGAACGGTGGGGGTGGGATGTGAACGGTGGGGGTGGGATGTGAACGGTGGGGGTACGACCCGAACGGGGAGGGCGTGGAATGCTGAGTTCACGTCCCCTGTTCCCCGTTCGGACTGAGCTTGTCGAAGTCCCGTGCCGTGTGTGCAGGCGCTTCGACAAGCTCAGCGCGAACGGTGGGGGGGTAGGACGCGACCGGTGAGGGCCTGGAACCCGACGGTGAGGGCCTGGAACCCGACGGTGAGGGCCTGAGACCCGACCATTGGGGTCTGGGACGCCAACGGTGGGGCGGCCTGGAACGCGAAATCCCGGGGCGCTCCGCGTTTCCTTGTTCCTTGATCCCCAAAGGCGCTCAGTAACGACGCACCGTGTCACCACGCGGTGCACCGTGCGGTGACGCAGCCATCGCCGCACCGCCGTACAGCGCGTGGACCCGAACCTGCGCCTGTGCCTTCATCAGGCGCTGCGCCGCACGCGAGAGGTGCCAGCCCAGGGGATACAACGGCCCGTCCTCGACGAGGTCGAACAGCTTCACCTCGTACCGCATGAGGTCCGGTTCGGCCGGCGAGGCGCTTGCCAGGGGGGCCATGGCCTCGGCGCGGGCGCGTGCGGCGGCCAGGCGGCCGTTGGAGCCGACGCCCGTCGTGCCTAGGGCGGTGACGAGAGGCCCCAGGGTGTCGACGAACAAGGCGGCGTTGCCCGCGCAAAGCGGCTGGCCGAGCGTGGCTGCGGAGGCGGCGGTGGTCACCAGCTGGATATCGCTCGGCGTGGGCTGAGCCGGGGCTGAGCAGTTCGTGCCGTTCTGCGGCCGAGGCGGGACCCCGTTGCGAACGAGCACGAGCTGCGGGCGCAGTTTCGCCGCGAGCTGAGCCCGGGCGGCCGCAGGCACCCCGGGACAAGCTTGCACCTGCTGCACATCGGGTGGCGCACTCAGGCATGCGTGCAGCAGCCTCAGCAGGTCGGACGCCGTCTGCCCGCCGCTGTTGTCGAAATAGCCGCCGTCGGCCAAGTGGCCGCAGCGCTGCATGAGGCCTGCGGCCCCCGCCCCACGCACCGCATACGCCTCGGGCGCGCAGTCCGCGTCGCTCGCGTGCACGGCACCGAGCGCGTTGGTGAACGTGAACCGGGCGCTGTTGTGCGCCCCGGTGACCAGCGGCACATCGCGCTGGCCCAGCTGCGCGATCTGGTCGCGTGCACCGGGGAAATGCTGCCAGTCGACGACCAGCTCGCTCGCGATCGACCGCTCGCCCGTCTCCACCCAGGTGCTGTTGAAAAAGAGGTACGGCACATGGCCCTTCGTGGCCGCCTTCCGCCGCTCGCGGCTGTCGATCATGCCGAGGGCGAGGGGACGCCAGGGTGCGCTCGCGTCGTGCGGCGGGCGATCCACGGCCGCGACCATGGCGTGCTCGAACCACAGGCCGCGCGACATGAAGCCGCACCCCGGGTGCTCGCAGGCCCGGACCGGGATGAGCCGCGCGATCACGTCCTCGTAGAACCAGGAGCCCACCAGGGCCGCGAGCAGATCCTGGCGGCCGAATCGATCGATGCACCGGGCCCGCTCGTCGTCGGTGGTGCCGAGGCTGCAAGCGCGATACACCGCCAGCCCGACCGAGCCGCCCGATACGCCCGTCATGCCGAAGGTGCGCTGCTCGAAACGCGGCAGCGCCCGGCGCAGTTCCTCGACGGCGAGCGCCGTCCAGTAGGCGCTGCGGATGCCGCCCCCTTCCGAGGCGAGCAGGTACACCGGCAAAGGCTCGGGCAGGGAGCACGCGCCGTCACGCCCTTCAACCCGGCAAAGCTCGTTGAGCCACTCGCTCAAGGCTTGCGGCGCGCAGAGCAAGGCGTTCCTGTTCGCCGCCGCGGCGGTGGGGTCGCTGCAGCGCAGGTTGCTGGCCGCGAGCCGGGCGCCGTGGGCGTCTGGCCGTGGTGCGGATGGTGCGGCCAGGTAGTGATCGCCCAGCGCCAGCGATACGAGCCCGGCCGCGAAGGGCGCGACGACCAGCGTCCACAGCACGTGCCGGCGCCGCTGGTGGGTGGCTTCGTTGAAGGTGGCCCGCAGCGCGAGCAGCATCAAGGCGCCAAGCAGCGTGCTGATGAGCACGGCCACGGCTGGCGAATGAAGCACGCCGTTGTCGAACATGGGCACGCGGTGGTTCTCGGTCAGCCCGAGGAGCCCGAGCGCGCCCACCCACAGCAGAAAGAGCAGGAACCACGGAACGGCGCGTCCGAACTCGTACAACGAGATCCATCCGGCCACGCTGAGCCAGAAGGTGACCAGGCACAGCATGATCGGCAGGGTGAGGGTGGGGATGCCCCACGCCTCCGGTGCCAGCACGGCCATGGCGCGGCAAGCCAGCGCGATCGTCAAGGCGATGGCGGGAACGGTCTTCGGCCCGGCGAACCTCAGCACCCGATAGGCGTCGAGCGTGTCCACCACCGTCTCCAGCTTCTGGCTGCGGTAGTAGCGGCGCGGCCGGGCGGCGCGGGTGTCGCGGTTGTAGATGAACGCGACCGACATCAGCAGCACGAGCAGCGCGAACGAGCCCAGCACGACGACGGTCGAGAGGTCGCGCAGCACGACCGCGTTCGGGAACGTCGCCAATGCAAGCGCGAGCAGCAGCGCGGCCGGGGCGATGCCGAGTAGGCGTGCCCAGTCGCGCGCCATCACGTCCTCGGCGCGCGGTTCGCCGTCGGAGCAGGCGCCACCCGGGTCGGCCACGAGCAGGCCGAGTCGCGTCCACAGCCAGCAGCTGTAGCCCAGGAGCAGCAGCGATGCCGCGGTCAGCCCCAACGCGCCGACGCTGGCGGCCCATGGCCCCGGGCCGGCCTCGCCGTTCGATGCGTGCGACGCCATCGCATAGATGACGTCGCGTCCCTGGTTCATCACCAGCATCAGCCCCGTGCAGGCGCCCAGTGCGAGCAGCGCGTATCGCGAACGCCAGGCGATGCCGAACACCGCCCGGCGAGCGGCTGCCACACGCTCGTGCCGCGCGCTGTCGGGGTCGGACGCGAACTGCAACCACAGCAGGTGCACGGCCGGAAACCCAAGCAGCAGCCCCACGAGCGCCGGCTTCATCGCGTGCGCATGGCATCCCAGGAACCAGAGCATGCCCGCTTCGCGGCCGCAGGCAGGGTCGTCGGCCACCCCGTACGCGAAGCCCAGCGCCAGGGCGACGCCCGGCAGGTGCCACCACGGAGAGAGCCACGCGCCGCGAACGCTGTTCCACACGTCGGTGAGCCAGGCCGCCTCGTGCCGACGTACGACCCACCGCAGCACGGGCAGGGCGCCTGCGATGCCGAGCAGTGCGCCCCATGCCACGCCCAGCTTGTCGAGGCCGGCAAGGTTCTCGACGAGATCGATCAGCAACAGCGCGACGAGCGCCGCGCCCCCGAACTGCGCGATACGGGGGAGGATGCGTGGCGCCCATCGCGATTCCGGCGAGGCATGGCGCATCCCCGTCGCGTAGGCCCAGTGCCACAGCGCCGCGAAGACCACCGCATACAGCGGCATGAAGACCGCGAAGTCCAGGCCGAGGTACAGCGCCGCCATCGGCGTGGCGGCGCCGTCGAGGTGCAGGGCCCACACCTGCCGGATGGCCGCCACGGCGTCGCGGCTCGTCCATCCGAGCATGTCCTCGATGCCGTAGCCGCTCGGCACCCGCAGCAGCTGCCGGAGGCCGGCGAGAACGACGAGGATGGCCACCGCGTTGACCAGCGCGCCCCCGAGCCTGTCATCGCCATTCGGTCGGCTGGCGGGGGCAGGCCCCTGTGATCGTGCTTGCCCCCGATTTCCCTTGATACGCCGCAGCGCTTCCTTCAACGTCATGCGACGCCTCCTTCCCTGTGGAGTGCCGAGCGTAGCGACGGGCCGGGGTGCGGCGATCCCGAACGTTAGGGGGCGAGTGCGGTGATGACGTCACCTGGGAGGCTGGGCGCAAATCGCCGTGTAGATCGCCTTGCGCGAGACATGGCTCTTGGCACGGAATGGCCAGACGCACTACGGCTACGAACGCCGCGCGCCTGTGGATCCGACGATTGCTCTAAGTTCTTCAATCGTGAATCGCGAGGCAACTATCAACGGCCGAATCGGTTCCAGGAACTCATCGGCATCGGTCTTCCCGTCTAACGACCTTCGCAGCAGGAAGGCGCAGAGATCGGCTAGCTGCAGTACGGGCGCTCCAGCCTTTCGCGTGTAGCTCGGCTCATCAAGCACGTGTTCGAAGGGCAGGCTAGGCAGCAATTCGCGCACCGCGGCAGGCACCGTACCCGAGCGCATCTCTGCGAAGACAGTCTTCCCAAGGCGCCGCAGTTCATCGTTGTCCTCAACAACCACGCTGCAAAGCTCTCTGGGTGCGTTGCGACTCATCCACGTGTTCGCCTGATGGAGAGCCTCCACAAAGGCTGCCATGTAGGCCACTGCACCAATCAGCTTCGGATCATTTGCCTCACCGAGGTTCGTGAGAGTCGTCGCCAGCTCATCCTTCCGAGCAAAGCCATAGACAATGCCCACGTCAAGCTCCCCAATCAGTGCACAGAGGCTGCGTAGAACCGCTCTCCTATCACCCGCGTATGCTCTCCGGTCAAACGCCTTCGCTCCATGCCAAATGTCCTTTGCATGAAACACGAAGCCCGGTCGATGCTCGGGCGGGACGAACTTCTCCACCAGAGACTCAAACTGCTTTCTCAGCGGGTGCCAATGCAGATCCATGTCTATCACGCATCCCGCGATCACTAAGGTGTTCTCGCTCCCGTTGTTTGAGATTCCAGCCTCGTCTAGGTACACAAGTCGCACGTTCGCCTCACTGCTGGTGACCCTGGCGATCATGAGAATACATAGCTCGCCGCGGCGGAAGCCGACACTAACAGGCTGCTGAAATGCTGTTCAGCCCCCCTCACCGAAGGCCATTTGGGGGAGCCTCACCGAGCCTCACCCCTTCTTGGGGTCGAAAAAATCGCATGGAGCTTTCGAGCGGACCCTCACCGGGAAGGCGCTCGCGCCGCAAGGTTGTGCCGTCTATCATCCGCCTTGCGGCCAAGCGCCTTGCCAAGTGCGGCCCGCTCTGTTCAAACGTTGGGCGTCATGAGCATCACTCTAAAAACATTCGACGGACAGTTACTCGACGGGCTGGAGTTCTGCGCTAGGGCCTACCAGCTATTCGAAGCGCTCCGAGCCGCACCGGACGGTGCCAAACGCCTTCGGTCTCGTTCGGGCTTGGCTGAGAAGCGTTTGCTCGAAGAGTTGCTGCCGATTTGCCGCTACGTTCATACGTTTTATCGGCTCGGCAGGTACATCTCGGTCCGCTGGACGAACGGCAGTCAGTCGTACGACGCAGAGATTCACCAGCGCGGAGACTATGTCGACCAAGGCTACTACGCACCGCTGGCGTATCTAGAGGCCACCAGTGCAATGCATGAGAACGAGCACTGGATCTGGAAGCTTCTAAACGAGCGAGGTGGCGCTTTCGCACCAGAAGGAATCACAAAGGAACGAGGACATCCCGTCCAGTCCGAGCCTGTCGTCTTCACGAACAGAGAGCATGTCGATCGCTTTGTCCCGATCGTTACCTCACTCATTAGAAGGAAGTCGGAGATCGCGTATCCGGAAAACACATCGCTCGTTGTTCAATGTCACTTGAATAACCTCTACACGCTGGAGGAGTGGCGGGATCTCGTCTCCCAGGTCGAACGCGAAGTCACAGGCATTCCGTTTTGCGAAGTTCTCCTCTTCGATGGAGCAACGGAGCGAGCGACGCCATTGGCTATTCGCCCAAGATGACGCCCGCCCCCTCCATCGAACGGCAACTGCCGGCGAGCCGGTGGTTGCCGCTGATGTGTTGATATGGCTTAGGTTCGGTGGAATGCCCCTTACGGGGGCTTCCGAAGCAGGCAACGGCGTTCTCATTGCCGAGCCAAATTTGAATTTCTGTTCCATGCGTGACTGGTGTTGGAAGGCGT
>CBINKC010000207.1:0-5984 GCA_966251135.1 uncultured Burkholderiaceae bacterium
CGCTCGCCTGACCCTCGAAAACTTGACGTAAACCATAGAACCTCAGGCCGAACGGGGGGTGGGGGTGCCTTGAACGGGGGTGGGGCCCTGGCGGGCGTGGGGATGCCTCAGCGAGCGCGGGAATGCCTCAGCGAGCGCGGGGATGCCTCAGCGAGCGCGGGGATGCCTCAGCGAGCGCGGGGATGCCTCAGCGGGGTGCGGATGCCTCGGCGGGGTGCGGATGCCTCGGCGGGATGCGGATGCCTCGGCGGGATGCGGATGCCTCAGCGGGGTGGGAACACCTCTCGCACGAACCTCCACACCCCGTTCGCACTGAGCTTGTCGAAGTGCCCGCCCCACACGGTCCCGGCGCGATAGCCCCGACACCCGCCACCCCCCGTTCGCACTGAGCTTGTCGAAGTGCCTCGCAAACGCCACGAACAGCCCCTACTCGTACTTCAAGTACCTGAACCGCGGATCATCCGGCGTGCCCTCCAGCGCCGACTCTTCGCCCGGCCGCCACATCAGCACGTCCTCGATCTTCTTCGCCAGCTCGAAATCCTTGTCCGTCACGCCCTTGGCCGCGTGGTTGACCAGCTTCACGATGACGAAGGCATACGACACCGTGAGGTCCGGGTGGTGCCAGGCCGCTTCCGCCAGGTGGCCCACGGTGTTCACCACCATCAAGGTCGACTTCCACCCGCTGGTCTTGTACTTGCGCCGGATCCACCCGTCCTCGAAGTACCACGACGGCAGCTCGGCCTTGAGCCGGTCGTTGATCTCCTCGGGGGAATAAACCTCGTCCTTGCCCGTCTTGCGCCACTGTGTCATTGCCGTCTCCGGTGATCACGCCATGAGCCATTCAAGCAGGACCACCGTGGCCGCTACGCCTGCATGGCCTCCCGGCGCAAACCGCAGCGATGCCCAGTGGCATCGCGAGGATTTGCAACGCCGCCACCGGGGGCGAAGTCGCGGCTCATAAGTGCCGATCAGTGCGAAACACTGCACTAGAGCCCCGCAGCACTCCGTCACGCACCGAGGGACAGGCTGTTCCCGCACGCCGAGCAGTGCCCGGCGGCAGGAATGCCGTTGTGCTGGCACGGGAACTGCGAACATCACGCGGGGCCACCGCACCACCTGCCCCGGCCCACCGCACCCAGTGGCCCCGACGTCGAAGCACCTTGCACGCCATGCCCGAGACCCGCCCGAGTGTCATCCCCATCACCGTGACGCCCGCGGGGCGCCAGCGCCGGCGCGAGGCGCCGCGCGGCCGCCAAGCCGACCCCGGCGCGCTGGCCGAGGTGCAGGCCCTGCTCGGCAACGAGCCGAGGCGCCCCGACCTCCTCATCGAATACCTGCACCGCATCAACGACCGCTACGGCCAGATCGGGGTCCACCACCTCGTGGCGCTCGCGCAGGAGATGCGGCTGGCGCTCGCCGAGGTCTACGAGGTCGCGAGCTTCTATCACCACTTCGACGTGGTGAAGGAAGGCCCCGACGGGCGCATCCCCTCCCCGCCAGCACTCACCGTGCGTGTGTGCGACAGCCTGAGCTGCGAGATGGCCGGTGCGCAGCAGTTGCTGGAACGCCTGCCCGCGCTGCTGGGCCCCGGCGTGCGGGTGGTGGCCGCCCCGTGCATCGGCCGCTGCGAGCAGGCGCCGGCCGTGGCCGTGCACCAGCATCCGGTGGCCCGGGCCACGCCCGAGGCCGTGCGGGAGAAGGTCGCGCAAGGGCTCACCCGGCACGAACCGGAACCCTATGCCGGCCACGCGGCCTACCTTGCAGCGGGCGGCTACGCACTGCTGCGCGACTGCGTGGCCGGCCAGCGCGATGTTGAAAGCGTGCTCGCGGCGATGGAAGACTCGGGCCTGCGCGGCCTGGGCGGCGCGGGCTTTCCGGCCGGCCGCAAGTGGCGCATCGTGCGCGCCGAGCCGGCCCCGCGCCTCATGGCCGTCAACATCGACGAAGGCGAACCCGGCACCTTCAAGGACCGCTACTACCTCGAACGCGATCCACACCGCTTCCTCGAAGGCATGCTCATCGCAGCCTGGGCCGTGGGCATCGAAGCGATCTACGTCTACCTGCGCGACGAATACCACGGCTGCCGCGCCATCCTGGAAACCGAACTCGCCCGCCTGCGCGCCGCCCCGCCCATGCGCGACATGCCGCGCATCGAGCTGCGTCGCGGCGCAGGCGCCTACATCTGCGGCGAAGAGTCGGCCATGATCGAGTCGATCGAAGGCAAGCGCGGCTGGCCGCGGCTGCGCCCGCCCTACGTGGCGCAGGTCGGCCTGTTCGGCCGGCCCACGCTGGAGCACAACTTCGAAACGCTCCACTGGGTGCGCGACATCCTGCAGCGCGGCCCGCAGTGGTTCGCCTCGCAGGGGCGCCACGGGCGCCGCGGCCTGCGATCCTTTTCCGTGTCAGGCCGGGTGCGTGAACCCGGCGTGAAGCTGGCGCCCGCGGGCATCACGCTGCGCGAGCTGGTCGACGAGTTCTGCGGCGGCATGGCCGAGGGGCACACGCTGTACGGCTACCTCCCCGGCGGCGCCTCCGGCGGCATCCTGCCGGCCTCGCTGGCCGACATTCCCCTCGACTTCGACACCCTGCAGCCCCATGGCTGCTTCATCGGCTCGGCCGCGATCATCGTGCTGTCTCGACACGACCGCGCCATGGATGCGGCACGGAACCTCATGCGGTTCTTCGAGCACGAATCGTGTGGCCAGTGCACGCCCTGCCGGGTGGGCACGTCCAAGGCGTCGATGCTCCTCGCCGAGGCGCACTGGGACCTGGCCACCCTGTCCGATCTGTCGCAGGTGATGCGCGACTCGTCCATCTGCGGCCTGGGCCAGGCGGCTCCCAACCCCGTGGACTGCGTGGTCCGGTACTTCCCCGACGAGCTCAAGCCATGAACGCCATCACCCGTGCCGAGCGCGCCGCTCGCGTCGCCGAAGAAGACCTCATTACCTTCCGCCTCGACGGCCGCGAAGTGCGCGCCCGGCGCGGCGAGCTGCTCATCGTCGTCGCCGATCGCGAGGGCGTGGAGATCCCGCGCCTTTGCTACAAGCCGGGCATGGACCCGGCCGGCAACTGCCGCTCGTGCATGGTCGAGATCGAGGGCGAGCGCGTGCTGGCCCCCTCATGCTGCCGCGGCGCGCAGCCGGGCATGGAGGTCGACACCCGCAGCGAGCGCGTGCGCAAGTCGCAGAAGATGGTGCTGGAACTCCTGCAGTCCGACATGCCGCAAGCCGAGTACACCCGCCACAACGAGCTGGACGTGTGGTCGGTGCGGCTCGAAGTGGGCAAGCCCCGTTTCGCGCCGCGCGAGCGCCCACCCGAGGACCTCTCGCACCCGGCCATCGCCGTGCACCTGGACGCATGCATCCAGTGCACACGCTGCGTGCGCGCCTGCCGCGACGAGCAGGTCAACGACGTGATCGGCATGGCCCTGCGCGGCGCGGACGAACGCATCGTGTTCGACTTCGACGACCCCATGGGCCTGTCCACCTGCGTGGCCTGCGGCGAGTGCGTGCAGGCCTGCCCCACCGGCGCGCTCATGCCGGCGCGCGACGCCGCGCTGCCCGTGCCCGACCGGCAGGTGGCGTCGGTGTGCCCGTATTGCGGCGTGGGCTGCCAGCTCACCTACCACGTCAGGGACAACCGCATTCTCTATGTCGAGGGCCGCGACGGCCCGGCCAACCACGGGCGGCTGTGCGTGAAGGGCCGCTACGGCTTCGACTACGCGAACCACCCGCAGCGCCTCACCCGGCCGCTCATCCGCCGAGCCGACGCGCCCAAACGCGGCGACTTCGTGATGGACCCCGACCACGTGATGCAGGTCTTTCGCGAGGCCACCTGGGAAGAGGCCCTGGCCCTGGGCGGCGGCACGCTCGCCGGCATCCGCGACACGCACGGCGCCCAGGCGCTGGCCGGCTTCGGCTCGGCCAAGGGCAGCAACGAGGAGGCCTACCTCTTCCAGAAGCTGGTGCGGCTGGGCTTCGGCAGCAACAACGTCGATCACTGCACGCGGCTGTGCCATGCATCGAGCGTGGCGGCGCTGCTCGAAGGCATCGGCTCGGGCGCGGTGAGCAACCCGGTGATGGACGTCACGCAAGCCGAGGTGGTGATCATCATCGGCGCCAACCCCGCGGTGAACCATCCGGTGGCCGCCACGTGGATCAAGAACGCCGCCGAGCGCGGCACCCGGCTCATCGTGATGGACCCGCGCCGCGGCGAACTCTCTCGGCTCGCCTGGCGGACCCTGTCATTCAAGCCCGACACCGACGTGGCGCTGCTCAACGCGATGATGCACACGATCATCGAGGAAGGCCTGGTCGACGACGCCTTCGTGTCCGACCGCACGCAAGGCTACGAGGCCCTGGCCGAGAACGTGAAGGGCTACAGCCCCGAGGCCATGGCGCCGGTGTGCGGCATTCCCGCCGAGACGATCCGCGAGGTGGCGCGCGCCTACGCCACGAGCCGTGCGTCGATGATCTTGTGGGGCATGGGCATCAGCCAGCACGTGCACGGCACCGACAACGCACGCTGCCTCATCGCGCTGGCCTTGCTCACCGGCCAGATCGGGCGCCCGGGCACCGGGTTGCATCCGCTGCGCGGGCAGAACAACGTGCAGGGCGCGTCGGATGCCGGGCTCATCCCGATGATGTACCCCGACTACCAGCGAGTGGATGACGCGAAGGCTCGTGACCGTTTCGCGCAGGCCTGGAGCGTGCCGGCCGAGCGGCTCGACCCGCGGCCGGGCCTGACGGTGGTGGAGGTGATGAAGGCCATCGACGCGGGTGGGGTCAAGGGCATGTACATCATGGGCGAGAACCCGGCCATGAGCGACCCCGACGCCGACCACGCGCGCCACTCGCTCGCCTCGCTGGACATGCTGGTGGTGCAGGACATCTTCCTCACCGAGACGGCCTACCTGGCCGATGTGATCCTGCCCGCCTCGGCTTTCCCCGAGAAGACAGGCACCTACACCAACACCGACCGCATGGTGCAGCTCGGCCGCCAGGCACTCGTGCCGCCGGGGGATGCGCGGCAGGACCTGTGGATCCTCATCCAGATGGCGCGGCAACTGGGGCTCGACTGGTCGTCTTACGGCGATGGCCCCGAAGCGGTGGCCGCGGTGTTCGACGAAATGCGGCGGGCCATGCCGAGCATTGCGGGCATGACCTGGGATCGGCTGCAGCGCGAGCACAGCATCACCTACCCCTGCATGCACGAAGGCGACCCCGGCTCGCCGGTGGTCTTCATCGACGATTTCCCCACGGCCACGGGCAAGGCGCGCTTCGTGCCGGCCGACATCATTCCTGCCGACGAACGCCCCGACAGCGAGTACCCCATGGTGCTCATCACCGGCCGGCAACTGGAGCACTGGCACACGGGGAGCATGACAAGGCGATCGAGCGTGCTGGATGCGCTGGAGCCGGATCCGGTGGCGATGCTGCATCCGCTGGACTTGCAGGCGCTGGGTGCGCGACCGGGGGACGTCATCACGATCCGTTCGCGGCGCGGCACCGTGAGCCTGTACGCGCGTGCCGACGAAGGCTCCCCGCCTGGCGCGGTGTTCGTGCCGTTCTGCTATTACGAGGCGGCCATCAACAAGCTCACCAATCCGGCACTCGATCCGTACGGGAAGATTCCGGAGTTCAAGTACTGCGCGGTGCAGCTGACCTTGGGCGGTACACCGCCGCGGCAGATAAGCTTCGGAGGGGGTCAGCTGCTGGGTGGGACACCGCAGCGTGAGGCGGTGGTGTGACGACGCTGCTGTTGCGGACGTTCGCCCGCTCGGATGACTCGCCGAGACCGCAGGCCCTTCGACAAACTCAGGGCGAACGGACTCGCAGCAGCCCCCCACCCCGTTCGGGCTGAGCTTGTCGAAGCCCCTCGCACACCTGCCGCGGGCCCTTCGACAAGCTCAGGGCGAACGGACTCGCATCAGCCCCCCACCCCGTTCGGGCTGAGCTTGTCGAAGCCCCTCGCACACCTGCCGC
>CBINKC010000208.1:0-5953 GCA_966251135.1 uncultured Burkholderiaceae bacterium
TTTCGGACAACGTTTCGGACAACGTTTCGGACAACGTTTCGGACAACGTTTCGGACAACGTTTCGGATGAACGCACCGGCGGCGACACCACGGTGTTCTCCGACGGGCGCAATGCCTTCAGCTTCCCGTTGGCGACCCTGTCCGACGAGGAGCGCGCGCGATTCGCGGTGGGCAACTCGTTCTTCCGGCGCAACTGGGTGGAGGCACCCGCCTCCACCCGGGCACGCGATGGGCTGGGGCCGCACTTCATCGCCCGCAGCTGTGGCGGCTGCCACGTGCAGGACGGCCGCGGCGCGCCGCCCGACCTGCGCCGGAGCCTGCACGACCAGCCCGTGGCACTGCTGATGCGGCTGTCCGTGCCCGGGGTGCCTGGCCCGCATGCTGGGGTGGTGCCCGAGCCGAGCTACGGAGACCAGTTCAACAACAGCGCCGTCCCGGGGGTGAAGGCCGAAGGCAAGGTGACGATTCGCCACGAGACCGTGCGCGGACGCTACGCCGATGGCTTGACCTACATGCTGCGCAAGCCGGTCTACGGCTTCACCGACCTCGGCTACGGCCCCCTGCGGCCGGACACGATGGTGAGCCCCCGCATCGCCCCCCAGCTGGCCGGCGTGGGTCTGCTCGAAGCCATTCCCGAAGCGGAGATCCTCGCCAACGTCGCGGCCCAGGCCGCTACGCCGGGGCCGATCAAAGGGCAGGTCAACCGCGTGTGGGACGCCTACGCCAACGACATGCGCACCGGCCGGTTCGGATGGAAGGCCAATGTCGCGAGCCTCGCCCACCAGACGGCGGGCGCTTTCCTCGGCGACATCGGCATCACCTCCCGCATGAACCCCGAGCAGGCCTGCACGGCCAAGCAGTCCGACTGCCGCGCGGCGTTGTCCGGCGGCAAGGACGGCGGCCCCGAGATCGACGACCGCACGCTGGCCGACGTGGTGT
The DNA here is from genome assembly GCA_966251135.1 of uncultured Burkholderiaceae bacterium. Lineage (GTDB taxonomy): Bacteria > Pseudomonadota > Gammaproteobacteria > Burkholderiales > Burkholderiaceae_C > Albitalea. Next base: position 940 of record CBINKC010000208.1, read on the forward strand.
TCTACCAGGCCACGCTGGCGCCCGCGGCGCGGCGTCATGCCGGCGACACCCCGGTGCGGCGGGGCCAGGCGCTGTTCCACCAGGCGCAGTGCGCTGCCTGCCACCGTCCGAGCTACGTGACGGGCGATCCGCCGTTCCCCGCACTGTCTTCGCCCAAGGTGAGCGGCCAGCGCATCTGGCCCTACACCGACCTGCTGCTGCACGACATGGGCGAGGCGCTGGCCGACGGCCGGCCGGACTACGCGGCCAGCGGTCGCCAGTGGAAAACCCCGCCACTGTGGGGTGTGGGCCTGATCCGCGACGTCAACGGCCACCAGCGCCTGCTGCACGACGGCCGCGCGAACGGCGTGCTGGAGGCCATCCTCTGGCACGGGGGCGAGGCCGAGGCCAGCCGGCAGCAGGTGCTGGAAATGAGCCGGCGTGATCGCGAGGCGCTGGTGAAGTTCGTGGAATCGCTATGAGATCCGATCGCCGCAAATGGCTATGGCTCGCCGGTGCGCTGTCGTGGGCTGCCCTGTCTTTGGAGGCACGCGCGCAGGCCGACTGGCGCCGCGTGGCCGTGCCGCTGTATACGCCGCCTGACTTCGTGCTGGGGTACTTGCGCGACCACGCGCTGCCCCGGGCGCGGGCATGGCAGCAGGCCATCGAGGCCCTCGAACCGGTGCTCACGGACCGGCGTGATGACGCGGACGACGCGGCACGGCGCGCCTGGCGCGACGTTGCCATCGCCTGGTCGGCGCTGTCGGCCGTGTCGACCGGGCCGTTGATCGTGCGGCGCAGCGCGCGCCGCGTCGACTTCCATCCCGTGCGTGTGCCGCTCGTCGAGCGCGCCATCGCACAGGCACCCGCGGGCGAGCGCGCGATGGAGCGCATCGGCACGGCCGCCAAGGGCCTGGGTGCGCTGGAGTGGTTGCTGTGGTCGCGCGAGGCGCCGCGCGACCTGCCGGCACGCGCTTATGCCCTGGAGCTGGCGCATGACCTGCGCCGCGAGGCCGACGCGGTGGCGGCCGAGTTCGAGACGGCCGCGAGCCGGCCACTCGACGACGAATCGGTGATGACCTGGTTCGCCGAGATCGTGAATCAATGGATCGGCGGTCTGGAGCAGCTGCGCCTGCAGCGGCTGGTGCGCCCGGTGCAAGAGGCCCGGGCCCGCGGCGCGCGCGCACCGATCCCTGGGCGGCCGCTGGCCCGCATCGATGCCGCCCAGCGTGCAGCCCGCTGGCAGTCGCTGCAGGCGCTCGCCGTACTCGGCAGCGACCTCGTACCCGTGGGCGGCCAGGGGCTCGTGCCCATCGAGACCTTCCTGCGCGGGCGCGGCCTCAACCCGCTGGCCGACCGGCTGCGTGCCGCCGTGCAGACGGCCGACGCCGCCGTGCAGGCGGCCGGGGGCGACCAGCCGGCTCCGATGACCCGCGCCGCCGGGGCCTTGCGCGCGCTCGAGCGGCTGGCCGAGGCGGACGTCGCGCCCAGGCTGGAGGTGCGCCTGGGCTTCTCCGATGCCGATGGGGACTGAACCTTCCGGGATCACGCGCCGAAGCTGCCTGCATGCCTTGGCAGCGTGCATGGCCGCGCCCCTGTGCGGGCAGGCCCATGCGGCGACGGCACCGCTGCGATTGGCCGCGGCGTGGGACGGCGAGGACGGCCGGCACTACATCGGTGTGCTCACGCTCGATGCGCGCTCGCGGTCCCGCGTGGCCGTGCACGACACGCTGGAGGTCCCCACGCGGGCGCACGCTGTGCTGGCGTGTGCCGGGGGCGATCTGGTGGCCGTTGCGCGGCGTCCCGGCGCCTGGATGGTGCGCTGGCGCCCAGGGCAGCCGGCCTCGTCCGCCCAATGGCGATGGAGCGAGCCGGATCGCTCGTTCAATGGCCACGTCGTGCACGACGGCGCGGGCGCCCTGCTGTGCACGGAGACGGATGCCGCCAGCGGTGCGGGCCTGCTGGTGCGGCGTGACGCGCAGCGCCTGCACGTGCTCGATGAATGGCCCACTCACGGCATCGACGCGCATGCGGTGCTGCGCCTGCCGGACGGCGGCTGGCTGGTGGCCAACGGCGGCGTGCCCACGCGGCCGGAGAGCGGACGCACCAAGCGGAACCTGGCGGCCATGGACTCCAGCCTCGCCCGGCTCGATGCCCGAGGTGAACTCGCCGGCACATGGCGGCTGGCCGATCGGCGGCTGTCGCTGCGCCACCTTGCCCTGCATGCCGATGGCACCGTGGGCGTGGCGATGCAGGCCGAGCACGATGACCCCTCCGCGCGCAGCGACGCACCGCTGCTCGCGCTATGGGATGGGCATACGCTGCGCACCGCCGAAGCCGCGCCGCTCGCAGGCTATGCCGGCGACATCGTGGCGCGCCCCGAAGGCTTCATCGTGGCCGCCACCCGCGCAGGCGCGGTGGTGCAGTACGACCTGCAAGGGCGCATCGTGGTGCAGCACAGGGTGACCGAGGCGTGCGCGCTGGCTCCGCTTGGCGCGACCGGCTGGCTGGCGGCCGGCCGCGATGCCGTGCTCCAGCGCCGCAACGATGCGACGCGGGGCGCCGGCATCGTTGGCGGCGTGCGCATCGACAACCACTGGTCGCTCTTTCCGGGCGCGGCGTGATGACCCGTCATCAGCACCGGCGCCGGCCATCGCCCCCTGCCTGCGTGTCGGCCGCATGTGCCACCCCGCCGCGACTCAGTGCGCCGAGGCTGTCGTCGCCCCGATGCCCGTTTCGCTGCGCACGCGCTGTGCGATGAATCCGGCGCGGTCGTCGCTGGCGCGTCGGCTGTGGTCGAGCAGCGAGAACACCCAGATGCCCAGGAAGCCCAGCGTCATGGAAAAGAGTGCCGGCGAGGCATAGGGAAAGAGTGCCGATCCCTTGGGATTGCCGAGCGTGGCCTCCCACACCGCGGGCGACACGACGGTGAGCGCCACCGATGAGATCAAGCCGAGGAAGCCGCCGATCACCGCACCGCGCGTGGTGCAGCCCTTCCACAGCACCGACATCAGCAGCACGGGGAAGTTGGCCGAGGCCGCGATGGCGAAGGCCAGCGAGACCATGAACGCGATGTTCTGCTTCTCGAACGCGATGCCCAGCACGACCGCGACGATGCCCAGGGCCACCGTGGTGATGCGCGAGACCTTCAGTTCGGACGCGCTGTCGGCCTTGCCATGCTTGACCACCGTGGCGTAGAGGTCGTGCGACACGGCCGAGGCACCCGACAGCGTGAGGCCCGCCACGACGGCGAGGATGGTCGCGAAGGCCACGGCCGAGATGAAGCCGAGGAACACGTTGCCGCCCACCGCGCGGGCCAGGTGGATGGCTGCCATGTTGCCGCCACCCAGCAGGCCGCCCTTGGCATCGAGGAAGTCGGGATTGGTGAGCACGAAGGAGATCGCGCCGAAGCCGATGATGAAGGTCAGGAGGTAGAAGTAGCCGATCCAGGTGGTGGCCCAGAACACCGACTTGCGCGCTTCCTTGGCATTGGGCACCGTGAAGAAGCGCATCAGGATGTGCGGCAGGCCTGCGGTGCCGAACATCAGCGCGATGCCGAAGCTGATGGCCGAGATCGGGTCCTTGATGAAGCCCCCCGGGCCCATGATGGAAACGCCCTCCCTGGCCGCCACGTCGGGCGACTTGCCGGCGGCCGCCGACAGCTGCGTCTTCACCTCTACCGCGCGCGAGAACATGGCCTCGGGGCTGAAGCCGAAGCTCAGCAGCACCATGAAGGCCATGAACGAGGCGCCCGCAAGCAGCAGGACCGCCTTGATGATCTGCACCCACGTGGTGGCCGTCATGCCGCCGAAGAGCACGTACACCATCATGAGCGCGCCCACGATGATCACCGCCATCCAGTACTCCAGGCCGAACAGCAGCTTGATGAGCTGGCCCGCGCCGACCATCTGCGCGATGAGATAGAAGGCCACCACCACCAGCGTGCCGGACGCGGCGAACACGCGCACCGGCGTTTGCTTGAAGCGGAAGGCAGCCACGTCGGCGAAGGTGAACTTGCCCAGGTTGCGCAGCCGCTCGGCGAGCAGGAAGGTCACCACCGGCCAGCCCACGAGGAAGCCGATCGAGTAGATGAGCCCGTCGAACCCGCCGGCCATCACCGCAGCCGAGATGCCGAGGAAGGACGCGGCCGACATGTAGTCGCCCGCGATGGCCAGGCCGTTCTGGAAGCCGGTGATGCCGCCGCCTGCGGTGTAGAAATCGGCGGCGGAGCGGGTGCGTGCTGCGGCCCATTTGGTGATGAACAGCGTGAACACCACGAACGCGGCGAACATGATGATCGCGGTCCAGTTGGTGGGTTGTCGCTGCACCTGGCCCAAGTCGGGGCCCGCGGCCCAGAGGGCAGGGGCGTAGGCCGAGGCGCCCAGGAGCGCAGCCGTGCGTGGGATGAGCTTGCAGATCATTTGATCGCCTCCTGCACCACCTGATCGGTCAGGTCGTCGAACTCGCGGTTGGCACGGCGCACGTACAGGCCCGTGATGAGAACCGTGAAGACGATGACGCCGATGCCGATCGGGATGCCGATGGTGGTCGTCAGGCCTTCGCCGATGGGCCGCGAGAGGAAGGGCTTGCCGAACGCCACCAGCAGGATGAAGCCGTAGTACACGACGAGCATCAATGCAGTGAGGGTCCAGCCAAAGCGCGAGCGCTTGCGCTCGAGCTCGCGGTATTTCGGATCGTTGGCGATCCGCGAGGCAAGGTTCCCGTTCATGGGGATGTCTCCTTGGATAGGGATGGAGCGGGCGAATCCATCTTCGATGCAGCGCCTGACATGGAGTTGACGAGCATCAGTCCGGTGCGCGGCCGGCGTACAGCGCGATGGCCGCGACACGGCGTGCGTGGTTCGTGCAAGGCTTGTGCGGTAAGTTGAAGGCTGTATCGGCCAGCTCGCCCCGCCCGCCATGCGTCAGCCTTTTCATTTCCCGCCGCCCGCCGTCGAGATGCAGGCGCTGGCCATCGCCCGCCTCGACCAGACCTTCCTGCGCCCCGAACATGTGGTGGACGGCGACATGGACAT
>CBINKC010000209.1:0-5862 GCA_966251135.1 uncultured Burkholderiaceae bacterium
CTGCCCCGGTGGATGGGCGCGCTCGCCGTTCGCATCGTTCGGGCGCTGGAGGAGCATCGCGGCCGGCTGGTCCGCCGCGAGCTCGAACAGGCCGAGCAACAACAACCATTCCTCGTTCGTGCCGAGGTTCACTGAACATGTTCTTCACTGCCCCACGTTGTCTTTCTTCCCGGTTCGTGCCCGCGCTCGTGCTGGCTGCCAGTGCGGCAGTCAGCGTGGCCGTGCCTGCGGCGGTTCCCGCCGCCCCGGGTGACGGTTTCCCTCGGGATGCGGTCATCGGCTGCCTGCTCATGCCGCACGCCGAGGCCCGCGTCGGCAGCCCCGTGGTCGGGGTGCTGTCGGAGGTGCTCGTGGACCGCGGCAGCGTCGTGAAGAAGGGGGAGCCCCTGGCGCGGCTGCTGAACCGGGTGGAAGCAGCGAACGTCAGCGCGGCGAGCCAGCGCTATGCCAACGCGGCCGATGTCGAAGCCGCCCGCATGGCCGCCGAGCTTGCGAAGAAGAAGGCCGGGCGGGCCCGGGAGCTGCACGAGCTGAACTTCATTTCCGCGCAGGCCCTGGACCAGGCCGTGGCCGAGGCGGACGTGGCAGACATGCAGTACGCGCGTGCCAAGGAACAACGCAAGACCGTGGCCAAGGAGCTTTCCGTGGCGACGGCCCAGCTCGCCATGCGCACCATCTCGTCGCCACTGGACGGTGTGGTGGCCGAGCGCTTCCTGTCCGCCGGGGAGCGCGTGGAAGACAAGCCCATCGTCAAGGTAGTGCAGATCGACCCGCTGCGCGTCGAGGTGGTGCTGCCGGCCGACCGCTTCGGCGGCATCGCGGTGAACGGGCACGCCCAAGTCACGCCGGAGATGAAGGGCGCCGTGCCGATGCAGGCGCAGGTGACGCAGATCGACTCGGTGATCGACGTCGCGAGCAACACCTTCCGCGTGCGCTTGCAGGTGCCCAACCCGGGCAACCGCATTCCGCCGGGGCTGCGGTGCAAGGTCTCCTTCCCCGATTGAGGCGAGGTCGATGAGCGCGCACGGATTCTGGTCGAGGGTGGGGCGCCTGTGGGGCCGCGGCGAGGCCGCTGCCCCCGAGCCCCGGCGCCGTGCGGTGCTCGAAGGCGTGGAGGCCCGTTTGCTGTATTCCGCCGACCTGGCGCCGGGGATGGTGGAGGAGGCCACGCCGGTGTGGCAGCCGCAGGCGAGCGCACCGGAGGTCCAGCTCGAATCGCAGCAGGCGGTGACCGCGCTGCTGGCCTTCGAGCAGAACGTGGGCCAGGCGCAGGCGGAAGTCGACTTCCTGGCGCGCGGCAGCGGCTATACCGCATTGCTCGACGGCGGCAACGCCACACTGGCGTTCGAGCGGGCCGGGCAGTGGAGCAGCCTGCGGCTCCTGCTGGAGGGCAGCCAGGCACCCTCGGGGGCCAACGGGGAGGATCTGCTGGCCAGCCGCAGCAACTACCTGGTGGGGCCGCAGGAGAACTGGCATACCGATGTCGCCCACTACGGGGCCGTGCGCTACGACGGCGTCTACGAAGGCATCGACGCGCGCTACTACGGGCAGCAGGGGCTGCTGGAGTACGACTTCGTGCTCGCTCCCGGTGCCGATGCCGGCCGCATTGCGCTGCGCTTCGAGGGCGCGGACAGCCTCAGCATCGCGGACAACGGCGATCTGGTCATCGTGCTCGGCGGCACGGGCGACAGCGTGCGCTTCCACGCCCCCGTGAGCTACCAGATGGGCGCCGAGGGCCGCGAGGCGGTCGACAGCCGCTACGTCATCCGCGAAGACGGCAGCGTCGGCTTCGTGCTCGGTGCCTACGACACCCGTCGCGCGCTGGTTATCGACCCGACGCTGGACTACGGCACCTATCTCGGCGGCACCGGCACGGAGGCCATCCGCGACCTGGTGCTCGACGGCTCCGGCAACATGTACGCGACCGGCAGCACCACGTCGTCGGCCTCGTTCGCCACGGTCGGCGACGTGACCTTCAACGGCACAACCGATGCCTTTGTCGCGCGCTACGCGAGCAATGGCGCCCTGTCATGGGTGACGTACTACGGTGGGAGCGGTACCGACATCGGCTATGGCATCGACGTGGATTCCAGCGGGAACGCGTACATCGCGGGCCAAACGACCTCGTCCAACCTCCCCACGCCCAACGGTTCCGCCACGGCGCAGGGTGTCGGAACTGCGGGCTTCCTGGCACGGTTCAACGCGAGCGGGACGGCGGTCACCTACGGCACCTATGGCAGGGATGGCGGCGATGGCGACGTGTATTACGACGTGGCGGTCACTGACTCAGGCACCGCGTACGTCACGGGCAGCGTGGGCCTGGCGTTCTCCAGTACCCCCTCGGATACGCAGATCCTCAATGCCGCACGGTTCGAAACTTCGATGAGCGGCTCTGGCTCGTTGATCGGGTCGGTCACCTACATCCGCAGCGTGGGCGATACCTGGGGCCGTGCCATCGACCTGGATGCGGCCGGTAACCTTCATGTGGTGGGTACGACCACCGGAGGCCTGACCTCGGCCTTGCCATCGGGCACGTGGCAGTCCACCTACGGAGGCGGCGCCACGGACGGTTTCCTGGTCCGCTTCGACAGCGACCTGATCTGGGACTACTTCACCTACTTCGGCGGCAGCGGCAACGACGGGGGGAACGGGGTCGTCGTCGATTCGGCGGGCCGCAGCATCGTGGTCGGGTCGACCAGCTCCAGCGGCATGGCCTCGGTGGGCGCACACGACACCGTGTTGAACGGCTTCAGCGAAGCCTTCGTGGCGAAGTTCGATACCAACGTGACTGGCGCGTCCTCACGCGTGTTCGCCACGTACTACGGCGCCGGCTTCTTCACCAACACGTCCGCCAATGCGGTGACCGTGATGGGCAACGGCAACATCGCGGTGACCGGCAGCACCACCTCCACGACCCTGCGGACTACTGTCGATGCCCTGGACTCCACGGCGGGTGGCGGCACCGATGCCTTCCTGGCGGTATTCGATGCGTCGGGCTCGTCACTGGTCTACGGCGCCTATGTGGGCGGTACGGGCCAGGATGTGGGCTACGCCCTGGCCACGAACGGCACGAACGTCGTGCTTGCCGGCCAGACCGCGTCGGACGGGATGAGCACCGCGGGGGGCGCGGACACCACCCGCAGCGGCACCGACGGCTTCATCCAACGCTACGGTTTCAACACCGCGCCCACCGTCGTTGCAGAGGCGATCACCACGCTGGCCGGCCAGACGGCTCTCTACGCGCTGGAGCCGGCCGGGGGCGCGAACCAGTCGCTCGTGGCCGGCGGGCCAACGCTCAGCGTGCAATCGCCCGTGGTGTATTCGTCAACCGCCGGGCGCGCGACGGGCTCCTACGGCTTGCTGTTTACCGCCGACGCCGACAGCGCCACGCATCCGGTGTCGCTGGCCAACATCCCCAATGTCGCGAACACCCAAGCGTTCTCGTTCGCGGCCTGGGTGCGGTTCGACCAGCTCGATACCGTGCAAGGCTGGGAACGCATCTTCGACTTCGGTGCGGGCTCCCTCAACAACAACGTCTACCTCACGCGCGAGGGCACGACCAATGGCGTGTCGGTGTCGGCATACAACGGGAGCACCTTCATCAACGGCGCACTTGTCCCGGGTTTCCTGGACGGACGCCTCGGCCAGTGGTTCCATGTGGCCGTCACGCTGGACAGCAGCGGCATGTCCATCTACCTCAATGGCGTGTCGATGGCGGCCCTCACGATGTCCGCCCTGCCGAACTTCTCTTCCTGGACGAGGAACTACATCGGCAGCTCCAACTGGGCGGATGATCACCAGTTCCGCGGGGCGATGGATGACATCGGGCTCTACGACCGCGCACTCACCGGCGCCGAGGTGCTCGCCCTGTCGCAGGCGCCAGCGGCTTCGGCTTCGCTGCCGGAGAACACGGCTTCCGGCACCACGGTCTTCAGGGCCATTGCCAATGATCCAGAAGCATCGGACACGCTGGCGTACTCGCTCACCGACAACGCCAGCGGCCGCTTTTCGATCAACGCCACCACGGGCGTCGTGACGGTGGCGAACGGGGCGGTTCTCGATTTCGAGTCCACCCCGAGTCTGTCGATCACCGTCCGCGCCACCGACGGCAGCGGCGCGTACGACGACCAGGTTTTCACGGTCTCGCTCACGGACGTGGACGAGGCCGATGTCACTGCCCCCAACGATATCGACCCCACGGTCAACGCCGTCGCCGAGAACGCGGCCAACGGCACCACGGTGGGCATCACCGCCCAGGCGACCGACGCGGACGGCACGACCAACAGCATTACCTACTCGCTGTCCGATTCGGCCGGCGGGCGTTTCGCGATCGGCACCTGGTCCGGCGTGGTCACCGTGGCCGACGGCACGCTGATCGACCGCGAGAGCGCCGCCAGCCACGGCATCACGGTCGTGGCGACCAGCCAGGATGGTTCGACGGCCAGCAGTTCCTACACCATCGACGTCAACGCAGTGAACGAGTTCGCGCCGGTCATCACCAGCCATGGGGGGGCCGGGTCCGTCGCCATCAGCGTGGCAGAGGGTACGACCGATGTGACCACCATCACCGCCAGTGATGCGGACGTTCCCGGGCAGACACTGGTCTACAGCATCCTGGACGGGGCGTCCGGCGCGCGTTTCAGCATCGACCCCGTGACCGGTGCTCTGCGCTTCCGGGATCCTCCCGATTACGAAGCGCCGACCGATCTCGGCGCCGACAACGTGTACGGCGTGACCGTCCAGGTGAGTGACGGCACCTACACCGACGCGCAGTTCTTCAACGTGACCGTGACGCCCGCGAACGACGAGGCGCCGGTCATCACGAGCGACGGGGGTGGCGCGACGGCTTCGGTGAGCATGGCCGAGAACGACACAGCGGTTACCACGGTGGTCGCCACCGATGCCGATCTGCCGGCCCAGACGCTTACCTACGGCATCGCGGGCGGCGCCGATGCGGCGCTGTTCGGCATCGATGCGGTCACGGGTGCGCTGCGCTTCCTCGCGCCGCCCGATCGCGAAGCGCCCGCCGATGCGGATGCCAATGGCATCTACGAGGTCATGGTGAGCGCCACGGACGGCAGCCTGACTGGCACCCAGTCGATCTCAGTGACCGTGACGGGGGTCAACGAGCAGGCGCCGTCGATCACGAGCGACGGCGGCGGCAACACGGCCTCCATCGCGGTGGCCGACGGTGCCACCGCCGTAACGTGGGTGAGCGCGAGCGACGCCGACCTCCCCGCGCAGGCGTTGACCTACAGCATCGCGGGCGGCGCCGACGCAGCGCTGTTCGTCATCGATGCGGCCACCGGGGCCTTGTCGTTCGCAAGTCCGCCCAACTTCATGGCGCCCGCCGATGCGGGCGGCGACAACGTCTATGACGTGATCGTGCAGGCGAGCGACGGCACCTACACCGACACCCAGGCGATCGCCGCGACGGTGACCATCAACAACCAGACGCCGGTGATCACCAGCGACGGTGGTGGCGATGCAGCGGCGGTGAGCGTGGCCGAGAACAGCGCCGTCGTGACCACCGTGACCGCCAGCGATGCCGACGTGCCCGCGCAGACGCTCACCTACAGCATCGCGGGCGGCGCAGATGCGGCGCAGTTCGTCATCGATGCGGCCACCGGCGAACTCGCCTTCGCGGCCGCGCCCGACTACGAGGCGCCGGCCGATGCGGGCGCCGACAACGTCTATGACGTGGTCGTGCAGGTCAGCGATGGCGTGCTCGCCGACACGCAGGCGATCGCCGTCACGGTGGACGCGGTGAACGACCAGGCGCCCGTCATCACGAGCGATGGCGGCGGCGCCACCGCATCCTTGAGCGTCGCCGAGAACGCCACGGCCGTCACGACCGTCACG
>CBINKC010000210.1:0-5784 GCA_966251135.1 uncultured Burkholderiaceae bacterium
TCGCCCTGCAGGTAGTTCATCACCATGTAGACGGTCTCGTTCTCGCGGAAGAAGTTCAGGACAGACACCACGCTCGGGTGCGAGATCTGCGCCAGTGAGCGCCCTTCCTCGAAGAAGCTTTTCAGGCCCAGCCTGTACAGCGGCTGCTTCTCGGGCTTGACTCGCGGAGTGAGCTCGCCCGCGGCGCGCTCGGCCAGCGATGAGGGCAGGTATTCTTTCAGCGCGACAAGGTGGCGCTCCGCATCCTCGGCGAGATACACCACACCGAACCCGCCCGCGGCCAGCTTCTTGATGATCTGGTACCCGCCCACTACCGTGCCTGAGGGCAACGGAGCGGGTTTAGGCTTTGACATAATCGGGTTTTCTTCGGCGAAAAGCTGCATGCCAGTCTACAGCATGACCGGTTATGCCAGCGCCACGAGCGGCGCCGGCCCCACCACTGAAACCGGCACTATTGCCGAAGCCCCATCCCAGCGCCCGGCCGGCTTCGCGGGCCCCGCCGTGACCGTGGAATTGCGCTCCGTGAACGGCCGGTTCCTGGACTTGAGCTTCCGCATGCCCGACGACCTGCGGTCGCTCGAACCTGCGCTGCGCGAGCTGATCGCCAGCGCCTTGCGTCGCGGCAAGGTCGAGATGCGCATCGCCACCCGGGCCGACGCCGAAACCGCATGGCCGCAGCCGCAACCCGAGCAGCTCAGCCGGCTGGCGCGGCTCGAAGGCACGGTGCAAGGCTGGCTGCCCAAGGCACAGCCGCTGTCGGTGAACGAGGTGATGCAGTGGTGCCGAAGCGGGACTCTGACCGAGCGATTGGACGAAGCCGCGCTCCAAGCCGCTCGCGGTGCCGTGGCCGGGCTCGTCGAGGCCCGAGCACGAGAAGGCGAGCGGCTGGCGAGCATCCTCATGGAACGCGTGAAGCACCTGCGCGCGCTGGCCGCCGAGGCGGAGCCGCTCGTTCCGGCGGTCGTGCAGCGGCAGCAGCAGAAGTTCCTGGAGCGCTGGCAGGAGGCCCTCGAAGCCACGGGTGCGGCGCAAAGCGTCCCTCGCGAGGCGCTGCAGGAGCGCGCCCTCAACGAGGCGGCTGCCTACGCCATCCGCATCGACGTGGCCGAGGAGCTGGCTCGCCTGCGCGCCCACCTCGACGAGATCGAGCGGCTGCTCGCCAAGGGCGGCGAGGTCGGCAAGCGCCTCGACTTTTTGATCCAGGAGCTGCTGCGTGAAGCAAACACGCTCGGCTCCAAGTCTTCCACCCTTGAGTTGACCAACGTATCGGTCGAAATGAAGGTCGCGATCGAGCAGTTGCGCGAACAGGTGCAGAACCTCGAGTAAGTACCGACCTGATGGAATACCCCGGCAATCTCTTCGTGGTGGCCGCCCCGAGCGGGGCCGGCAAGTCCAGCCTCGTGAAGTCGCTGCTGGAACTCGACTCCCACCTCATGGTGTCGGTCTCGCACACCACTCGCCCACCGCGCGGGCAGGAGCAGGACGGCCGGGAGTATCACTTCGTGGACGAAGCGACCTTCCGCCGCATGGCGCAGGCCGACGAGTTCTTCGAATGGGCAGAAGTACACGGCAACCTCTACGGCACATCCAAGGCCGGCGTACAGGCCCTGGTGGGCAACGGCCACGACGTGGTGCTCGAGATCGACTGGCAAGGTGCCCTGCAGATCAAGAAGCTGTTCCCGAACGCGGTGCTCATCTTCATTCTTCCGCCAAGCTACGAGGAACTCGGGGTGCGCCTGAACCGGCGCGGGGAGGACAAACCGGCGGTGATCGCGAATCGGTTGGAGAACGCGCGACATGAGGTAGCGCAAGCCCGGCACTTCGACTTTGTTATCATCAACGCCCTTTTCGAGACGGCCGTTTTCGACCTCAAGACCGTCGTACACAGCCAGCGCCTCAAGTACGCCTCGCAACGGCGCAGCAAGCCCGCAGTCTTCAAGGCTCTCGGCCTGGACTGAACACCTCAAATCCTTTGGATGTCGATTCATGGCCCGCATCACCGTCGAAGACTGCCTCCACAAGATCCCGAACCGCTTCCAGCTCGTGCTGGCCGCCACCTACCGTGCGCGCATGCTGAGCCAGGGACACGCCCCAAAGCTCGAAGCGAAGAACAAGCCCGGCGTCACAGCCCTGCGCGAAATCGCGGCCGGCGAGGTCGGGCTGGAGATGCTGCGCAAGGTGCCCATCTGACCTGCCGCACCCAGGCGCCGGCATCCCGGCCGCCTACACCACAACGGCCCCTCGCGGGCCGTTTGTCTTGTCCGGCCGCTCCCAGGGTCCTTCGTGCTGCGTCGCGGCACGATCCACGCTAAATTCGGGGAATGCCCTCTCGTTCCTCAGGCACCGCTGTCGAAGAGCCCCACACCACGGGCTCGCGCCGCGGTACTGCGAAGGCGACCAAGCCGACCGCCAGTGCCGCAGCGGCCTCCTTCGCGGCACTCACCCACAAGCTCGATTACCTCGACGCCGCCGACATCAAGCGGGTGCGCGAGGCCTATCGCTACGCCGATGAGGCCCACCTCGGGCAATTCCGCTGCAGTGGCGAGCCCTACATCACCCATCCCATCGCGGTGGCGGGGTTGTGCGCCGACTGGAAGCTGGACTCGCAAGCCATCATGGCCGCGCTCATGCACGACGCCATGGAGGACTGCGGCGTCACCAAGGCGGAGCTGATCGAGCGTTTCGGGGTGCCCACGGCGGACCTCGTCGACGGGCTCACCAAGCTGGACAAGCTCCAGTTTTCGACCCGGGAGGAGTCGCAAGCCGAGTCGTTCCGCAAGATGCTGCTGGCCATGGCGCGCGACGTGCGTGTCATCCTCATCAAGCTGGCCGACCGGCTGCACAACATGCGGACCATGGAGGCCATGGCCGCGACCAAGCGCACGCGGATCGCGCGCGAGACCCTCGACATCTACGCTCCCATCGCCCACCGGCTAGGCCTGAACCAGGCGTACCGGGAACTGCAGGAACTCTCGTTCCAGCACCTGCAGCCCTGGCGCCATGCAGCCCTGTTCAAGGCGGTGCAGAAGGCCCGCGGTTACCGGCGGGACATCGTCGAGCGCATCCAGCGTGACGTGGAGAAGGCGTTCAAGGCAGCCGAGGTCGACATGCAGGTCTTCGGCCGCGAGAAGACGCTGTTCTCCATCTATCGGAAGATGCGCGAGAAGCACCTGAGCTTTGCGCAGGTGAACGACATCTTCGGCTTCCGCATCGTGGTCCAGACTCTGCCGCAGTGCTACCTGGCGCTGGGCGTGCTGCACCAGCTCTACAAGCCCATGCCGGGGCGTTTCAAGGACTACATCGCCATACCAAAGGCCAACGGCTACCAGTCGCTGCACACCACGCTGGTGAGCCCGCTGGGCACGGCGGTGGAGTTCCAGATCCGCACCGAGCACATGCATGCCGTGGCGGAGAAAGGCATCGCGGCGCACTGGATGTACAAGAGCAAGGGCAGCAGCGCGGTGCCGGGGCAGGAAGCGCAGCGGCTGGGCGCCATGTGGCTGCAGTCGCTGATCGACATTCAGGACGAAACGCGCGACGCGAACGAGTTTTTGGAGCACGTGAAGATCGACCTCTTCCCCGATGCGGTCTACGTGTTCACGCCCAAGTCCAAGATCCTGGCGCTGCCGCGCGGCGCCACGCCCGTCGACTTTGCCTACGCGATCCACTCCGACGTGGGCGACCACTGCGTGGCCGCCAAGATCAACAGCGAGCCAGTGGCGCTGCGCACCGAACTGCGCAGCGGCGACGTGGTCGAGATCATCAGCGCGCCGGGCGCCAAGCCCAACCCGGCCTGGCTGAATTTCGTGCGCACCGGGCGAGCACGCTCGAAGATCCGCCATTACCTCAAGACCATGGAGCAGGAGGAGTCGCAGGAACTGGGCTCCAAGATGCTGGCGCAGGCGCTGCGCGCCGAGGGTTTGGCGATGCCGGGCGAAGACACCCCGGAATCGACCGTGTGGCAGCAGCTGACCCGTTGGAGCGGCAACCGCAGCCGCGAGGAGCTCCTCACCGACATCGGGCTCGGGCGCAAGATCGCCACCATCGTCGCCAAGCGGCTCGCCCGGCTGCTGGCCGAGCGCGGTGCTCGGCCCGATGCCGTCACGCTCACCCTGGGCCGCTACTCCCATGACGACGCTGAGCCGGCGCAAGGCCTGGTGACGATCGACGGCACCGAGGGCGCCTCGGTCCAGATGGCACCGTGCTGCCGGCCCATCCCGTTCGATGCCATCGTCGGCTACCTGGGCCGTGGCGAGGGGCTCGTGGTGCACACGTCCGAGTGCAGCATCGGCAAGCGACTGTACGAGCGCGACAGCGAGCGCTGGATGAAGGTTGACTGGGCTGAGCAGCCCTCGCGGCCTTTCGAGACGGCCATCACCGTGCTGGTGAAGAACGGCAAGGGCGTGCTCGCGGAGGTGGCCGGCGCCGTGGCCACGGCGGAAGCCGACATCACGCACATCGACATGGGCGACGAGCCCGCCGGGCAGACGGCCGAGTTGCGCCTGCTCGTGAGCGTGCGCGACCGGCTGCACCTGGCCGAGGTGATGCGCACGGTGAAGCGCTCGCAACGCGTGCTGCGCGTGACACGGGTGAAACCTTAGAGCGGGCTCCCGCGCTTCCGCCTGCTCAAGGCCTCAAAGGCCTCAGGGCCTCGGAGACGGATAGCTCACATCGACCACCTCGATGCGCTCCACCCCGCCGGGTGTGACGAGCGCGACCTCGTCGCCCACCCTGGCCTTGAGCAGCGCGCGGGAGATGGGGGCGATCCAGCTGACCTCGCCCTTGCTGCTGTCGGCTTCGTCGATGCCCTTGATGGTGATGGTGCGCTCGTCTCCCTCCTCATTCGCGTAAGTCACCTTCGCGCCGAAAAAGACCTGGTCGCGGCCGTGGTGGACCGAGGGGTCCACCACCTCGGCACTGTCGAGGCGCTTCGTAAGGAAGCGGATGCGCCGGTCGATTTCGCGCAGGCGCTTCTTCCCGTACAGGTAATCACCGTTTTCGGAGCGGTCTCCGTTGGCGGCCGCCCAGGACACAATCTCCACCACCTTCGGACGTTCCTGGTCGAGCAAGGTCATGAGTTCCTCGCGCAGGCGTGCGTACCCTTCGGGGGTGACGTAGTTCTTGCTGCCTTGTGGCAGGGCGGGCAGCGTCACCTCGTCGCCGTCGTCGTCGGCGGCGCTATCGGTTTCGCGGGTGAAGGCCTTGCTCATCGCATGGATGCTTCGATGTCCAACAACACTTGGCATTGTCGGCGCAGCGAGGCAGGGCGAGCATCGCGCGCTGTAGACAACTCGGCTTGCATGGCCATCCCGCTCAGGGCACGCTGACAGCCATGGCAGGCTGATGTCCATGAAGCGCTGGATCCCCACCCGCGAAAGGATGCTGCAATCCCGCTGGCTGCGACCGATTGCACGTCATCTGGACGACGATCACCTCTGGCACGCTGACCGGCACAGCGTGGCGCGGGCGGTGGCAATCGGCCTGTTCTTCGGCCTGGCCCTGCCGGTGGCGCAGTTCATCTTCGCCGTCATGGCGGCCATCGTGCTGCGCGCGCACGTGGCCATCGCGGCGGCGTTCACGCTGGTGACCAACCCGCTCACCTTCGCACCCATCTATTGGCTGGCCTATCGCATCGGCAGCCGGCTTCTGGGCGGCCTGGACGAAGCCGAGGCACGGCGGATCGAACAGGTGGCCGCAGCGCTGGCCGAGCAGGAAGGCTTCATGGAAAGCCTGTGGTATGCCGTGCAGGCCGCCGGAGCGCCGCTGGCACTCGGACTTGTCGTG
>CBINKC010000211.1:0-5711 GCA_966251135.1 uncultured Burkholderiaceae bacterium
CTTGTCGCGCGACAGGATGGTGTCGCCGTAGCCGTTTTCGATCGCGTCGATGGCCACCGACACGAAATCGCCGACCTGGACTTCGAGCTCACCCTGGTCGTTCTTGAATTCATCAATAGGCACGTAGGCTTCGGACTTGAGGCCTGCGTTGACCACCACGAAGTTGTAGTCGACACGCACCACTTCGGCGGTGATGACCTCGCCACTGCGCATCTCCGAGCGCTTCAGCGATTCTTCGAACAGGGCGGCAAAGGATTCACCGCCTTGGCTGGTGGCAGTTTGAGTTTGAGACATTGGGACTTTCGGCGTGCGGCTGGAAGGCCGCGGTTGGTTGACGATCCATCGCTTCGGCGGGCCTGGCGGCCAGGGAGGGGAAGCGACGGGCCTGAGGGGTGCTTTCGGGCCCCTGCGGGCCCCCGAGCGGTTTTCCTTTCGGATTGTCTAGACCCGCAAGGGCCTGCGCCGTTCCCAGAACTTGAGGACGGCACCGACCGATTCCTCGATGTCCAGATCCGAGTTGTCCAGGAGCTGCGCGTCCGCAGCGGGCCGAAGCGGTGCGACCGAGCGGTTGGCGTCGCGCGCATCGCGAGCCTCAAGCTCGCCGCGAAGGGCGTCGATGCTAGATGAAACCCCTTTGGAAATCAATTGCTTATGGCGTCTTTCCGCCCGCTTGGCTGCGCTGGCGGTCAGGAACACCTTGAGGTCGGCGCCGGGGAAGATGACCGTACCCATGTCACGGCCATCGGCCACCAGCCCGGGGATGCGCCGGAACGACAGCTGCAGCTCTCGCAGCGCGTCGCGCACCGAGGGCAGTGCGGAGATCTTCGAAGCCATGGAGCCCACCGCCTCGTTGCGCAGGGCGTCGGCCACTTCCTCGCCGCCCAGGCGGATGCTGTGGCCTTCGAAAGCCAGGTCGAGCGAGGCGGCGATGGCCGCGATGCGACGCTCGTCCGTGGGCGGAACGCCCGCCCGCATCGCTGCCAGGGCGGTGGCCCGGTACACGGCGCCGGAATCGAGAAAGTGGTAGCCCAGCCGCTCGGCCACCGCACTGGCTACCGTGCCTTTGCCCGACGAGCTGGGGCCGTCCACGGCGATCACGGGGATCAGGGGCACATCCGTTTCGACCACCGAGAAGAGTGTTTCGAAGTAGTGCGGAAACGTCTTGCCGACGCACTGCGGATCGAGGATTCGCACGGGGACCGGCGGGTGGGCACCGGCCAGCGCATTGAAGGCGGCAAGCGAGAAGCACATGGCGACACGATGGTCGTCATAGGTGCGCACGGCCGCGGCCAGCCAACGTTGCGGCGCGGTCACCTCGATGAAATCGGGCCCTTCGGTGACCGTGGCGCCGAGCTTGCGCAGTTCCTCGGCCATGGCTGCAATGCGGTCGGTTTCCTTCACCCGCCAGCTTGCAATGTGGGTAAGCCGCGTAGTGCCCTCGGCGTACAGCGCCATGACGGCCAGCGTCATGGCCGCGTCGGGAATGTGGTTGCAGTCGAGATCGATGGACCGCAGCGGCCAATGCCCGCGCCGCACTTCCAGCCAGCCGGGGCCGCCGCGCACGTCGGCGCCCATGGCCTGGACGGCGTCGACGAAGCGGATGTCGCCCTGGATGGAGCCGAGCCCCACGCCTTCGATTCGCAGCGGCTCGTCGACTGCCGCGATGGCGCCCAGTGCAACGAAGTACGAGGCGGAGGACGCATCGCCTTCCACATGGATGTCGCCCGGCGACCGAAAGGTGCTGCCTTTGGGGATGGTGAAGCGCTGCCAGCCCTCACGCTTCACGGCGATGCCGAATCGCTGCAGCAGGTTGAGCGTGATCTCGACGTAGGGCTTGGAGATCAGCTCACCCTCGACTTCCACCATCACCGGTCCGGTCGCCGTGACCAGCGGCAGCGCCAGCAACAGGGCGGTGAGGAACTGGCTCGATACATCGCCGCGCACGCGGATGGGCGTCTCGGTGCGCAAGCTGCCCGAACCCGCGGTCAAGCGCAGCGGCGGATAGCCTTCCTCCCCGAGGCACTCGATGCGACAGCCGAGCTGGCGCAGGGCGTCGACCAAGTCGCCGATGGGCCGCTCATGCATGCGCGGCACCCCGGAAAGTTCGAAGCGGCCGCCCTGCGTCGCGGTGAGCACGGCCAGCGCGGCCGTGAGGGGGCGCATGGCGGTGCCCGCGTTGCCGAGGAACAGCCGGGCATCGCGATGCTTCAGCCGCCCGCCCAGCCCGGTGATGTGCAGGTCCGGCCCGCGGTGGTGGATCTCGCAGCCCAGTTCGCGCAGCGCGGCCAGCATGACCCGGGTGTCGTCGGAGTCGAGCAGGTCGTGCACGAGGGTTGTGCCCTCGCTCAACCCGGCGAGCAGCAGCACGCGGTTCGAAATGCTCTTGGAGCCCGGCAGGCGCACCGTGCCGGCCGCACGCAGCAGTGGGGGCAGATCGAGGAAGGGGGTGGCGTACATGGGAGATCGGTCCGCCTTCAACGGGTGCCCACGGGCTTGCTGGTGCTCATCTGCCAGCCGGCTCGCGCTTCGGACGCGCCGCGGATCAGGTCTTCCAGTGCCTCGGCATTGGCGGTCTTGATGACATGCTCCATGGCATCGAGCGCATGCCGGAAACGCAGTGCCTGTTTGAGCAGTTCCTCGCGGTTGGACAGCAGGATGTCCCGCCACACGGCCGGGTCGCTGGCTGCGATGCGGGTGAAGTCGCGAAAGCCCGGCCCCGCGAGCGAGAGGAAGTCGCGCCCGGCCGGCTGGCGGGCCACCGAGTTGAAGTACGCGAAGGCCAGCATGTGCGGCAGGTGGCTCACGGCGGCGAACGCGCAGTCGTGGTTCTCCGGTGTCATGCGCAGCACCTGCGAGCCGATGGCCGCCCACACGTCGGTGGCCTTCTGCAAGAGACCGGCATCGGTTTGCGCGATAGGCGTGAGGATGACCTGCCGGTTGGCATAGAGCGTGGCGTCAGCATGGCTGACGCCCGACACTTCCTTGCCCGCGATGGGGTGTGCGGGAACGAAACTGCTCACCCGATCCCTCAGGACGCGCCGCGCCGCGTCAATGACGTCGCGTTTGGTGGAGCCGACGTCCATGAAGAGCACGCCGGGTTCCACAAGATGGCGGATGGCCTTGAATGTGGCCTCGGTGGCGGCCACCGGTACGGCGATCAGCACGATATCGGAACCAGACACCGCCAGCAGCGCGGATTCGGCAGCGGCGTCGATCACCCCGAGCTTCTTCGCCTTCTCGGTGGTCGACGGCGACTTGCTGTAGCCGATGACGCGCCGGACCAATCCCGCACGCTTGAGCGCGAGTGCGAAGGAGCCTCCCATGAGGCCACAGCCGATAAGGCCGAGCTGGTTGAACATCACAGGAAGGAAACGAGGTGAAAGGGCATGTCCCGCCTCAGTGAACGTCGAGCGGGTAGGTGCCCAGCACTTTGAAGAAGGCGCAGGCGTCGCGCAGTTCCTTGAGGGCTTGGCCCACCTCGGGTTGATCCGGGTGGCCCTGCACATCGATGTAGAAGTAGTACTCCCACTGGCCAGAGCGCGCCGGGCGCGACTCGAAGCGCGTCATCGAGACGCCGTGCTGCTTGAGCGGCACGAGGATGTCATGCACCGCGCCAGGCCGGTTGGCCACCGAGACCACCAAGCTGGTGCAGTCATGTCCCGATGCATGCGGGCCCGGCTGACGGTCGGGATGCGTGATGATCGCGAAGCGCGTGCGGTTGTGCGGGTCGTCCTGGATGGCGGGCGCCACGACGTGCAGGCCGAACTCGCTGGCGGCGCGCTCGCTGGCAATGGCCGCCAGGGAAGTATCGAGGCCGGCGAGCCGGGCGCCTTCCGCGTTGCTCGACACCGGGCGTCGCTCGACGTTGGGTAGGTGGTTGCTGAGCCAGACATTGCACTGCGCCAGCGCCTGGGGATGTGCCACGACGGCGTGGATATCGCCCAGCGAGTTGTCGCGGCGCAGGAGGTTTTGCCTCACGAAGAGGCTCGTTTCGCCAATGATGAACAGTGGCTCGGTGAGGAAGAGGTCGAGCGAGCGCGCGACGACGCCCTCGGTGGAATTCTCGACCGGCACCACGCCGAAATCGGCGGCGCCCGCGCTGGTGCTGCGGAACACTTCGTCGATGCTCACGCACGGCACCTTCACGATGGACGAGCCAAAGAAGCCCAGTGCCGCGAGTTCACTGAAGGTGCCCGCAGGCCCGAGGTAGGCCACGCGAGTGGGCGTTTCGAGGGCACGGCATGCCGACATGATCTCGCGCCAGACAGGTGCCACGCTTTCGGCCTTGAGGGGCCCCGTGTTGATGGTCTTGAGGCCATCGATCACTTGAGCCTCGCGTTCGGGCCGGAACACCACCGAGCCTTCCTGCTTCTTCAACTCGCCCACCTGCTGGGCAAGTGCGGCGCGGCGGTTCAGCAAAGCGAGCAACTCGCGGTCGACTGCATCAATTTGCTGCCGCAGAGCGGTGAGCGCCGGGGGCACTGGCGAGGTCTTCTCTGGCATGGGGGGCGGCGAATTTTGGCACGCGACCTCATGGCCGCTGCCCGCGCCTTCAGGGCTGCGGTGCATGGCGCGTCAGCGGCTCGCCGGCCGTGCGGCAGGCCGCGCGGCGGAGGCCGGGGCAGATGCGGGCACGGCCGGCAGGCCGAACGCCTTGCGCATCTTCTGTTGCAACGCTTGCAGCTTGGGATCGACCACCGGCGCCGATTCGGCGACGAGGTTCTTGAGCATGCTGTCCTGCATTTCGGGCACGAGTTGCTGGTACTTCTTGTTTACCGGCGACTCCAGCCAGGCGATGAGCTGTTTGAGCTCGTCTTCGCTGAACCGCTGCTCCAGCAGCGGCCCGACGGTGGTGGGCGCCAGCCGGATGGCGCGTTCTCGGATGAGTGGTGTGGCTTCCTCGACGAACTTTTTCGCATCGGCGTCGATGCTGCGCGCGATAGCCTCGCGCTTGTCAACGGGCACCTGCGTCTGCAGCACGGCACTCGCCTGCTGCATCAGCTGCCGCACCGGCCGCTCGGCGATCTCGCGGGCCATGGCTTCGATGCCCGGCTGCTGGAGCTGCAGCACCTTGGCGACCAGGTCCTTCTTGGCCGGCATCTGCGCCGAGGCGATCGAGGCAGTCGCCAGCAGGGCTGCGGCAATCCAGGGGGTGCGTTTCATTACGGCGTGTCCTCGGTGGGCGGCTCGTCGCCGGAGGCCTCGTTCGCAGCAGCGGCATCCGCCGCACTGTTCGCATCGTTCTCGACGATGCGCTGCAGGCCGCTGAGCTTGGCGCCATCGTCCAGGGCGATCAGCGTCACGCCCTGCGTGGCGCGGCCCAGCTCGCGGATTTCCGACACGCGTGTGCGGACCAGGACCCCGCGGTCGGTGATCAGCATGATCTCGTCGTCGGGGCGCACCAGCGTGGCGGCTACCACCTTACCGTTGCGCTCGCTTTGCTGGATCGCGATCATGCCCTTGGTGCCCCGGCCATGTCGGGTGTACTCGACGATGGAGGTGCGCTTGCCGTAGCCGTTTTCGGTGGCGGTCAGCACGCTCTGCGTTTCGTCCTCGGCCACCAGCATGGCGATGACGTTCTGGCCCTCTTCCAGCGCCATGCCGCGCACGCCGCGCGCCTGGCGGCCCATCGGTCGCACGTCGTCCTCGGCGAAGCGCACGGCCTTGCCGCCGTCGCTGAACAGCATCACGTCGTGCTGGCCGTCGGTGAG
>CBINKC010000212.1:0-5663 GCA_966251135.1 uncultured Burkholderiaceae bacterium
AGGCCGGGGGTGTGTACGTGCCGCTGGACACGAACGCGCCGCCGGCCTACCTGCAGCGGCTCATCGACGATGCCCAGCCGCAGGTGCTGATGCACGGCGCGCAGCCTCCCGAGGCGGCCGTGGCCGGCATCGAACTGCTGAGCGTGGCCGAGGCCTCGTCCCAGGGCCCCGAGACGAACTTGGCGGTGCCGTGGCAAGCCCAGCAACTGATGATGCTGGCCTACACCTCCGGCTCCACCGGGCAGCCCAAGGGCGTGCTGGTGCCGCACGGGCAGCTGCTCAACCTGCTGCGCTCGATGCAGGCCCGGCTGCCCCTGGGCCCTGGCGACATCGTGGCCCAGAAGACCATGGCGCCCTTCGTCGTGTCGATGAAGGAGCTGTGGGGCGCCTTGCTGGCCGGCGTGCCGCAGGTCGTGCTGGGCGACGCTTTGCTGAAGGACCCGCCCGCGTTCATCGCTGCACTGCAGCGGGGCCGGGTGAGCCGGCTGTTCATCGTGCCCTCGCACCTGCAGGCCGTGCTGGATGCGCTCGACGATCCGCAGGCGCTCGCAAGCCTGAAGGTGTGCGTGACGGCCGGCGAGCCGCTGACCCAACACCTGCGCGAGCGGGTGCAGCGCACCCTGCCGTGGGTGGCGCTGTGGAACAACTTCGGCTGCACCGAACTGAACGACACCGCCTACTGCGATCCCGAGCACCTGGGCGGGGCAGGGCAATTCGTTCCCATCGGCGGGCCCATCGACAACGTGCAGGTGCACGTGCTCGACGAGCGGCTGCGCGAGCTGCCGCTGGGCGTGGTGGGCGAGCTGTGCGTGTCCACCCCGTGGATGGCGCGCGGCTACTGGCGTCAGCCCGAGCTGACCGCCGAACGCTTCGTGCCCAACCCCTACGGCAAGCCCGGCTCCAGGCTGTACCGCACGGGCGACATGGTGCGGCGGCTGGCCGACGGCGCGCTGGAGTATCTCGGCCGCGAAGACTTCGACATCAAGATCCGCGGCCAGCGCGTCGATGTGCGCCAGGTCGAGGCCGCGCTGGCTGCGTTCGAGGGCGTGCAGGTGGCCGCGGCGGGTGCGTGGCACGACGAGCGCGGTGACACCCACCTGGTGGCCTATGTGGTGCCCAGCGAGCGGCCGCCGGTGCACGGCGCTCAGTTGCGCCGCAAGCTCGCCGCGCAACTGCCGGCGTTCATGGTGCCCAGCCTGTATGTGGGCCTGGAGGCGTTGCCGCGCACCGCCACCGGTAAGCTCGACCGCAAGGCGCTGCCGGCGCCGCATGCCGGCACATTGGCCCAGCAGCCGTACGAGGCGCCGCAAACCGACACCGAGCTTGCGCTGGCAGCCATCTGGAGCGAGCTGCTGCATCTGCCGCCGCAGTACATCGGACGTGATGCCGACTTCTTCGCACTCGGCGGACACTCACTGCTGGCTATCAGGTTGGTCGAGCGCATGCGCAGGGCGGCCATGCATGTCGACGTGAGGGAGCTGTTCAGCCGTCCCACGCTACGGGAGATTGCGGGCGCCGTCTCATCTGAGATGGATGTACACGTGCCTCCAAACCGCATACCGCTGGGCTGCGCTGCGATCACGCCGGACATGCTGACGCTGATCCAACTGGCGCCTGAGGAGATCGCACGAGTGGTCGAGGCGGTTCCCGGCGGAGCCGAGAACGTTCAGGACATCTACCCGCTGAGCCCACTGCAGGAGAGCCTGCTGCTGCAGGACCTCATGCGCGAGGAAGAAGGCGGCTGTCTGACCAGAACGCTGCTCGGCTTCAAGACGCGCATCGAGCTAGACGAGTTCGTGCAGGCGCTGCAAAGCAGCATTGATCGACACGACATCATGCGCACTGCGGTGCTGTGGGACGGACTGCCCGAGCCGCTGCAGGTGGTGTGGCGGCGGGCCTCTTTGCCTGTCGAGGAGGTGGTTTTAAACGTGCACGGCGGCGATATCGAGGAGCATCTCGATGCGCGCCATCCCCTGAGCCGGTACTCGATGGACCCGAGCAAGGCGCCTCTGATGCGCGCAGTGGTTGCTCAGGATGCCGCCACCGGCGGCTGGAAGCTTGTCCTGTACAGGCACATGCTGATCGGTGACATCGAGTCCGCCAAGACCATTGCTCGGGAGATCGAGGCCGTTCTCCATGGGCAGGATGACAGCCTGCCGCCGGCACTTCCGTACCGGAACTACATTGCCCAGACCAGGTTGGGTGTCAGCCGGGAAGAGCATGAAGCATTCTTCCGCAGAATGCTTGCACACGTGGACGAGCCGACGGCTCCGTTCGGCGTGCTGAACCTGCGGGAAGAACGGGCGAACGTGCGTGTGGAGCGCGGCCTCGTGCCCGAAGCGTTGGCCAAGGCCCTGGGTCAGCAGGCGCGACGCCATGGTGTCAGTGTCGCGACCCTTTTCCACCTGGCCTGGGCGCGCTTGCTGTCGGTCGTGAGCGGTCGCGAGGAGGTGGTGTTCGGCACGGTGATGTTCGGGCGCATACAAGGTGGTGCGGGCGCCGACGAAGTCGCGGGCACCTTCACGAACATCGTTCCGGTGGCTATGAAGATCACCGAGGAAGCCGTCGTCAGCAGCGTACGGCGGACCCAGGCGCTCCTTGCCCAGTTGCTGCGCCACGAGCACGCATCGCAGTCCATGGCACGGCGTTGCAGTGCGGTTCAACCCGCCGAGCTTCTGTTTTCGGCGTTGCTCAACTTCCGGCATTCGGAGGCGACGCAGGTGAGTGACTCGAATGGCACGCAGCTGCTGCGCTACGAAGAACGTTCCTACTACCCGTTCGCGCTGGATGTCGACTACTTCGGCAGCCAGATTCTGCTGACGGCGCGCATCAGTGCGAAGCTTGATGCGCGGCGCGTGCTGGGCTATGTGCAAACGGCGCTGGCGCGGCTGGTGGACGCGCTCGAGAACGCCATTGATACGCCGATCGCTGCGATCGACATCCTGCCTGCCGAGGAACGGTACCACGTGATCGTGCAGTGGAACGGCGCGCCCACGCCGCCTCCCGCTGTGCACACGGTGCAGCAGTTGTTCGAGGCCCAGGCGCGGACCGTGCCGCAGCAGGTGGCTGTGGCACACGAGGGACGTCAGCTGAGCTACGACGAACTGAACCGCCATGCGAACCGCCTGGCGCATTACCTTCGCACGCACGGCGTGGGTCCGGATACGCCGGTGGCCATGTGCGTTGGAAGGTCGATCGAGATGGTCGTGGGTCTGCTGGCGATCTTGAAGTCCGGTGGAGCATACCTGCCGCTGGACCCCGAATATCCGCCCGAGCGGCTGTCCTACGTCGTAGCGGACAGCCGACCCGCGCTCATCCTCGTGACGCCATCGACTGCTGCGCTTTCGCGCTCGCTACAAGGCGGCGTGCCGATCCTGGACCTCCACCTGGACGCCCACCGCTGGCGCACTGCACCCGACCACGATCCAGATACCGGCGAACTCTCGGACAACCTCGCGTATGCGATCTACACCTCGGGGTCGACAGGCAAGCCGAAGGGCGTGATGGTCGAGCACCGCGCGCTGGTCAACTACACCACGGCCGCTGCAGCCCTGTTTGGCATCCGCTGCGGCGACAGGGTGCTTCAGCAGAACTCGGTCGCGTTCGACCTGTCGCTCGAAGAGATGCTTCCCGCGCTGGTCGCCGGTGCCTGCCTGCAGCTCGGCACCACGCCGATGCTGGCTGGTGCCTCCGCCGGCAAGGCCAACGTCGTGCATCTGACAGCGGCGCACTGGCATGTGCTGGTCGGCGATTGGTCCCGCGACGTGGCCAGAGCACGCGAGCAATTGATGGACGTGCACACGATCAACGTGACTGGAGACGCGCTGTCGCCCCAGTCCCTCGCACAGTGGGAAGCGCTGCGGCCCGAAACCACTCGGCTCGTCAACACCTACGGCCCTACGGAGACGACCGTATCCTGCACCGCTGCTGTGCTCGGCCGCAAGGGCTCCAGCGACCCGTCGGGTCCCGCGCAATCACGCGTGACGATCGGCCGGCCGCTGCCCAACGTACGGATCTACATCCTCGACGCCAAGGGCTATCCGGTACCGGTCGGCGTGCCCGGCGACCTTCACGTCGCCGGTGTGCAGGTGGCGCGAGGCTACATGAACCGTCCGGACCTGACCGCGGAGCGTTTCGTACCGGACCCGTTCTGTCCCGAGCCCGGCGCGCGCATGTACAAGACGGGTGATCTGGCCCGCTGGCGTGACGATGGCACGCTTGACTTCCTTGGCCGCAACGATCATCAGGTCAAGATCCGAGGCTTCCGTATCGAGCTGGGCGAGATCGAGGCTGCCTTGCAGCGCTGTGCGGGCGTGCGAGAGGCTGTCGTGCTGGCGCGCGAGGACCATGCCGACCAGGACCAACCCAAGCACAAGAGCCTGGTGGCCTACGTCGTTGCGGACGAACAAGTCGCATCACAGGCGCTGCACGCGCAACTGGGGTCGCTGCTGCCGCATTACATGCTCCCGGTGGCATATGTGCACCTCGCTGCGCTGCCGCTGACACCCGGCGGAAAGCTCGACCGCGACGCGCTCCCGGCGCTTGGCGGTTTTTCCTTCGGTACCAGGGTATACGAAGCGCCACAGGGACAGCTGGAAGAGTGGCTGGCGCAGCTCTGGGCCGGATTGCTCGGCCGGGAGCGAGTGGGCCGCCACGACAACTTCTTCGAGCTTGGCGGCCATTCGCTGCTTGCGCTGCAGCTGATCTCGCGGTTGAGCACGCGGCTGGCGCGCGAGGTGCCGGTGCACCTGCTGTTTGCCCATCCGACCGTGGCCGAGCTGGTAAGGCGCATAGGCGATGGGGATGCGACCGGAGAATCGGACAACCTGGTTGCGGTGCGCACCCCAGGCAGTGAGGGGCCACTGTTCATCATCCACGCCGGCGACGGCGAGGTGGGCTACGCGTTCAAGCTGGCACCGCATTTGCCCCTGCGACACCCGGTGTATGCGCTGGCGGCGCTGGGGTTCGCCGAGCATGAGACTCCATTAGCCGGCGTGGAAGCGATGGCATCGGCGCACCTGCGCGCCATGCGCAGTGTGCAGCCGCACGGCCCCTATCGGCTGATCGGATGGTCAGCCGGCGGCATGATCGCGTACGAAATCGCCACGCAGCTACTCGCCGTCGGGGAATCGGTGGCTTTCGTGGGCGTCATCGACACGCTGAGCGAATACTCCTTGATCCTCGGAGTCGCAGGCGAGGGGCCGAGCGAAGCGCAGATCCTTGAGAGGCATGTGCGGGAGGCGTTCGGCCAAGAGGTTGCCGAGCGTCTGGCGGTGCATGTTCAGCAGGGCGATGTCGAGGCCGTGTTCGATCTTTGTCAGCGCCAGGGTGTCATCGACGCCGCCATCGAGCGCGCGACGTTGAGGCGTCATCTGGCGGTGCGCCGTGCCATTACCATGTCGCTGGCCGGCTACCGGCCTAAGCCGATCGATGTGCCGCTGGCGGTCTTCACGGCGGCTCAAGAGGAACGACCGGATGCGCGGCTTGGATGGCAGGATCTCGTCGGCCCGGGGGTGCATGTTGTCGAACTGCCGGGTACGCATTGGACGATCGTCGATGAGCATCATGTCGGGCGCTTGGGCGAGGCGATCTCACAGGCATTGGGTGCGCGCTTGCGCGGCGGGACGGCGCGTCGCGAGGGTGTACCGGGCGAATCGGTCTGC
>CBINKC010000213.1:0-5560 GCA_966251135.1 uncultured Burkholderiaceae bacterium
AGGATGCGCTGCGCAACGCGGACTCGGTGAACGACCTGCGGCTGCAGATCAAGCTCCACAGCCAGCGCGCGCGCAGCGGCGACCTTGCGGCAGGCACCGAGCACCTCACCATCGTCTGACTCGCGGCCTCGTCCATCATCACGGCCTCCTGCGTCATTGCATGAGGCCGTCTTGTCGTTCCAGGAGGACACCATGAGTGACACGAGAACCTACGACGCGATCACCCCACACGACGTGGCTTTCCTCGGCCTGGGCGTGATGGGCCACCCGATGGCCGGCCATCTTTCGCGTGCTGGCCATCGCGTGACGGTCTACAACCGCACGGCCTCGAAGGCCAGTGACTGGGTGCGCCAGTACGGCGGCCGCTCGGCCGCGACACCGCGCGAAGCCGCACAAGGCGCCGACATTGTGTTTGCCTGTGTAGGCAACGACGATGACCTGCGTTCGGTGGTGCTGGGCGACAGCGGTGCCTTCGCCGGTATGAGGGCTGGCAGCGTGTTCGTCGATCACACCACCGCCTCCGCCCAGGTCGCGCGAGAACTGGCCACGGTAGCCGGCGAGCGCGGACTGGCCTTCATCGATGCCCCCGTCTCGGGCGGCAACCTCGGCGCGATCAACGGCACCCTGACCGTCATGTGCGGCGGCGATGCCGCGGCCTTCGACCGGATCCGCCCAGTCGCCCTGGCCTATGCCAAGGCGGTCACCCTGCTCGGCGCGAGCGGCGCCGGGCAGTTGGCCAAGATGGTCAACCAGATCGCCATCGCCGGGCTGGTTCAGGGTCTGGCCGAGGCCATCGCCTTCGGCGAGAAGGCGGGACTCGACATGAAGGCCGTGCTGGGCGTCATCGGCAAAGGGGCGGCCCAGAGCTGGCAGATGGACAACCGCGGCCCGACCATGATCGAGGGCCGCTATGACTTCGGCTTTGCCGTCGACTGGATGCGCAAAGACCTCGGCCTGGTGCTCGACGAGGCCAGGCGCCACGGCGCGCGCCTGCCCGTGACCGCACTGGTGGACCAGTTCTACGGCGACGTGCAGGCCGCGGGCGGCGGGCGCTGGGACACCTCCAGCTTGATCTCGCGGCTGAAGTAGCCCCTGCCGGGAACTGGTTAACGGACTACTTTCGGCCTGAGGTCGGCCAGCTCCTGCTCGGTAATGAGTTCGAACAAGCGCACGACCTTCTGCACACCGCTCACCGTGCGCGCGAGCTCGGTCGCCCGGTCGGCTTCGCGCTCGGTGACGCGGCCCATGAGGTAGACCGTACCGCGCTCGGCCGTGACCTTCACGGCGTTGGCGTAGATGTCCTTGGCATCGATGAAGGTCGCCTTGACCTTGCTGGTCAGGAGGGCATCGTTGGACCGGCTGGTGAGCGAAGTCGGGGCCATGATGCCCAGATCGTTGACGACGCTCTTGACGTTCTGCACCCGCTGTACCACCTGTTCAACCGTCGCCTTGTCGGCCTCGCTCAGCACTTCACCGGTCAGGAGCACGGCGCGGTTGTAGCTGACGACGCTCACGTGGCCACGGTCGCCGAGAACTTCGCGCACGCGGTTCATGGCCTTCAGCTCGATGGCTTGATCCTCGATTTGTGCACCCGAGGTGCGACGGTCGGTGGCCATCAGTGTGCCGCCCAGCATGGCGCCGCCCACCAGGAGGGGAGCGCAAGCAGAAAGCAGTGTGGAGCCAGCGATGGCAGCGGCCACCACGGCCGCCCGTAGGGAAATGGAAGTCATGCGTTGTCCTGTTCGCCCAAAAGCTGCACGTCCACCGCATCACACAGGCAGTGCAGCACCAGGAGGTGCACTTCCTGGATGCGCGCCGTACGATCGTGCGGCACGCAGATATGCACATCGGTTTCGGCCAGCCGCTCGGCCAGCGTCCCGCCCCCTTTGCCGGTGAGTGCCACCACCGTCATCTCCTTCGCGTGGGCCGCCTCCACAGCGGCCAGCACGTTCGCCGAGTTGCCGCTGGTGCTGATGGCCACCAACAGGTCGCCGGGGTTGCCCAGCGCCTGCACCTGCTTGGCGAAGACGACGTTGAAATCGTAGTCGTTGCCGATGGCAGTGAGGATGGAGGTGTCGGTGGTGAGGGCCACCGCGGCCAAGCCCGGACGCTCGCGTTCGAATCGCCCGATGAACTCGGCTGCGAAGTGCTGGGCATCGGCCGCTGAGCCGCCGTTGCCACAGGCCAGGACCTTGCCACCGCCGGTGATGCAACCGACCACGGCGTTCACCGCGTCGGCAATCGGTCTCACGAGCACTTCGGCGGCGGCATACTTCAGGTCCGCGCTATCGAAGAACTGCTGCTGGATGCGTTGTTCGAGCATGGGCGGGGATGATAAGACACGCCTCCCCCATGGCGGGCGCCGGGGGGTGCGCCCATGCGACAACCTGGCGGCCGGCAAGTTCCCCGGGGCACCAGTTTCAGCCAGCGTCGAAGGCCGCCTTCAGCCACTCGATGCGTTCGCCCTCGATGGCCACCACATCAAACCGACACGGCGGCGGCGAGGCCAGATGCCTCAGATAATGATGGGCCGCGAGGACGATACTGCGGCGCTTGGCGGCCGTGATGCTCGCGGCCGCGCCGCCGAAATCGGCATTGCGGCGCATCCGGACCTCCACGAACACGAGCGTGCCGTTGCGCTCACGCGCGATGAGGTCGACCTCGCCGCCATGCGAACGCGGCCCGCGGGCCACCCGATAATTACGCGCCTCCACCGTGAGCCCCTGGCGCTGCAGGAACGCTGCGGCGCGCGCCTCGCCCCTGTCGCCCACCCCCTTCGTCGTGACCGTCGTGACCACCCCGAGCGCCTCGTTGTTGCTTTCCGCCGCGCAGACCGCGGCGGGTGGCCAGCAGTATCCCGCAGGCGCGCTTTACGTCGTCGCCACGCCCATCGGGAACCTGGCCGATCTCACGCTGAGATCGATTCACGTGCTGTTGCTGGCCGACGCAATCGCCTGCGAGGACACGCGCCACAGCGCCCCGCTGTTGCGGCACCTGGGCCTGGACAAGCCCCTGTTCGCCCTGCACGAGCACAACGAGCGCGAGGCCGCGAAAGCGGTGATCGACCGTTTGGAACGCGGCGAACGCATCGCACTGGTCAGTGATGCCGGCACGCCAGCCATCAGCGACCCTGGTGCCGTGCTCGTGGCCGAGGTGCAGCAGCGGGGCTACCGCACGATCCCGGTACCGGGCGCGAGCAGTGCTGCCGCCGCAATCAGCGTGGCTGGCGATGTGCATACCGCGGGCTTCGGCTTCGTCGGCTTCCTCCCGGCACGCGGCGCCGAGCGCGCCCGGGCCATTGCCAGGGCCGCCGCGGCATCCTGTGCGCAGGTGATCTTCGAGGCACCGCACCGCATTGAGGCCTTGGCCGGTGAGCTGGCCGCCGCCCACCCCACGCGCCGCGTCACGGTATGCCGCGAGCTGACCAAGCAGTTCGAGTCGGTCACCACGCTCTGCGTGTCGGCGCTAGGCTCGTGGCTGGCGGCAGACCCGAACCGGCGGCGCGGCGAGTTTGTGTTGGTGCTGCATGCGCCCGAAGACACCCGCGACGCGAGTGACGATGCGTCGCGGTACGACGCCACGCTGGGCACGCTGATGGCCGAGCTGCCGCTCAAGCAGGCGGTCAGCCTGGCGGCCGAGCTCACCGGTGCTCCTCGCAAGATGCTCTACGCCCGGGCACTGGCGCTGAAGGGGCCGGCGGACTGAGAGGCTGAGCTGCACCCATAAGGCGGATGACCGCACGCAGCACCGGGTGTCGCGACTGAGGGCAGCGAGGACCGGCTCCTACAATGGCCGCTCCCCCTTGAAGGACTGGGCATGATCTCCCGCGAACCCACCATCGAACGACTGGCCATCGCGCGATCCCTCCTGCTGGAGCCGTTCGGCCTCAGCGAGGTCACGCTGTCGCGCGCACTCCAGGCCATCGCCTCGCACCGCGTCGATGACGCCGACCTCTACTTCCAATACACGCGCAGCGAGGGCTGGAGCCTGGAAGAAGGCATTGTCAAGAGCGGCAGCTTCGGGATCGATCAGGGTGTCGGCGTGCGGGCCGTGGCGGGCGAGAAGACGGCTTTCGCGTATTCCGACGACATCTCGGAGACGGCCCTGATGGACGCGGCCGCCACCGTGCGCAGCATCGCGGCGGCGGGCCAAAGCCGCAAGGTCAAGGTCACGGGCGAGCACAAGGTGGCCGAGAGCCGCCTGCTGTATGCGG
The DNA here is from genome assembly GCA_966251135.1 of uncultured Burkholderiaceae bacterium. GTDB lineage: Bacteria > Pseudomonadota > Gammaproteobacteria > Burkholderiales > Burkholderiaceae_C > Albitalea. The sequence continues at coordinate 4,214 of CBINKC010000213.1, forward strand.
CCATGGACCCGATCGCCACGCTGGACAGCACTCAGAAGGTTGCGCTGCTCGAGAAAGTCGAGAAGCTGGCACGTGCCAAGGACCCGCGTATCGCGCAGGTGATGGCCAGCCTCGCCGGGGAGTACGACGTGATCCTCGTCGCACGTGCCGACGGCACGCTGGCCGCGGACGTCCGCCCGCTGGTGCGTCTGTCAGTGACCGTCATCGCCGAGCAGACAATCGACGGCACGACCCGTCGCGAAGTGGGCACGGGTGGAGGCGGAGGTCGCTTTGGCTTCGGCTACTTTCACGACAGCGTGATTGAGGGCTACGTCAGCCAGGCCGTGAACGCCGCGCTCACAAATCTCGAATCGCGCCCGGCACCCGCCGGCGAGATGAGCGTGGTGCTGGGAGCCGGCTGGCCCGGCATCCTGCTGCACGAGGCTGTTGGTCACGGCCTGGAAGGCGATTTCAACCGCAAGGGATCCAGCGCATTTTCAGGCCGCGTCGGTCAGCGCGTAGCGGCCCAGGGCGTGACCGTGCTCGACGACGGCACGCTGCCCGACCGTCGCGGTTCGCTCAACGTGGACGATGAAGGCAACGCCACCCAGCGCAACGTGCTCATCGAAGACGGCATCCTGCGAGGCTACATGCAAGACGCCATGAACGCGCGACTGATGAAGGTGCGCCCCACCGGCAATGCCCGGCGAGAAAGTTACGCCGCCGTGCCCATGCCGCGCATGACGAACACATACATGCTGGGTGGCAACAAGAGCCCCGATGAAATCATCGGTAGTCTCAAGCGCGGGCTGTACGCTTCCAACTTCGGCGGCGGGCAGGTCGACATCACCAGCGGTAAGTTCGTGTTCTCGGCGAGCGAAGCGTTCTGGGTGGAAGACGGCAAGATCCAGTACCCCGTCAAGGGTGCCACCCTCATCGGCAACGGCCCCGACGCGCTTTGCCGGGTGAGCATGATCGGCAGCGACATGAAGCTCGACACCGGCGTGGGCACCTGTGGCAAGGAAGGCCAAAGCGTGCCCGTGGGCGTGGGACAACCCACCCTGCGCATCGACGGTCTCACGGTGGGCGGCACCGCGTAGGATTTCGCGCACGATCGCTTGACGAGCCGATCATTGCGCGTGCTACATTGCGGCGTATGCGTAGGCACATGCCCTTCTTCTTTGGCTACTTTTGGTTCTCACACCGCCCCGGCGGAGGAGAGGCAAGCGCGTAGTCGAGCAAAGAAGCGCAAACCGAATCCCAAAACCGCCGGGCGACCCCCGGCGGTTTTTTTTGGCCTGCACCCTCACACCACCGAGCAAGGAATCCCTGATGCCTTCCAAGAACACCTCTACCGAGGACTGGTAT
>CBINKC010000214.1:0-5505 GCA_966251135.1 uncultured Burkholderiaceae bacterium
TCTGTGTGCCCATGGGGCGCGGCCGCGGTGCCCGGCCGTACTCCTGGCGGTAGGCGGCGTGGCGCGGGCGGATGGCATCGGGCACCAGGGCTTCGACCTCCAGCCCGGCGAGCTCGTCCACCCTGTAGCCCAGGAGGGCCGCTGCCTGCGGATTGGCCATCACGATGCGGCCTTGCTGGTCCACCAGCAGCAGCGAGTCGGGATAGGCGATGAACAGTGAGCGGAAGACGCTGCGCTCGTCGACGCCGGCGGGCAGCGGGGGAGTGGGGGCGAAGGGCGGGCTCACGCGGATGGCCTTGGCCTCACGAGGGCGTTACCGCTGGCACCAGGATGTATCCGGCGCCGCGCACGGATTTGATGATCTGCGGGTTCTCCGCATCGGGTTCCAGCTTCTTGCGCAGGCGCCCGACCTGTACGTCGATGGTGCGGTCGAAGGGGGCTGCCTCGCGGCCTCGCGTCTGCTCCAGGAGGAAGTCACGCGAGAGCACGCGGCCGGGGTGCTGCGCGAAGGTGACCAGCAGGTCGAACTCGCCGGTGGTGAGCGGCACGTCGGCGCCCTCCGGGCTGGTGAGGCGGCGGGCGGCGGTGTCGAGTTCCCAGCCGGCGAAGCACAGCCGGTTGCGCGCGGGTGCCGGGGGTGCGCTGGCCGCGGGCATGTTCTCGGTGGGCGCCAGCCGGCGCAGCACGGCCTTGATGCGCGCCAGCAGCTCGCGCAGGTCGAACGGCTTGGTCACGTAGTCGTCGGCGCCGACTTCCAGGCCGACGATCTTGTCGACGGAATCGCCTCGGCCGGTGACGATCACCAGGCCGCAGCGCCAGTGTTCGCGCAGTTGGCGCGCGATGGAAAAGCCGTCTTCGCCGGGCAGGCCCAGGTCGAGCAGCACCAGCGCCGGGGTATCGGCAGCCATCAGCTCCATCAGCGCACGACCCTGATGAAGCTGCGTCACCCTGTAGCCGTGGCTCTGCAGGTAGTTGGCCAGCAGCTGGGTGATGTCGATTTCGTCGTCGAGGACAGCAATATGGGCGGGTGCGCTCACGGCGGATCCGGCAGATGCCGGCTCCGAACGGCCGGCGCGCGAAAGCGTATCAGCTTTGGCGCCGGCGGGCCCCTCCGAGGGACTTCAATGATCATCAGTGCGACATGAGCACTGGTACCGTCATCGAAGTGAGCAGGCCGCGCGTGGCGCCGCCCAGCACCCGTTCGGCCCAGCGCGAGTGGCCGTAGGCGCCCATTACCACGAGGTCGGTGCCCAGGTCCGCGGCGCGGGAGAGCATGGCATCGGAGATGCTCACGGCGGTGGTTTCCACGCGCGTCTCGGCAGGCACGCCTTGCCACATCAGCCAATGGCGCAGCGCGTCCATGCGCTCGTTCAGACGGGCGTCTGCCTCGGTGCCGGCCTCGTTCCAGCTCACCACCTGCACCTGCCGGGCGCGCCGCAGCAGGGGCAGGGCGTCGGATACCGCGCGCGCCGCCTCGCGGCTGTCGTCCCAGGCGACCATGACGTTGCGGCCCGGTGTGTCGAAGCGGCCGGCATAAGGAATCAGGAGCGTGGGCCGTGCACTTTGCAGGATCACTTCCTCCACCACGGCCTGCGCCTGGCGGTGACCCGGCGCCTGCGGGTCGGGTTGGCCCAGCACTGCGAGGTCGCTGCAGTGGGCGTGGTAGACGAGCGAGCTGGCCGCGTCGGCCTCGTCCATCACAGCCTCATACGACTTCAGCCCGGCCGCATCGCAGGCATGCCGGAACTGCTCGACGGCCTGCGTGGCCCCTACGCGCAGGGCGTCCCAGGCTGCGCTGGCGAAGTCGGCGAGCGAACCGGCGGCCTGCGGCGACACCGGCAGGTCCACCAGACCCGTGGGGGCCAGGCCGATGAGTCGGCAGTCCATGTCGCGCGCCAGGTGGATGGCGGTGCGCGTGCGTAGCGCGCACAGCGGTTCCTGGTCGAGATGCACGAGGATCGTTCGGTAGGTCACGGTTCGGCTCCGGTGTCAGGACTCCCGGGGGCATTGTGTTCGATGCGGTGTGGCGCACTCACGGAACCAGCACCGCGGCGCCCTGCAGCTGACCGCCGCGCAGGTCGGCAAGTGCTTCGTTGGCTTGCGACAGCGCGTAGCGGGTCGTCTCGACCCTCAGCGGCTGCTCGGCCGCCACGCGCAGGAACTGGGCGGCATCGGTGCGCGTGAGGTTGGCCACCGACACGAGCTGCCTTTCCTCCCACAGCAGCCGGTAAGGGAAGGAGGGAATGTCACTCATGTGGATGCCGCCGCATACGACGCGCCCGCCCTTGCGCACGGCCTGCAACGCCAGTGGCACCAGGGCGCCCACCGGCGCGAACAGGATGGCCGCGTCGAGCGGCTGGGGGGGCATCTGGTCGGAGCCGCCGGCCCACTCGGCGCCCAGCTCGTGCGCGAAGCGCTGTGCGCCGGTGTCGCCCGGCCGGGTGAAGGCGTAGACGCGGCGCCCCTGCCGGCGCGCCACCTGGGCGATGAGGTGCGCGGCCGCGCCGAAGCCGTACAGGCCCAGTCGCTGCGCGTCGTCGCCCGCCATGCGCAGCGCGCGCCAGCCGATCAACCCGGCGCACAGCAGCGGAGCGATCTGCACCGGATCGGCTTTTCCTGGCAGCGCCAGGCAAAAGGCATCTTCGGCGATCACGTGCGTGGCGAAGCCGCCATCGCGGCCGTGGCCGGTGAACAAGGGCGTGTCGCACAGGTTCTCATGGCCCGAGGTGCAGTACCGGCAATGCCCGCAGGTGTGGCCCAGCCAAGGCACGCCTACGCGCTCGCCTGGGCGGTGGAGCATGGTGCCCGGCCCTGCACGCTCGACGATGCCCACGATCTCGTGCCCGGGGACGATGGGCAGGCGGGGCAGCGGCAATTCGCCGTCCACCACGTGCAGGTCGGTGCGGCACACCGCGCATGCCTGCACCCGCAGCAAGAGTTCCCCGGGCCCGGGCTCGGGATCGGGTCGCTCCTGCATGACGAGCGGCTGTCCGGGGGCGAGTAGCGTCATCGCGCGCATGGCGAGGATCACTGTAGCGATGCTCGTCGCTGCGAAGGAAGCGGGGTCTTCCATCGCCTGGTGCTGCGAGGCTCACGGGGGTCCGTCAACGTTGCCGGCAGCGAACCCGTCCATGCCTCGGTCATGGCCCGCCGGCTGGCGTGGCGCTGCGCGGGTGAGCGATACCGTTGCCGCTATTCAAAGACCAGCGGCACGGCGATCCAACTGGGCTCGGGCTGGGGAGGGAAACGAAGTCTCTCGAGGTTGCTGCGCAAGGCCGACAAGACCGGAACTTCGGCCTCCGGACCGGCCTTGCCCAGGACGCGCTGGACCAACGGCTGCACGGCCGTCACGTTTCCGTCCGCGGCGACATCGACCGCGAAGGTGGCAAACCCGTGGTAGCGCCCCGGTTCGGCAGCGACCGCAGCTCGTGCATTCGCCAGCACTTCGCCGAGGCTCCCGAGCCCGTCAGCCTCCAGCAATGGTTTCAGCGGACCTTCCACGCTGACGTTTTCGCACTGCATGTGCCCGTGCAGCACGATGCGCCCCTCACGTGGATCGGTGGTGCCTCGGATCTCGGGCACGCTGTGGATCAAGCGGTCATCGAAGACCAGCAGTTGGTTGAACAGGCTGGGAATCTTTTCGTAGAAGGCGACGCCGGCGGCTGCGTCCCGAAAACGCCCGCTTGCCCAGTAGTCCTGCTCATGAAAGATCAGGGTCTCGCCGCCCTCGAACTTGCGCTGGTCCCAGCGCGTCAACGAGAAGACGTAGCCAAAGCTTCCATTGCGTGAATCGTTGTGCAGGATCTGCTTGCAGCCTTCCACATAGAGGCTCAGAAAGGGCCAGGTGACGATGTCCATGCCTAGCCGCCTTGTCGCGAACTGCGACAGTTGACTGATGAAGCGATCGAGGATGTGGCGCGCAATGACTTTTTCCGGCGCGGTGCGCAGATAGGTGTACGAATCAGGTACGTACCAGTAATTCCACACTTCGTGTTCTGGCCCCGCTTCGTAGGGCTCGGCGAAGTGCTGGTCGATTTCGTTGCGCAGGCTGAACCCATCAGGGGAGAAATTCGGAAGAACGTGGTGGGGAGCCTGGGCGTCGATGGAAGCTTGTGTCATGCGGTTCATCGTCGCATGGGCGCGGCTGTGGTTTCCGGTGCTCGGGTTCGGGAGAAACCCGCACGGCACAGGGGCAGTTCCAGGCCGGCTCGGGCGACCACCCCCCGGGTCACTCACACCCGCCGCACCGCGATCCGCACGCCGTCCGTCACGGCCGCAGACGGATACACCACCACCACATCTCCGGGCTGCAGCCCGCCCTGAACCCAGGCCTCGGCGCCATTGCGCGCGCCCAGTTGAATCGGAACCAGCCGCGCGCGGCCGTCGACGATCTTGAATACCGCCATGCCGCCGTCCTCGGATTCGGGCACCGGGAAGACCGCGCTCACGGGCACCCTGATCACATCGTCGAGCGACAGGGTCACGATGCGCACGCCGACGCGAAAGCCGTCGCCCAGCGCTTCCCAGCGGCCGGGCGGGCTGGTGATGTCGATAAGCACCCTCACGCGCTGCTCTTCCACACCCAGGGCCGAGATCTTGGTGAAGCCGGCCGGCTCGACCCGCCGCACGCGGCCTTCGAGCAGGCCCTCGCCCCCCCAGCGTTCGACCACCACGCGGCTGCCCGGCGGTGTCTTGAGCGCGTCGGTGGTGAGCAGCTCCGCCACGATCTCGAGCCGGCGCGTGTCGCCCAGCTCCAGCAGCGGCGTGCCGAGGGCGACGGCGGCCTCGCTGGGCTGCGTTACGCGAAGCACGCGGCCGTCGATGGGCGCGCGCAGCACCAGTCGGCGCGATTCACCGCGCTCGATGCCGCGCACGGCGATGAGTGCGGCGCGCGCCTGCTCGACCTCATGCCGGGCCACGCTGCGCTCGCTCACCGCCGCGTCGATCTCCTTCTGGGCGGCCAGCACCGCGAGGCGGTCGTTGTCGACCTTGGTGGGCGACACGAAGCCCTGTTGGGCCAACTGTTCGCTGCGTGACAGCTCGTTCCCCGCCTGCTGCAGCGCGACCTTCGCACGCTCGATGCGCGCGCCGGTGCGCTGCACCTGTGCCTCGGCCACCTCCACGCGGGCCTGCAGCTCGCGGCGTGTGCGCTCGTCGAGCATCGGCGGCAGCACGGGCGCGAGCGTGGCCAGCGGGTCGCCAGCCTTCACGACATCGCCCTCTCGCAGGCCGATGCGCTCCAGCTGCCCGCCCAGCGGCGCCGAGATGACGTAGCGGTCGCGCAGGCGGGTCTTCGCATCCTCGTCGATGGTGGCCTCGAAGCGCCCGCGCGTGGCCTGTGCCACTTCCACCTCCACCGGCCGGGGCGCGAAGGCCCACGCCAGTAGCGCCGCCGCGGCGAGCACGCCGGTGGCCAGGTAGATCCATGTTCGTTTTTTCACTCGTCATTCCCTAGGGACTGTTAACACTACGGATGCCAGTGCGAACGGGCTTGGCAGGGCGCAG
>CBINKC010000215.1:0-5501 GCA_966251135.1 uncultured Burkholderiaceae bacterium
GTTCCAGGTCGGGTGCGGAGCGCGGGTGCGGCACCAACTGCACGCCGGCATCGGCATCGGCATCGGCATCGGCATCGGCGGGCGCAGCGGCCGACAGCGCCGGCCCCTGCGTCACAGACCCCTTTGCCTTGGTCAGTCGCTGGTCGGGTGGCGGTACCGGAGCGCGGGCTTGCCGCGACAGGCTCATGGCCCCATCGCGCAAGGCCGGCAGCATGCGCACGCTCACGGCCGCGGCGTTGGCCTCAAACAGCCCCGCTGTCGCATGCCGGGGCGCGGCCTCGTTCAGGACGCGCAGTGCCAGCAGGTGCAGCACGGTCGCGAGCGCACAGGCGGCCAGCAGGCTGCTGCGCGGCAACAAGCCGGCAACGCTCCCATCCGTTCGCCTCGCCACCGCCTAATCCGCCGTGGTCACACCGCGCCAGTTGAGCTGCTTGAGCCCACCTGCGGTGCTCAGATTCGCAGGCACCTTGCCGATCACCGGATTGCCCTCGGAATCGCCACCGCCCACATAGAGACGCAGCTTGCCCTTCACACGGTGGATAGCCACCTCAGTGAGGATGCCATCGATCGGCGCCACGGACGCCACCAAGTCGCCCCCCTTGCTGCTCACGAGCACGGTCTGGCCGTCGGTGAAGCTAACCGCATAGATCGCTCCCTTGCCGCCGGGCTCGCAGACCTGTCCGTTGGGCCGGTTAGCGACAAACGCCACGATGCCGCGGTTGGCCGTCGGCGTCACGTTCACTCGCTCGGCGATGCCATTGGGCGCCGGCAGATCGAAGTACCAGCCCATTGCGGAGACCGGCGCACTGCCGATGCCGTTGAGCAGGTTCTTGTTGTGCTCCAACCCGCGACGGCCGATCGGAAAACTGACGCCGCTGGGCAGGGTGGACGGCGTATAGAACTTGCCGTAGGCACCCGTGCCGTCCACGATCGCATAGAACGACTGCACGCTGCTGTTGCGCATGTCGCTGTCGGCCAGCAGCTTGCCCGTGCCGATCAGCACATAGCGCTTTTTCGAGCTTGGATCCATCTCGACGAGCGGGCGCACGCTGACCGGCTGCGCGTCGCCCAAGGCGTTGGTCAGGCTGGCGATGAGTTTCGGCGGCCCGTAATCGCCATCGGTTCCGGTCAGGTCCAGGCGCCAAACGTTTCCGGCGAGGTCACCGGCGTAGACGGCATCGGCCGTCATGTCGCTGTAGTCGGGCACGTAGGCCGTGTGCTCGCCCATGTTCAGCGGACTCGCCACGGAGCCCTTCGGCGTGGCGACCGCCTCGAGGAGTTCGCCGGTGCGCGCATTGACGATGAAGAAGTAGCCGACTCCGTCGCTGTTGTTGTAGCCCGAGGTGAAGATGACCACCCAGCCATGCTTCTTCGTCTTCACCACGCTCGGCCGGCCGTAGCTGTAGCCCATGCGCGGGTCGGTGAACTCCCACAGCACGGTCCCGGCCACCGCCGATTCGCTGGTCCACGTGGCCGGGTCGGTCACGTCGATCGCGTAATAGCCCTTGCCGCCCTTGCCCAGGCCGCCGATCAGCAGCGTGTGCCAGTCGGGGGGTGGTTTGGTACCGTCCTTGGCGGGGTTGTTCGCCCCCTTCGTCCGCGAAAAGTCGACGTCGGTGTAGTCCGGCGTCGAGTCAACGAAATAGCGGTGGCTGTAGGCGGGCTTGCCGAGGCTGGCCAGCCCGGAGGTGCCCGCCGTCTTGCTGTCGCCGTACACGAAGCTCGGCACGTAGGCGAACAGCTCGTGACCGGAGGTCCGCTCGTCGACACTGCCGTCGAACGCATGCAGCATGCCGTCGTTCGCACCGGCGTAGACCACCGTCTTGCGCTCAGAATACTTCGCCTTGAATGCTGCGTAGCCGGGGTTGTACACCTCGCGGTAGGGAAAGGCCGGCTCACCGACAGCCACAGGCTTGGAGTTGATGATGTCGCCAAGCAGATGCTCGCGGTTGCGGTACGCGCCGCCGTTCTTTCGCTCCTGGGCTCTGTCTCCGCGCAGGTACTTGATGTAGTTGGCCACCGACTCCGAGGTGCTGGCCACACCCGGCACATTGGCGAACGTCGAGTAGTTCGTGCGGCTGCTCAACGCCGCCCCGGACAGGGACGACAGCGTGAACGGAAGCGCGGCACCGGTGCTGGTGCAGCACGTCACGATCTTGCGCTTCGTCGCGCCATCAGCGTCGAGCAGGGCGCGAGCGTCCCATTTCTCGTCCGTTTTCGGCGTGCCATCATCATTGAAGGTCACCTCCGTCGCAGTGATCCGACCCGTCCAGTTGCCGCGGTTGAACGAGGCTGAATACGAGACCGTGCCGTCACTGGCCACGTTGGGCGATTCCGTGGAAAGCGCCGTGCTCGCTGAATCGGTCTCGCTGCCGATCTTCTCGAAGGCAGCCTGCAGACCCTCGATCATGGTGTCCGCCTGGCTGGCGGCGAAGTAGTTGTCGGGCCGCTTGTCGCTCCGCTTCTCGACGGTGTCCTTGAGGACATCGTTGTTGTTGTGCCAGGCGGTGTCCTCGAGGGTCTCGTTCGAATTCTCATTCGAATAGGGCGAAAAATCTTCGGGTGGCGTGAAGCCGCCGTACTTGGCCGCAAGCCAGTACATGTTCAGGGTCTTGTTTTTGTACCTCCCGTACTCCAACACATCGAGCCAGTAGGTGGTGATGGTCTGCTTTTCCTCGAGGTCGGCGCGGAAGTCCACCGTGTGTGCGTCGTAGGCCAGCCCGGCGATGTAGAAGGAGTTGCTCTTGTCTTTGTTGGGTGCGGTAGCGGCCAGGTCGGAAATGCCTTCCAGCTTGCCCACCATGTTCGTGGCCTCGGTCACGTTTTTCGAGGTGATGGTCGGCGCAGGCGACGAACCCTCGTTATCGGTCTTGCCTGTCGCGCCCTCGAAGTTGCGGTCCGTGTGAGTGTTGACGTCGCCGATGCCGAGGATGAAGTTCTTCTGGCAGCTATAGAGAATTGGATCATCCCAGTTGGTGATCACCGGGAAACCATCGGCGTTCTCTTCGTTGGTTCCAGCGGTGTAGCCCGCCAGGTTGCCCTTGTTCTTGTAGTAGCGCAGACCAGCGTAGTAAAGCTCGCTGACCGGATCGAACGACTTGTAGTCACCCAAGGTGCTGCCGAACTTGTTCAGGTAGTTCACCACCCCACTGTTGGGCACCGCGCCGCTGCTCAGGCTAAAGGTGCTCATGGTCGCACGCGCGTCCGACGCATCCGGATTGGTCACAAACACTCCGGTGTCTGCATCCCACTCGGCGTTCGGGTTGGCGACCGGGGGGGAGCCGGGCACGGTCTTGTTCGGGCCGACGTATTTCATGCGTGCACGCATCACGCCACCGTCACGCTGCAGCTTCTTGTTGTAATCGGGCACGGTCAGATAGCCGAAGGCGGAGAAGCGCAACTTGGACGCATAGGCCTGCATCAGCCCTTCGGGCTTGTAGTTGCTGCCGTAGGGTGTGCAGTTCGACTCGACGCCAACATTGGGGTCGCAGACCTTGACGCGGATGTAGACCTTGTAGATCTTGGCCTCGTCAGCCGTCTTGGCCGCCGTGCTCTGCACGTCGTAATACAAGGATGTCGAGCCGTCGGGCGTCAGTGGCTGGATGGGCGTGCCGGGCTTCCCCACGTCCACGCACGTCGTTCCCTTCCGGCAGGGAGTGTCCATGTCGGGGTCGGCGACACCGACAGTAGTCTTCGTGCCGGTGATCAACATGGCCGCCCCCTGGTGCCAGACCTTGGTCGTTGCCGAGGTCCAGTCGAAGGGCGTGGCGCCGCGGATCAGCTCCGAACCGGCGATGGTCTTGTCCGGCGTGCTCCCGGGCGTCTGGGCACCACTGTTGTAGTTGTAGGTCTTTTCGAGGATGGTCTCCGTCTTCGTGTCCACCACACGGTGCCCGCCCGTCATCCCCTTGCGAAAGGCATCCATCGCGCCCATCGAGGCCCAGTTCAGGAAGTTGCCGCTCCACAGCGCATTCGAAGAGCTGCTCGAGCACGCATGGCTGCTGGCCTTCGAGTCAGGCGCAAAGTAGCTTTCCGATGGCTTGGACGAGCTGTAGATGTAGCGATAGCACTTCTCGGGGTCGAAGTAGCCAATATAGGTGCTGGAGGCGCTGTAGTCCTCGTAGTAGGCAGGGCTCAACGCGGTCGGGAACTCCACCGACAGTGCCAGGAGCACGTTGCCCGGCACGTTGTTCTTGAGGAACAGCGGCTGGTCGGCCAGGTCGACCTCGACCGCGCGGCTGGGCAAGGGCACCGTCGTGAGCAGCGCCGCAAGCAGCGCAGCGAATCGAAGGGAGCGTGTGCTGGTACGGCTCAAGAGGTTGCGCAGTGTGTCCATGGGCAAGGTCGTCAGAGCGCGAAAGTGGACTGGAAAAAAGCCTGGGTGCTGCGAGGGCCGGTCACCCTCACGCTGACGCGATACACCGGCCGCTTCTCGGCGCCGGGTTTACGCAGCCAGCTGGAACCGCCCTCGTCGGTGTCGGAGGTGGTGACCTCGCAGCTCGCTTCGCTGAACTCGCCACTGGCCAGGCACAGGCGGTCGATCACGTAGCGCACGGTCACCCCGTTATCGCCCAGGTCTGCAGCCGTCAGCCCGAGATCCTCATAGGCGCTGTCGCTGATCAGCACCTGCGGGATGCCGTTGGCGCTGGTGGTCAATCTCGATGCCGAGTAGTTGAGCGAAAGCCGGTTCGCGTTACGCGCCGCCTCCTCGGCCAGCCCCCCGGAAACCAGGAGGGCGCGCGCTTTGACAAAGGCGCGCTCCGCCTGGTTGGTCAGGTCGCGCTGGAACGCCAGGTTGCCGGCGAGCACGGTCGACGTATCCGACAAGCGCAGCATGGCGAATGCCGCCAGCATGAGCAGCACCAGGGCCAGAAGGGTGCCGATGAGGACGACACCCTGCTCCTGGTGTGGCAGCGCGCGGCCGTGAGGAGGCAGGTGGAACATGGAGCTCACGGAAGGTTGTTGCGAACGGGAATCGTCGATTCCAGGGTGCGGTAGCGGTAGCGGCGCTCTTCGGCACTCAGCTTGCGCGTGTACTGGAGGGTGTCGCCCAGGTCTGCGAAAAGTTTGAGCTCGTCGCCCGAAACCTCGTCGCGCTCGGGCAGCGCAGTGCGCAGCATCAGGCCCACGCGCAGCGCCTTGATGCTGGTCAACCTCTCGGCGGCTCCGGAGTTGCCGCTGGAGAGATCGGCGACCGTGTAGCCGGCACCGCTGTCGGACGGCGACACCCACTCGTCGACGATGTCGTCCGAGTTTCTGTCGACGCCGTAGAGCGCATGCAACTCGAACACCCCTTCGGCCACGGCCTGCAAAGGCGTGTCCCCGGTCTTCAGCAGGTCGTAGGTGAAGAGAGAGTTGTGGTCGCCCACCCCCATCAGCACGAACTCGGGCGGGCGGCCGAGCGACACGTTGCCCAGCACGGTGGCCGTGCCGGTGTCCGCGAAACCCTTCAGCGACGTATTGCTGACGCTGTCCTGGTGCCACTTGCCGGACAGCGTGAG
>CBINKC010000216.1:0-5438 GCA_966251135.1 uncultured Burkholderiaceae bacterium
AAAACTTGACGTAAACCATAGAACCTCAGCCCGAACGGGGCCCTGCGGGCACGAAAAACGCAGCCATCGCGTACCGTTCGCCCTGAGCCTGTCGAAGGGTCGCCCTGAGCTTGTCGAAGGGCAGCCACACCGTGCAGAAGCGTCGACAAACTCAGCTCAAAAGCTGAGCCACCCGCTCCACCAGCTCCGCCTTTCCGAACGGCTTCTCCAGGCTGGGGCAGCGCGTCTCGGTCAGGAACTGCCTCGCGCCGGGCGACAAGGTGTCGCCGGTGACGAAGATGATGCTGCGGGACAGCCGCGGGTGACGCTCGCGCACCTCGCGCCAAAGCGCCGCGCCGTCCATGTCGGGCATGCGCAGGTCGCTCACGATTGCATCGATGCGCACGGTGTCCAGGATCTCCAGTGCCACCGCACCCGATTCGGCGACGAGCACTTCATGGCCCGCACCTTCCAGCATCTCCCGAATCAGGTCGGTGATTTCGGTCTCGTCGTCCACGGCCAGCACCCGCCGCGCAAGCGGCTGCGCATCGCTGGCCAGATCGGCCGGGCCCGTGGTCGGGCCGTCAGCCGTGTGGGCCGTGCCGCTGAGCGGCAGGGTGAGCACGAAACTCGCGCCACTGCCTGGGCTGGGAAGCACGCTCTCCAGACGCAGATCGCCGCCGTGCTCGCGGGCCAGCGAGCGCGACACCGCGAGGCCGAGCCCCGTGCCTATGCCTTCCGGCTTGGTGGTGAAGAACGGCTCGAAGATGCGCTCGCGCAACTCGGGCTGCACGCCGGGGCCGTTGTCGCTCACGCGCAGCCACACGCGGGGCTCGCCGCCGGCCCGGCTGCGCGCCACGCTGGTGGCGATACGCACCTGCCGGTCGCCGCCCGTGGCCGAGAGCACCTGCTGCGCATTGACCATCAGGTTGAGCACGATCTGCCCGATCTGGTCGCCATCGGCATGCACGTGCGGCAGGTCCGGCGCGAGATCGAGGTGCAGCGTGATGCCATGGCTGCGGTAGGTGTAGGCGAGCATGTCCGCCGCGGCGCTCGCGAGGTCGTTGAGCTGGATGGTGCGCCGCTCCGGCGGCTTGCTGCGTGCCATGTTGAGGAACGTGCGCACGATGCGCCCGCAGCGCTCGGCGGCCTCGCGGATGCGCGTGGCATCGGCCTGCAGCGCGGGCATGCCTGCGCATTTTTCTTCGAGCAGGTTGGCACGCCCGAGCACGATGGCCAGCGGGTTGTTGAGCTCGTGAGCCACGCCCGCCAGCAGGCTGCCCATGGCCGTGAGCTTTTCGCTCTGGCGCAAGGCCTCGCGCTGCCGCTCGATCTGCTGCGCGGCATTGCGCCGCTCCGACAGATCGGTGAGCGAAGCCGTGTAGTGCGCCTCCTGATCCACCTCCGTGCGCCACAGCACCATCTCGACGGGGAACTCCGTGCCATCGCTGCGCATCGCGTGCAGCTCCAGCCGCTTGCCCATGACCCGAGCGGCGCCGCCCTCGCGGATGCGGCGCATGCCCTCCTCGTGATCGCGCCGGAAGCGCTCGGGCACGATGATGTCGCCCACCGGCCGGCCCAGCACCGACTCCCGGGTGTGGCCAAACAAAGCTTCGGCCGCGGGGTTGAATTCGACGATGAGGCCCGCGTCGTCGGTGGTCACGATGGCCGCCAGTGCGTTGTCCACGATGGCCGCCTTGTAGGCCTGGCTGCGCCGCTCGCGCACGCGCGCGGCACGCTGCTCGCCGAAGGCGCGCGTAATGGCATGCACCCAGGGTTGCCAGCGTGCGCCGAGTTGCGGCTCCGGTGCGCCGAAATCGCGTGCCTTGGCATCGAGGTACGCCATCACGCCGATTGCCGGGGTGAGCACGCCGCGCCGAAGAAGCAGTTGGCTGTACGAGAACATCGCCAGCAGCGCTGTCGCGAGCAAGACGAACGGAAGCATGCCGGGCAGCACCTGGGCGCCCAGCGCGCGGTCGCTCGCGGCGAAGACGAGCTTCCACGGCGCGGCCGCGAGGGGCACGCTCACCAGTTGCTGACCCGCTGCGGAGTAGGCCTTGCCGGGTTGGCGCGCGGCCTGGGCAAGCATGGCCGCGCTCACCCCTTGCGGGAGTCGATTGGCAGACTTGGGAACGCTCGATGCGGCCGCGCTCGCGGCAGGCTGCACCCAGGGTGCTTCCGGGGCCTGACGCTGCCCTTCTGCCAGCACCTCATCGCGGTCATTGATCACCCACCATTGGCCGATGCCTTCGGGCAACGCCCGCAGGGCCTGTTCGATGCTTGCAAGCTTGACGTCCGCCCCAACCACGCCATGGAAAGCGCCGTCGACGACGACGGGAGTAGCCAGCGACACCATGAGGCCCTTGCCACCGGCATCGACATAGGCCGCGGTCCAGTACGGCTTGTGACCGGGGTTGTTCTCCGGCATTCCGGCCTTGAACACCTCGTAGCCGAACCAGCCGTCAATGGCTGTCTTCATGTCGGGCAGACCTTGTGACTCCACCACGCTGGCGCTCGGGGCCCACGGGTAGATCGCGGCATGCTTGCGCGGCCAACCGAAGTAGTACGACCAGGCGAAATCGCCATTGCGCAGATGGGCCAGCTCGGCGGTGCGCGACAGCGCGAGCAAGCGCCCGAGCGCCGCTTCATCCGGGGGCGCCGCGTCGGTCCACAGCAGCTGCGCGGTGTTGCCTTGCAGTGGCGCCGGCAGCGCGTCCAGTGTGTGGCCGTCTGGCTTGTCGAGGGCGCGCCGCTCCACGACGGCCTGGCGCATCTCCTGGCCGGAAGCCTGTGAGGGCCTTTTGAACTCGCGTTCCATCACGCGACGCAGGTCGCCGACGTGATCGGCGGCTGACCGCACGATGGCCTCCAGCGCGGCCTGGTGGCGCACGGCACGTCGCTCCAAGTCGACCACACGGGCCCGATGCGCCTGGGTACCCTGCCACACGGCGAGGAGCACCAGCAGCACGAACACCGGCACGGCCGACCACCACACGAGCCGGCGATAGCGTGAGATCAGCGCCACGGCCGCGCGGTCATGGGCTGCCGCCACCTCGCTGTGAGCGCCTGGGGTCGTCGTCGATACCACGGCGCTCATGCGGCGCCTCCGGGCACGTAGACGTACCCCACGTTGCGCACCGTCTTGATGACCTCCGGCTTGTCCGGGTTGCGTTCGATCTTGCGCCGCAGCCGCATCACGCGCAGGTCGATGGAGCGATCGAAGACGTCCCAGCCGCGGTGGTGCGCCTGCTCCATGATCTGGTCGCGCGTGAGCGGGCGGTTGGGATGCCGCGCGAAGAGCGCCAGCAGGTCGAACTCGGCCGCGCTGAGCTCCACCTCGACGCCATCGCCACGGAACAGGCGCCGTTCGTCCAGCGACAGCCGGCAGCTGCCGAAGTGCACCTGCCGGTCGGGCAGGCCGGGCGGTGGCGAGGTCGTCACGGCTTGCGCCGCGGGGGCCGACGTGCGACGAAGAACGGCACGCACGCGCGCCAGCAGTTCGCGCAACTCGAAAGGCTTTGGAACGTAATCGTCGGCGCCGACCTCCAGCCCGACCACCCGGTCGATCATTTCGCCGGCGGTCGTGAGCATCACGAGCCCCATGTCGGGGTAGGTTTCGCGCAGCCAGCGGGCGAGCGACAAGCCGTTCTCGCCGGGCATGTTGACGTCGAGGATCGCCAGATCAGGCACGCGCTGCATCAGCAGGGCACGGGCGGCAGCGGCGTTGAGTGCCGTGTGGATCTCGAATCCGTGACGGCCCAGGTACTCCTGCAGCAGGTCGAGCAACTCCGGCTCGTCGTCCACGGCCATGAGCATCTTGTTCGTCGTCTCGTCGGTCATCGTGCGCCCCTCCTCAGCTCGGGCGGGCGATGATATCGATGCGCCGGGCCATCAAGGTGCCGCACGCAGGCTGACGGTGACGGCCTCGCGGTACGCGATACCGTCTTGGTTGAAGCTGCTCTCGGTGCAGGGCCCCAGGTAGATGAAGCCGCAGGCAGTGACCTGCCGGCCATCGGGCAGGCGCTGCAGCAGCGGCAATGCGCAGATGCGCCGGTGGGCGCGGATGCGGGCCTGGCGCTCGGCATCGTCGTTGCGCCCGCAGACGTACGCGGTTGCCTCGCGGCTGAAGATGTTGCCGAAGAAGGTGCCGTCTTCCAGTGTGAAAGTGCGGGTTTCATCCTCCCCGGCGTCTAGGCCCGGTGCCGCGCTGGGAAAGGGCGCGCGCATCGAAATGTTGACGGGAACCCCATAGAAGTTGGTGCGCGCGAGCACGCAGGCCGACACCCAGCGTTCCTCCGCAGGTGTGAGGGGCTTGCGCCACCACTCGGGCGCCAGGCCGATGCCGCCTGGAAACTCGTAGACCTCGCCATCGACCTCGGCTACGAGCACGGTGTCTGCGCCCAGTGCGCAGCTGGCGAGGTATTTCATGTCCTTGCGCTGCTCGGGTGTGGCCACCGAGGCCAGGTCGGCCACGGGCACGCGGCGCGCGGCGGCGACCGGCTCCTGGCTCGAAACGGGGGAGGCGCACAGCAGGCTTCCCGCAAGCGCGAAGGTCCAAGTGAGCATCGACAGGCGAGTTTTTTTCATGGCTGAATAGAGCTAGGCAAGACAAGGCTGCGCGTTGCCGGCAGCCCGGTGATCGCATTGGTGGATCGATTACTTCGTAGCTGCAGTGCCCACGTCGCCCAGTGGGCGGGCCGAGCGGCCCTGGAATCGGGGCGTCGCGCCGGCACCCGTGGCTTCTTGGGCAGCGGGCCGCACGCAAGGCGTTTGCGCATCGCAGGGCCCGACAACCTCCAAACTGCTCGCACCCAGGCCGTTCGAGGTCACAGCGATCGTCTGGCCGATTCCATTGATGCTCAGGCCGTTGAGGGTGATGCCGTTGGTACCACCGTAGCCAATGGAGGTCATCTTCGCGTTGAGGCCCATGCCGTTGAGCGTAATGCCATTGAGGGTGATGCTGTTGAGAGTGATGCCGTTCGCGCCAGTTGGGCCCCAGGAGCCGGTTGCGGCGGCCCCCATTGGCGATTGGATGCTGTTGAGAGTGATGCCGTTGCTGCCAACTGGGCCCTCCGCACGGGCAGAGGTAGCGGTTGCCGCGGCGATCAGCAGGGCGGTGAGGGCAAGGGTGCGAGTGGATGCGTTCATGGCTAGGCTCCTTGAGTTGGATTTGGTGGGGTTGCCGGGATGCTGGGATCTGCACCCCGACCCAGCCAGTGTCGGGAGCCCTCGTATCACGCGTGCTTCAGCCCGTGTTTCATTCGTTGCGTGGCACAGCCGCGTCACATCGCATCGCGCATGCGGTGCGCGGCGCTTCGACATGCTCAGCCCGAACGGAGGTGAAGAACAACGGAGCCACGGAATGCGACGCCCCCCTGTTCGCCCTGAGCTTGTCGAAGGGCTGCCGCGTCGGTGCAGGGGCTTCGACAGGCTCAGCCCGAACGGAGCGTGGGAGGAAC
>CBINKC010000217.1:0-5351 GCA_966251135.1 uncultured Burkholderiaceae bacterium
CAGGCGACCCGTGCTGCGGTCTTCATGACGCTTTGTTCCGCGCAGAGCACTAGCACTCGTGCTGAATCACCAGGAGCAAGTGGCGCGGTATGAGCTCAAAACCATCAACCGCTTGATGGCAGGCCACCACGGGGTTGAACTGAAAAGCTATCGAGGCTACCTCGGCCGAGATTTCCGTGGCGACCGCCATAAGTGAACCTTGTTCACCCCGCCCAACGCGACGAGACCGAGGCGGTCGCGTATATCGCAAAGCTGCTCGGCCTGGAGCATCACGTCATCCTTCAGCCGTACTTGGACTCGATCGATGAGCATGGAGAGTCCGACTTGACCTATTTCGACGGCATCTACAGCCATGCGATCCGCAAGGGCGCGATGCTGATGGCCGACGGCACCGTCCACGTACCCACGCAGGATTTCCGCGCGGCCAGGGTCGCCGATGAAGCCGAGCGTAGGGTCGCGGATGCGGCCTTTGCCGCGGTGGCGTCCTGCCTAAAGCTCGATCGGCCACTGGTCTACGCGCGGGTGGACCTCGTCCGGGGCTACAACGGTGAGCCGCTGGTGCTGGAACTGGAGGTCTGCGAACCCTCGTTGAACCTTCCGTTCTGCGAGGAGGGCGCCGTGCGCTTTGCCGCCGCCATTGCTCGTCGGGTGTCCTGAGGGGCGTCGCAGCAACTCCCGGCCAGTTCGGGGGATCAGGCGGTTCTCGCCCCCAGTTCCGAGGGATAGCCGGCACGGGGCAGCAACAGCAGCAGCAGCGCAGCGCCGATCAGCAAAAGCAGGCCGAACGACACCAGCGCCGCGGTGGTCCCGAACCTGTCTGCGACCAGGCCGGTGAAGATCACCGGGATGCTGAAGCCGATGTACGCCATCAGGAAGAAGGCGGCGCTCGCTCTTGTCTTCTCGCTGCCCGCCGCTTTCGTGGCACCAGCGAGCCCGCCCAGGTAGACGAAGCCATAGCAGGCACTGCTGGCGAAAAAGGAGCCGGCGAGGACACCGGCCAGAGAGCCGCTCCATGCACCCCATGCCAGAAGGCCATATGCAGGCAGCAGGATCGCAATGCCGAGCTTCGTGGATCGACGGGGCTCCAGCTTCCGCGCCCAAGGCTGGAACAGCAGGCCGCAACTGATGGCAAGCATGGCCGAAAGGCCCGAGTACTTCGCAAGCCCATGCTTTGCGAGCACGGAAGGCAGGACGGAGATCACCAAGCCCGTGGCGGCCCAGCACAACAAGATGCCACCGCCATACCAGGCGCCTTCCCGGGTGAAGTAAGGCAGCCGCAGCATCGGCGCACGGGCGGTGGTGGCCTTGGGCGACGTTTCGGGCAGCCCCATGAGCAGCACCGTCGCGAGTGCCGCGGCGGCCAGATGCAGGAAGAAGCTGGGCGGCGCAAGCGTCTCCTTGAACATCAGGAATACGCTGGTCAACGCCGCCCCCAACCCGAAGCCGATCGACGTGCTGGCCGTGACCCAGTTCGCCGCGGTATTCGTCTCTTTGGCATCGACCAGTTCGATCATGTAGGCCGTCGCCGTGGCAGACATGAGTGCGGTGCCGACCCCGAGAATGAACCGGGCCAGCCCCAGCGACACGATGTGCGGATGGGACAGCAGCAGCCACGTGCCCGCCGCCGACAACGCCAGCGAGATCAGCAAGACCTTCTTGCGCCCGATCCTGTCGGACAGGCCGCCCAGCGCCAGAAGGATCGGCATGACGCCGGCGACGTAGCAGGAAAACGCGATGGTGGTTGCCATCAAGCCATAGCCATCCTGCTTCGCATAGGCGGCGTACAAGGGCGCCTGCAGATTGACACCCGTCGTGATGACGCAAAGGGCGAACGCCAATTGCGCTGCGTGTCGCTTTCGGGACATGAAGCAAGACCTTCGTTGACCTGGATCCAGTTCAGGATAGCCACTCGATGGGTACAGTTCTAGGTACAGTTGGAGCCAATTGCTCAGAACCGTACCTGCACCTTGTCAATACAGAAGCCATCAAGCAACACTGAAGCCGTTTCGATGAAACCGGTGAAGTTCCAGATCGACCGGGAGTCTCGGATTCCGCTTGCAGATCAGCTGGAGCGGGGCTTGCGAGCGAGCATCAGCGCCAGGCAGTTTCACGCCGGCAGCCGCCTGCCTTCGATCCGTCAACTCGCGGCCGATCTGCGCATCAGCCGTAACACCGTCATCGAAGCCTATGACCGCTTGGTCAGCCAGGGGCTGGCCAGGTCGCGCGCAGGATCGGGCTACTTCGTCGAAGGCGCCGCGTCGCGCGCTTCACTGCAGGGCATCTCCGATCTGAAGGAGGCGGAGACCGTCACGGACGAGCTGTGGCACCTGTTCACCGACCAGGCGAACCGGGTCAAGCTGGGCTGCGGCTGGTTGCCCGAGGCGTGGCGAGAGAGCGAGGACATGGCCTACGCGATTCGGCAGACGGCAAGGCGCGACCGGGCAGGCTTGTTCCACTACGGCACGCCACTGGGCGCACAGGGCTTGCGACAGATGCTGAGCCGCCGCCTGTTCGCGCTGGGCATCGATGTTCCGGTCCAGCAGATCTTGCTGACCAGTGGCGCCAGCCACGCCCTCGACCTGTTGATACGCCTGTTGCTGCGGCCCGGCGACACGGTGTTCGTTGAAACACCGGGCTACTACAACCTCTTCGGGCTTCTCAAGCTCCAGGGCATCCAGATGGTGGGCATCCCGCGCACCACCCAGGGCCCAGACGTCGAGGCGCTGGAGCGCCAGGCGGCGATCCACAGGCCGAAGCTGTTCTTCGTCAACGGCGTGTGCCATAACCCGACCGGCACCAGCTTGTCCCCCTCGACCGCCCACCGAATCCTGCAGTTGGCGGAGAAGCACGACTTTCAGGTGGTCGAAGACGATATCTACTCCGATTTCGAAGCGGACGCGACGCCGCGTATGTCGGCGCTCGATCAGCTCAAAAGGCTCATCTATGTGGGCAGCTTCTCCAAGAGCCTATCGTGCTCCCTGCGCGTCGGGTTCATCGCCGGCGCGCCGGAAATGATCAGGAAGCTGGTCGACGTCAAGATGTTGACCAGCATCTCCTCCTCGCGCTTCTCGGAAGAAGTGCTGACCGTGATGCTCGAAAACGGAAGCTACCGAAGGCTCGTCGAGCGGCTGCGGCGGCGCGTCGAGCGGCGACTGGCGCAAACCAGCGAACTGGTCACGCATGCCGGCTGGCAGCTGTTCTTCCGTCCCTCGGCTGGCATGTTTCTGTGGGCCCGATGGCCCACCGTCGAGGATGCCGCCGACTTGGTCTGCGCGGCGCAGACCCGCGGCGTGAGCTTCTCTCCCGGAGCCATCTTCACTCCGGACAACGCGACCTGCCCTTGGTTGCGCATCAACGTGACCTATGCGGATGACCCGCGAGCAAAGGCCTTCCTGCAAGCCCCGGTTTGACCCGCTCGGCATGTCGCTTGAACCTCGCGCCAAGTTGTCGTGCGCCATGCGCACGACACAGCGCCACGCTGCAGCGGATCTTCGTCCGCACGCCCAAACGCCTGCTCGATGAGTTGCAGCGCGGACGACCTTCAGTCATTCGCGCTTTGATCCACATCTGCGCTGCTCTGTAGGTGATTGCCATAGCATGGCCATCACGGCTTGCTGCAATCATCGCCATGGGACACGGGGAAGCACCAGTTCCGAGCGGCTGCGAGGGCTGCTCGATGCCATGTCGCAGCAGCTCGGCACGGCGCCCGACGCACGACACCGCGACAAGGCGCAATGCTGGTGCGGGCCACCGCGCCTTTTCAACGGTTCCACCCGGTGTGCCTATGGGTATGGAGGCCTGATGAAACTGTCCAGGCCTGCACTTGTGCTTGTAACAGCCGCCGGCGTGCGCTGGGGCGTTGCGCTCGGGATCGGGCTGCTCCTGTGGGCGGCCGCCCTCGCCGCGCCCATCGACGATTGGCGGCAGCGCGCCAGCGCCGTGCGCAGGCTGGCCGACAACGACGCCTCTGCGGCGTATGTGCAGGCGCAGCGCCTGCAAGCCGAGTTGCCGCCCGACGCGACGCCCGCCGACCGCGTGCGCGCCCTGAACCTGCTGGCACGCATCGAGATCCACCTCGGGCATACGCCCAAGGCCATTGCACTGGCCGAACAGGCCCTGCACGACGCCACCGCGGCAGGCGACCGCGCCGGCCAGGCCGAGGCCGACATGAACCTCGGGCTCGCCGCCATCAACGAGAACCGCGGCGAGCGCCTGGTCGAAGTCACGTCGCACAGCGTGGCGGTGCTGGAAGGCGTCGACCGGCCCGACGTGCTGGGCGAAGCCCTGTTCCGCGCCGGGCTCGTGTACCGCCGCGCGGGCCGGTTCGAAGAGGCGGCCACCATGTCGCTGCAGGCCATGGACGCGGCGCTGCGTTCCGGCAACCCGCTCGTGCTGGCGTACGCGCACCATGGGCTGGCGGTCTCATACGAGCAAAGCGGGCGCCACGCCGAAGCGGTCGAGCAGTTCGAACAGATGCGCCAGGAGGCTTTGGCCGCGGGCTCGAAACTACAGGAAGGCTTCGCGCTGATGGGGCTGTCCACCGACGCCCACCGGCGCGGCGACCACGCCGAGGGCGAACGGCTCATGGGCCAGGCCATCGCGAACTTCATCGCGGTGGGCTCGCCGGTGAATTTGGCCATCGCCATGCAAAACCACGCCAACCTCCTGCTGGAGCAGGGGCGGCTGGACGAGGCGCTGGCCGAAAACGAACGCGCACGCGATCTCCTCGCCGTCACGCAACTGCGGGTCGGCCGCTTCCACAATGCCCTGCAGCGCAGCCAGATCTTGCAGGCGCTGGGACACCAGGCCGCCGCGCTCGCCGACGCCGAGGCGGCCTACGCCGAGTCGCTCACGCTCGGGCAGCCGCTGTTCCAGTCGAACGCCGCTCGCCGCCTGGCCGAGCTGTCAGCCGCTGCCGGCGACCAGCAGCGCGCCTACCGCCTGGCGATCGAGGCCGCAGACATGCAGGCGCGAGCCAGCACCGAGCGCAGTGCCGAGCGCCTGATCGAAGCCGCGCAGCACCGCCGCGACGAAGCGCGCCGGCGCGAGCTGGCCGAGTTGCAGCGCCGCGGCGAGCAACAGGCCATCCAGTTGCGCACGCGCGAGCTGCAGCAGCGCTGGCTATGGACCGTGCTGGCGGGCAGCTTGATTGCGCTGGGCGGCACGGTGTTCTTTCTCATGCGCCTGCGCCGCTCGCGCGCCGAGGTGCGTGGCCTGGCCGACACGCTGGAGCGGCGCGTGCGCGAACGCACCGAGCAGCTGGAACACGCTCAGTACGCCGCCGAGGCGGCCACTCAGGCCAAGAGCGAGTTCCTGGCCAACATGAGCCACGAGATCCGCACGCCGATGAA
>CBINKC010000218.1:0-5316 GCA_966251135.1 uncultured Burkholderiaceae bacterium
CATGAGCGGTCATGTTGGATTGCCTCTCACCCTCTTCAGTGCTGGCCTTTGCCCTGCGCCTGCACGAACCCGACGAATCCCTCCATGTACGCCTTCAGCCGCTCGCGCTGCTTCTCGTCGGTCAGCGTACCGTCCTGTCCAAACAACCCCTGCGCGCTCGGCACCAGCATGCGGCCTCCCGTCCACAGCTGAGCCCCCAGGGTGCGCAGCACCGCCAGCCAGGCGTTCTGGGCGAGCGTGGTGCCGAACATTCCGGGCGTGGCGCCCATGAGCGCCACGGGCCGGCCGCCGAACACGCGCGCAATGTCCGCTGGCGGGCGCGAGAGCCAGTCGATGGTGTTCTTCAGCACACCCGGTACCGAGTTGTTGTATTCGGGCGTGGCCAGCACCAGGCCGTCGGCCGATGCGATGGCCTCCTTCAGCGTGGCCACCGGAGCAGGGATGCCTTGCTCGACTTCTACATCGCCGTCGTACAGCCCGATGTCGCGGATCGATTCGATCTGCAGCCGGGCGCCGGCGGGCATGAGCTGCGCCGCACTGCGCAGCAGCGCGGTGTTGTACGAGCCTTTGCGCAGGCTGCCGGATATTCCGATCAGGGTGACCATGGTGGGAGCGTTTCCTGTGTTGCGGTGCCCGCAGCATGCCTGCGGTGCGATGCCCTGGCCCTGCGTGCAGGCTTGCCGGTCGCCCGGCTGCCGCAGCAGGCGCTTGCGTGCCACCATCCACCATCGGCGCACGCCAGTGGACTAGTCGACAGGAGACCGCCATGCTGTTTCGCCAGCTCTTCGAACCCCTGTCTTGCACCTACACCTACCTCATCGGCTGTGCAGACACCGGCCAGGCGCTGCTCATCGATCCGGTGGTCAACGTGATGGACCGCGACCTCGCGCTGGTGGCCGAGCTGGGGCTCAAGCTCGCTTGCACCGTGGACACGCACATTCATGCCGACCACGTGACCGCGGCACGCCACCTGCGCGATCGCGTGGGCAGCCGCATCGCGAGCCCGGCCCATGACCGCCTGCCGTGCACCGACGTGCCGCTGGAAGATCGGGTGCCGTTTCGCATGGGCAGCATCGAACTCATGCCGCTGCACACGCCGGGCCACACCGACGGGCACTACGCCTATCTCTGGCGAGACCGCGTGTTCACCGGCGATGCGCTGCTCATCGACGGCTGCGGGCGCACCGACTTCCAGAACGGCGATGCGCGCCTGCTCTATCGCAGCGTGCGCGAGCGGCTGTTTTCGCTGCCGGGCGATACGCTGGTCTATCCCGCGCACGACTACCAGCATCGCCGGGTGAGCAGCATCGCGCAGGAGATGCTGCGCAATTCACGCCTCGGTGGTGAACGCACGCTGGAGGACTTCGTGGAGCTGATGGGCAAGCTGAACCTGCCCTATCCCAAGTTCATCGACTACGCCGTGCCGGGCAACCGCGAGTGCGGCGTGTGCCCGACCGGCCTGCCGGAACAGCTCAAGGCCTACTGCCAGCGCATGACCGAAAGCGTGCAGGGATGAAGAAGGTGTGAACGATCACGCGCTGGCCTTGAGAGGCTGAGAAGCAATCCGACATGACCGCTCGTACCCTGCAAGTGGCGCCACTCCGCGTTGCAAATGCCCGCCATAGCCCGGGCTATGGCTGCGCTTTGCGCCTTGACTGGCACCATTTCCAGGGCCCGTTCGCTCACGCCGGATTACTTCCCAGCCTCTGACTGGCTCAGCGCCTGAGCCCCTCGCAGGCATCTCGCCGTGGTTGTGACGGCGCCGCCCGCCCTTGCTGTTGAGCGCGCTGGACCATCTGCTGATGCTGCTGTTCCATGTAGGACTTGCACTCGTCGTAGCTCGTCATGCTGCGCATGCGCGCCTGGTGCTCCTGGCGCTCCTGCTGCGACATCATGGACCAGCCGGGTGTGTAGTCCTCGCCCCAGCGGCCGCCCGTGCCCATGCCTCCGGGTCCCATGCCCATGCCGGGCCCCATGCCCGGTCCGGCGCCTGGCCCCGCACCCGGTGATGCGGTGCCCGACGGGGCACCCGGGCCTGCACCGGCTCCGGTGCTGCCCGTGGCCGCGTTCGTGCCTGCGCCTTGCCCCGTGCCCGTGCTTGCTCCCGTGCCCGTGCCCGTGCTTGCGCCTCCCGTCCCCGCCCCGGCTGTCACCGTGCCCGCCGCCAGTGCCAGCGCAGCCGCGGCGGCCCATGCATGGATCGATCTCATCGTCTACTCCTCGATGAAAGTTGCGGGAGCGGTGTCCACGAGAGCGCGGCCGTCCCGCTCCGTGTCCACGGCCGCAGCGAATCGGCATGGCAAACGGCGTTCCGGCTTCGGTATCACGGAAGACCGCGCAAGCGACCTCCGAGCCGCTGCGAGGGGCTCGACCAGCGCAAGCACGACCCCCTGCAAAGCGCTGTGCGCTACGCGATCACCATCGTGCGCCATCGTTGCCTTGCCGCAACGACGGTCCCCAGGGGCTCCCGCTGCCGTCTCCCGCGCCGGACTTCACGTCCCGGCGCAGTCCCCGGTTCAGTTCATTGAGCGGCTGCAGGATGTCGCCGATGACGTCCTCGTGCGTCACCTGGAACACGGGCTCGGCGGTGCGCTGGGCGAGGTTGCGGGATGCTGGCCGCTTGCGCCATCTCAGCGCGTAGCCACCGGCGAGTCCCCCCGCCAGCGCGCTGGCCAGTAGGCCGCCGGCGACCGTGCCGCGTGAGACGTTCCATCCGTTGCCGCCCACCGCCAGGCCTATGCCGAAGGAGGCGATGCAGCCCAGCACGGTGCAGACCACGTATCTCGCCTGCGCGCCGTCCTGGGTTTCGGCATCTGCAGTTCCCCCATTCGACAAGGGAGGCAGCGCGGCCGCGAGGCTGTTCGACGCGCCGAGGGGGACGTCGATCGGAGCGGTGACGTGTTCTTCCATGGTGATCCCTTCGCCGGCCTGCCAACGATAACGCCGTGCCCGGCTGCCTGCGGTTTCCGCGAGCACGGCCGGGAGACTGGCTCGCCTCCAACGGCCCGGCGGCGGGTGTGTTGACAGGGCTGGGCCCGGCGATTGCTGCACGCCTGGGGTCTGTCCGCCACGCAGGAGCTACGCATGAGCCTCGAAACCGATCGCGTGCGCCGGCACACGGCTGCGGCGGTTCTTCGCCGCATCGATGACACCGCCGTGGCCCATCTGCTTGAGTGTGCGAGCGGCGGCACCGACAGCATGGCGGCGCGCCTGCACGAACTCGATCGTGAGTGGGACGTGGATCGTGCGGTCGAGACCGAAACCGCGTTCACGGGCCTTGCGGGGCTGGCGCTGGGCGTGCTGGTGCGCCCGGTATTTCTTGCGGCACCTGCGTTTGCGGCCGCCATGCTCACGCTTTATGCGGTGACAGGCCGCCATCCGCTCATGCCGTTGTGGCGGCGGCTCGGGTTGCGCACCGCCCGGGAAATCGCGCGGGAGCGGCATGCGCTGAAAGTACTTCGTGGCGATTTTTCCGGCATGGAAATGCAGGAGCGGCATGCCGGTGTGCGTGCCTTCCGGCCGCAATCCACGCCCGCGCAAGCACAGCCATCGCAGGCGGACACCAGCCGGGCGGGCGAGCCTGCGTTTCCGCGCTGAGGGAGATGCGCCATGGCCATGGCATGGCGCCTGCCGCCCACCGCCACGCGTGTGGAGCACCACACGCCCATGTGGATCAACGAGGCCATACGCGCCCGTTCAGATGTGGAAGTCGCGCGGCTGGAAGATGCGGGCGAGGAGGAGATCGAGCGCCGCCTGGAACAGCTGGAGCGCGAGTGGGACATCGAACGTGCCTTGCAGCTCAACGCGTCGATCGTCGCGTCGGTGGGGTTGCTGCTGAGCGCGCAAGTGGACCGCCGCTTCCTCTGGCTGCCGGCGGCGGTGTTCGTGTTCTTCGCGCAGCACGCGCTGCAGGGCTGGTGCCCGCCGGTCCCGCTGATGCGGCGCCTCGGCGTGCGCACGGCGCGCGAGATTGCGCGAGAAGTCCACGCCATCAAAGCCCTGCGCGGCGACTTCGACCATGTACCGCGTGAAGGCTCTGCCGAACCAGGGCGGCGCGTGCGCGCGGCGCTGCACGCGGTCGATCTCTGAGAGGCTGAAAAGCGATCCGACATGACCGCTCGTACCCGCTCGGCCACGCCGGATCACTTCCCAGCCTCTGAGTGGGGCATCCGAGGCCCGCTCGATGCCCGCGGGCTGGCGGCAAGGCAGGTGAACTTGTGTCGCGAACCGCAAGGGAACGGGCGAGGCCGAGTCTTCATGCCTGAATCTGCTGCCTCTCGGCTCGCCTCAATGAGACAAGGGGATATGGCTGTGCAGGCGCGCCAGTGCGATGAGGTCGTCGTCGACGAGCTTCTCCTTTAGTGCCACCTGCCTGGCGCGCGAGATCCATGTCGCCTGCATCGACTGCAGGCGCGCGGAGTTCACCAGCCGCAACGCGCCCTGCGTGCCCATGGGCATGACGATGGCGGCACGCACCACGGTGAAGTGTGTGCGCAGCAGCCGGCGCAGCGAACGCATGGTCAGCCATCGCTCGATGTGCTTGGGCGGCTGCGAGGACGAGTCCATGCGCTCGGCCACGTGGCGGTTCGTCGTGCTGATGATCAGATGTCCGCCGGGTTGCAGCAGTCCCGCGGCGAGTGCGATGTAGCTCGTCTGGTCCTCGACGTGGGCGACCACGTCCTGCGAGACGACCACGTCGAAGTGACCGTGCGGCAGCGGTGTCGTGAACAGGTCTCCTGCGATGTACTCGATGTGCGGCGCGCGCCGGCGTGCCTGGTCGATGCATTCATCGCCGAGGTCGATGCCGGTCACCGGCCCGTAGGCGGCGAGCTTCTCGGTCAGCCAGCCGGTGCCGCATCCGAGATCGATGATGCGAGGCCGTTCCAGGGCGAGCTGCTCCAGCATGCCGAGGATGGCTGCGCCGCGCAGCCGCGTCCATTCGTTGAGCTGCTCGGGTGAACGCGCCCGCGCGTTCCAGGTGTTCCAGAACCTGCGCTGGTCGTCGATGGAAGGCCCTTCGAAAGGAGGTGTTGATGTCAAGACGAGAGCCTCCACTCAGGGTGGCCGCATGCACGGCCGGTTTCGTAGCCGCTCCTTGATCGGGCGTGGCGGGTGCACTCGCACGCTGCTCGGGCGTACCGGATCCATTCACACCTTTTGAAGCAGTCTCGACATGCGCGGGGTGAGGGTCAACTCGGGGCAATCACTGACGCGAATTCGCACAGGGGCCGCTGTGCGGTGCGGGGCTTCGACAAGCTCAGCCCGAACGGAGGTGAGGGGAGAAAACGTCGGTGAGGGAGCACGCTATGCCTACCG
>CBINKC010000219.1:0-5301 GCA_966251135.1 uncultured Burkholderiaceae bacterium
AGGCGCCTGGAGGCCGACAGTGACCGAGCTGCTCGCCTCGCAGTGGGTGCTGCTCTTCGGGGCCGCCGCCAGCCTGCTGCCGGTGCGCAACGGCTGGCGCGCCGCCCTGGGCATCAGCTCGCAGGCGGTCGCCACGCTGCTCGTGTGGCTGGCCGTGGTTCCCGTGCTGATGGGCGGTGCACCCGTAGCCGGTGAGCTGCCCTGGGCCCACCCCGTGGGCACGCTGCGCATCCGGCTCGATGGCCTGGGTGCTTTCTTCCTCGCCTGGTCGCTGCCCATGACGCTGCTGGGCGCCGTCTATGCCGCCGGCTATCTGCGCCCATGGTTCTCCACGCCTCGGCACGTGGGCGTGCACTACGCGCTGCTGAACCTGACCTCGCTGTCTTTCGTGCTGGTCTACAGCGCGGACCACGCGCTGGTCTTCCTGCTCGGCTGGGAGATCGCAGCGCTCGCCGCGTGGCTGATGGTCATCTGGGACTACAGCAACCAGAAGGTGCGCTTCGCCGGCTTCAACTACCTGGTGTCCACGCACCTCGGCCTGATCTTCCTGGTCGCGGCCTTCATGATCCTCTACACCCACTCGGGCTCCTGGGATCTGGGCAGCTTCGGGCAGTGGCTGCGCGAACATCCGGGCTCGGAGCGCGACCTCGTGTTCCTGCTGCTGCTCGCGAGCTTCGCGCTCAAGTCGGCGTTCTTTCCGTTCCACTCGTGGCTGCCGCGTGCGCATGCCGCCGCACCGGCGCATGTGTCGGCACTCATGTCGGGCGTCATCCACAAAGCCGGGCTGTACGCACTCGTGCGCTTCGTGCTGCTGATGGGCCGGCCCGACGAATGGATGGGCTGGTTCCTGCTCGGCTTCGGGGCGCTGTCGGCACTGGTCGGCGCCTTCTACACCGTGGGGCAGCGCGACCTGAAGCGGCTGCTCGGCTATTCGTCCACCGAAAACGTGGGCATCGCCGGCATGGGGCTGGGTATCGGCTGCCTGGGTCTCGCGTGGGGCAACGCCACGCTGGTCGCGCTGGGGTTCACCGGCGCGCTGATGCACGTGCTCAACCACGCCTTCTTCAAGTGCCAGCTCTTCTATGCCGCCGGTGCGGTGTACCAGGCCGCGCACGGGGTCGACATGGAGCGGCTGGGCGGCCTGGCCCGGCTCATGCCCTGGACGGCGGTGAGCTTTCTCGTGGGCGGCATCGCGATCTCGGCACTGCCGCCCTTCAACGGGTTCGCGAGCGAGTTCCTGATCTACACCGGCCTCTACACCGACGAGTCCGTGCCCGCCTGGGCGAAGGTGGGGCTGGCGGTGGCCGGCGCTGCGCTGGCGATGGTGGGCGCGCTGTCGGCGATGTCGATCACGCGGGCATTCGGCGTGGTCTTCCTCGGTGCGCCGCGCGAGCCCGCCGCGGCCCGCGCGCAGGAGGTGGGCTGGTTCATGCGCGCGCCGCTCGTGGTGCATGGCCTGGGCGTCGCCGTCCTGGGCGTGCTACCGGTGCTGGGGCTGGCGCTGGTGCAGCCCGCCATCGCACTCGCCCTGGCCGCGGTGCCCGGCGCCACGGGCCATGAGCTGGGCGCGCTCGCGCACACCTTGTCGCACATCGGCGCGATCTCCGGCGCCCTCACCCTGTTCATCGCTGCCCTGTGGTGGCTGCGCCGCCGCATGGCGGCTGCAGCCCCGGCCTCGCACGTGACCTGGGGCTGCGGCTACACCGCGCCCAACACGCGCATGCAGTACACCGGCTCCAGCTTTTCCGCGGATTTCGCCCGGCGCTTTCGCTGGCTCATGGTGCTGCTGCGCCGGCACAAGGCCCCCGAGGGCTACTTCCCGCAGGACGCCTACATCGTCACCCACTGCGTCGATGCGGTGGAGCGCCGCCTGTATGCGGTGATCGGCCAGGGCGACCGCTCGGCCGAAGACCTCTCGCGCCGGCTGCGCGAGGACGACCCGCGCGTAGTCTTCGCTGCAGGCCTCGTGGCGCTGGTGCTCATCGCCGGGCTGGTGGTGCTGCTCGGGGGGCCGCTGCGATGAGGGCGCTCGCCATCGCGCTGCACGTCATGGTCGTGCTCGTCATGCCCGTCTTCATGGTGGGCCTGGTCAATCGCACCAAGTCGTGGTGGGCCGGAAGGCGCGGGCCGCGTCTCGCGCAATCGGCCTGGGACCTGCTGCGCCTGCTGCGCAAGCGGCCGGTGGTGAGCGACATCGCCACGCCGCTGTTCAAGGCCGGCGCGTGGGTGGTGCTGGGCGCGTCCGTGGTGGCCGCCATGATCGCGCCGGTGCTGGGCCCGGTGGCGCCGCTGCAGTTCGGGCGCGACTTCATCGTCTTCGCCTACACGCTGGGCCTGGCACGCATCTTCCTCATGCTCTCGGCCATGGACGTGGGCAGTGCGTTCGAAGGCATGGGCACGGCGCGAGAAGCCTCGTTCACGGCCTACATCGAGCCAGCGTTGTTCCTGCTCATCGGCACGGCCGGTGTGGCCACGGGGCAATCGAGCTTCGCCGGGCTGATGGGGCATTGGGGCCTCACCTCGCTGACGGTGCCTGCGGTGGCCGTGCTCTTCGTGCTGCTGCAGGCCGAGGCCGCCCGCGTGCCGGTCGACGACCCCCTCACCCACCTCGAACTCACCATGATCCATGAGGTGATGGTGCTCGACCACAGCGGGCCGGAGCTGGCGGCCATGCAGTACGCCGCGGCGCTCAAGATGACGCTGTACGCCGGCCTCATCGCCACGCTGCTCAATCCCTTCGACCCGCTCACCCAGACCGCCCTCGCACTCGCCGCGTCACTGGCGATCATGGCCGCCGTGGCGGTGGCCGTGGGCTGCGTGGAATCGCTCGTGGCCCGGCTGCGCATGCGCCTCGTGCCGCACTACCTGATGCTCGCCACCGCCGTGGCGGCCCTCGGGCTGCTCGCGTCGGGCTGGATGGCGAGGGCCGCATGAGTCCAGTGCACCCATGAGCGTGCCGCTCGCGCTCTTCCTGCTCGCGGTCGTCGTGCCGGTGTTCTTCGGCAAGATCCGCTCGGCGCCCACCTGGCTGCTGATCCAGGGCGCCGCGCTCGCGTGGGCCGGGTTCCTCCAGCATGCGCATGTCTCTGTGCACGCGGTGGCGGCGCTCGCCGAGGTGCTGGCCGTGCGCGCCCTGGCCGCGCCGTGGCTGCTGCGGCGGGCCATCCGCGGCCGTCACGAGCCGAACATCGACCTGATGCCCTCCAACCTGTTTGCGTGGGCCGTGGCGATCTCGCTGATCGTGCTCGCCTTCCAGTTCGGCGCCCCCGCCGCGGACGAGCGCCATGCCATGGCGCTGGGCGCCGTGGCGGCCACGGTGGCCGTCGCACTGCTGCTGCTGGCCACCAACGGCTCGCCGCCGGCCCAGTTGGTGGCCGTGCTCTACATGGAAAACGCGCTGGGCCTGTTCGAGACCCTGCTGCCCGAGCCCTGGCCGCTGCCGGTGCATGCGGCGCTCGGGCTCATCTACCTGGGCACCGTGGGCGTGGCCAGCTGGCTCATCGGCAAGCCTGAGCCCATGCCCCTACCCGAAGGAGACGGCGCATGACGGCGGCAGCCTCCGCGACGACCCCGCTGCTCCCGCGAGCACCCTCCCGCGCCTGGGCGGGCCCCGCCCTGGTCGGCCTGGCGCTGGCGCTCGTGGCCGGCTGGTCCCTGGTGTATGCACGCACGCCGGCCACGCGCATGCCGCTGTACTTCGCGCAGCGCTTCCTGGTGCTGGACGCGACCTCGATGCTGTTCCTGCTGGTGGTCAACAGCGTGTTCCTCGGCATCAGCGTCTACATGGCCTCGCGCGTGGCCGACTCGCGGATGCCGGCGCAAGGGCGCATGCGACGTAGCCGGCTCACGCTGGCCTTCATGGCGGCCATGAACCTCGGGCTCATGGCCAACCACCTGCTGCTGCTGTGGGCCTTCATCGAACTGACGACGCTGTGCCTGGCACCCCTGGTGGCGCAAGGCGATGCGCTCGCGCCGCGCCGCGTGGCCTGGCACTACCTCATGTACTCCAGCATGTCGCTGGCGCTCACCTTCCTCGGCCTCATGTGCCTCACGCGCTCGGCGCAAATGCACGGCCTGGAGATGAGCTTCATGCTCGACGAGATCGCCAAGACGCTGCCGGCCTCGGGCGACAGCTGGCAGCGCCTCGGCCTGGCACTGGTGCTCTTCGGGCTCGGCAGCAAGCTCGGCCTCGCGCCGCTCTATGCCTGGCTGCCCGAGACCTACGAAGCCGCGCCCACCAGCACCAGCGCGCTGCTGGCCGCCGTGCAGTTCAACATCAGCATCGTGGCGGTGCTGCGCGTGCTGCAGGTGTTCCGCGGGCAGGACACGCGCTTCGTGTCGCACGAACTCCTCATCATGGGCTGCCTGTCGCTGGCGGTGGCCGCGGTGCAGGTCATGGCTGCGCGCAACTACAAGCGGCTCATTGCGTACGCCAGCGTGGCCTCGTCAGGCGTGATCGCCATCGGCCTGTCGGTGGGCCGCGCGGCGGCCTACGGCGTGCTGCTCTACGTGGTGAGCAACGCCTTCGTGAAGAGCCTGCTCTTCCTCACCGCGGGCAGGCTGCGCGCCGTGTACGGCACGAACGAGACCGCGCCGCTGGCGGGCGTGATCCGCGTGCTGCCCTTTTCGGGCGCGTTGTTCGCCGTGGGCACCTTCGCGCTGCTGGGCTTCCCGCCCTTCGGCAGCTTCATGGCCGAGATGCTGATCCTCTCGGGCATCGTGCAGGCCGGAAACCTGATCGCCTTCACGCTGATGTGCGCCACGCTGACACTCATCTTCGTGGCCACCGGCCGGGCGATCTTCCCCATGCTGTGGAACGCGCCCGAAACGCACCGGCCGCCGGTACGCGAGAACTGGCTGGCGGCGCTGCCCAAGCTCGGCTTCGTCACGGTGCTCGTGCTGCTGGGTGTATATACGCCGGCGCCCATCAGCGACCTGCTCGTGCAGGTGGCGCAGTCGATCGGAGGCCGCTGAGGTGACGCGCAACCCGCCCGTGCACGGCCTCGCCCACCCCGTCGTGAGGGTGGCGGCGTGCGAGGATCCCCCGATGGATCTGCACGACTGGGCCGCCGCTTGCGCCCAGGCGATGCGCACAGGCCAGCGCATGCTCACGCTCTACGGCCGCCGCGTAAGTGCAGACCAAGCCCTCGTCACCGCGGTGCTGCTGCGCGAACCCGGCGGCATGGCCATCCTGCGCGGCCGTGGCCCCATCGCACAGGGCTATCCCTCGCTGACGGCCGAGTTCCCCTCAGAAGGTGTGAATGAATCCGGCGTGCCCGAGCAGCGCGCCGGAATGGGCCC
>CBINKC010000220.1:0-5258 GCA_966251135.1 uncultured Burkholderiaceae bacterium
GGCCGCGACACGCGCGGCATGATCCGCCAGCACCAGTTCGACAAGGTCGAGATGGTGCAGGTCGTCCATCCCGAGCGCAGCTACGAGGCGCTGGAAGAGATGACCGGCCACGCCGAGGCAGTGCTGCGCAAGCTGGGCTTGCCCTATCGCGTGATCGCACTGGCCACCGGCGACCTCGGATTCGGCGCCGCCAAGACCTACGACCTGGAGGTGTGGCTGCCGGCGCAGAACGCCTACCGCGAGATCAGCTCCTGCTCCAACTGCGAAGCGTTCCAGGCGCGCCGGATGCAGGCGAGGTTCAAGAACGCGCAGGGCAAGAACGAACTGGTGCACACGCTCAACGGCTCGGGCCTCGCCGTAGGCCGCGCGCTCGTGGCCGTGCTCGAGAACTACCAGACCGCCGATGGCTCGGTCACGGTGCCTGAGGTGCTGAAGCCGTACATGGGTGGAGTGACGGCACTGCGCCCCTGAAGAGCTTCGTGGCTGTCTTCGCGGCAGCGCAGCCAGCCCGCCGGCTGCGCTAGAATCCGCGGCTCGGCAACGACCTGCCGGCCGCATGAATCAGGAGAGGTGGCAGAGTGGTCGAATGCGCCGGACTCGAAATCCGGTGTACGGTCATACCGTACCGTCGGTTCGAATCCGACCCTCTCCGCCAAAACCGCCTTTTAGGCGGTTTTTTTTCGTCAGTAATGCCGCGCATCGCGTTCCGCCTATTACACCGCGGTGAGAGCAGGAATCAGGAGACATTACCCGACCGAGGTGGGACAAACCTCCCTGGGCCGGCTGGCCCTCCGCGGGCTAACGTCAAAGCGGCACATGCGAAAGTCGGTCGTGCTCCCGATGCGAGGATTACCTGCCATGGCAATCATCGCCCTTGTTGCCACTACCGCCCAAAAGCCCAGGAGTTGACAAGGGAGGGATGCGCCGCCCTCTCTGATGCCGTCAAGGGAATAGCCCAGGCCCGTGATGCTGGGGTGCCCAAGCAAAAGCTGGTTGAGTACCTCGCTAAGCGCCCGGCGAAGAACGAGACAGACCGCACAACGCACCAGCTGCTGCAGCAACTGGTAAGTACCGTCTACGCCTCTCAGAATACTCCTGGGCAGACGTGGGACGCCTCCTACCAGTACTGCGTGAACCACATGTCGCAGCCATGAGCAGCATTGCTGAGCCCAAGCGCAGAAAAGGATGCCTATGACGCCATCAGCGCTCGCTGCCTTTTGCCTTGTCCGGCTTGCCGAACTCCATCCCGAGCTGGGGTCGGTGGTCGGGGAGTACCTGCCGCAGTTCGCTCCTGTGCACTAGTGCCTGACGGGGCACACGGTGTGTTCCTGGTCGCACCAAACGAAACGGAGAACTCGGCCTTCACGAACACCGAACAGCCGCCACCTCGCCGTGATCCGGATTGAAAACAGCTCGTCGACATCATCGAGCTGCAGTTCTTGGAGTCGCCTTTGCGCCTCCGGGGCACAGTCTTCCACCGGAATGGCGTGGTGATTGTTCCCGTGCCTACGCCCGCCAGCTGCCTGGGCCAGTTCAGCCCACGTCATCGTTTCGAGGTGGGACAAGTGAACGCGTATCAGGTCCCTCAGGGCTGCATCAGTAAGGCGATCCCACCCCCACTCCCGGTGTTCGTGGTCACGCCGGTGAAACTGCCATGCGATCGTTTGCTTGTCAGTGGACTCGGGGTTACTCGCGTATTTGACCTTCTTGTTAACGACCGGCTCATTGCGCCACTTGGGTTGGCCCTTCGGTTTCGGCATCATCAGAGATCGCCGTAGTACTCGCCCATGGCCGCAGCGGTGATCTCACGATTGCCTCTCTCACCGTCCGCCAAGCCCTCACGCGCGTCCAGCCAAGGAGACTCCATGTGGGTCAGATTGCTCAGCCATTGCGAGGTCTTGTCGCCGTATGCGGAAAGCACCCGCTCCACGGTGTCCTGCTCATCTTGCAAGAGCTGGTAGTTGCCACCGAACGACCCCGTTTCCACCGTGAACTTGCCGCGGTGCTTCTCGTAGAGCAACGGGACGACAGGGCCGTTGGCCCACGCCTCAATGCGTTCGCTGAACAGCGGCTCGTCGGACCAAACCAAATGCCACGCTTGCGAGTAGTAGACGAGCTTCTGCAACTTCATGGCGGACAGTGGCCCGATCCGCCGAAGGATGTACTCGGCCACTTGGCACACGTTTGCCATCTTTCCTCTCCGTTTATTTGTTCACCCGGTGTTGACAGATTGCCCACAGTCTTGTCCACAGGATCGTGCCGGATTCTAGGTTGCAGGTTGCAGGGCTGTCGCATTGAGTGCGGCGATGACTCCAGTCATCGGCATTGGCATGCTCAATCGCCATCCGCGCCCATATCGGTCATGTTCGTGGTGGCAGCAGGATAAGTACCTGGCTTGCTCGTTTGGGCTCGTTTGGGGGATGGATGGGGGAACGATAGAAGTTGGCGAGCGGCGCCAGTCCTGGACGTTATGAAGAACCCCTCTCTGCCAGCTTTCCAAAGGCCCGCCTCGCGCGGGCTTTTTGTTGGTGCCCTCGGCGCGCGACCTTTCGGGGTGCAAGTTCCCGGCCGGCCAATGCGATCGACAGGGTCGCCGGACCCTTATTCACAGATCTTTACCCCCTGGCCACGGCGCCTTCATCCCGGGCTTCCAGCATGCAGGTGTGGGTGCAAGACACCCCCATGCAACAAGGAGTCAGGCAATGAGCGAAGTGAAGACGGAGACCCGGGCTGCGCACCGAGGCGCGCGGGGTTGGCGCTGGCTGGCGGCCGGCGTGGTGGTGGCGGTGTCGGCGACGGTCGGCCTGTCAGCCTGGGCCCATGGCCGTGGCGGCATGGGTGGGCCCGGGGGCTTCATGGGCGGCCGCCTCATCGAGCGGATGCTCGACGATGTAAAGGCGACCGAGGCGCAGCGCGCGCAGATCCGCCAGATCACGCAGCAGGCGGCGAGCGACATGCAGGCACAGCGCGACAGCCGTCGCACCTTGCACGACCGAGCCATGCAGGTGTTCACCGCGCCCAACGTGGATGCGTCCGCCGCGGAGTCGATCCGGCAGGAGATGCTGACCCAGCACGACGCGACGAGCCGCCGCATGCTGCAGGCCATGCTCGACGTGAGCCGCGTGCTCACGCCCGAGCAGCGCGCCCAGCTGGCCGAGCGCATGAAGGAGCGGCGCGGGCGGATGGAAGAGCGCATGAAGCGCCACATGGATGGGCAGGCGGATCGGCCGCAGCCGCCCACGCAGTAAGACCTGCAAGGCCAACGGGGTCCGACTCGCTTGGAGACGGACCCCGGCCCCTGACGTGGGGGCGCTACCGCGCGTCCTGGGGTGTCACCTCCCCGCCGGCAAGCACGCGGCCCTTGCGCAGCTTGACGAGGCGCGGCAACAGCAGGACCAGCACAACCACGGTGAGCAGCGTCAATGACATGGGCCGTTCGAGGAAGATGCTCCAGCGGCCCTCGCCGATGGACAGCGCATTGCGCATCTGCGCCTCGGCCATGGGCCCCAGGATCAGCCCCACGATGACGGGCGCCGTCGGGAAGTCGTAGCGGCGCATCAGCACCCCGAGCACGCCCACGCCGTACATCAGGAACAGGTCGAAGCTGCTTTGGCGCATGCCATACACGCCGACCGTGGCGAAGATCAGGATGCCGGCATACAACTGAGGCCGGGGAATCTTCAGCAGTTTGACCCATAGCCCCACGAGCGGCAGGTTGAGCACGAGCAGCATCACGTTGCCGATGTAGAGCGAGGCGATCAGCGCCCACACGAGGGCCGACGAGGTTTCGAACAGCTGCGGGCCGGCCTGGATGCCGTAGTTCTGCAGGGCCGACAGCAGGATCGCCGCGGTCACCGAGGTCGGGATGCCCAATGTCAGCAGCGGCACCAGCGTGGCCGTCACGGCCGCGTTGTTGGCCGCCTCGGGGCCGGCCACGCCCTCGATGGCGCCGGTGGTGCCGAACTCCTCCTTGTGGCGCGAGAGCTTGCGCTCCACGCCGTATGACAGGAAGGTCGGGATTTCGGTGCCCCCGGCCGGAATGGTGCCGAAGGGAAACCCCAGCGCCGTGCCGCGCAACCAGGCTGGCCACGAGCGGCGCCACTCCGTGCGTGTCATGTGAACCCTGTTCATGCGGTTCATGGTCTGGCGCTCCTTGCCCTCGTACAGCGCGGTGTAGAAGGCCTCGCCGACGGCGAACAGGCCCACGGCGATCAGCACGACTTCCACGCCGTCGAGCAACTCCGGCACCCCGACGCTGTAGCGCGCCTGGCCGGTGATCTGGTCGATGCCCACGGTGCCCATCGCGATGCCGATGAACAGCGCCGTGAGGCCGCGCAGCGTGCTCTGGCCCAGCACCGCGCTCACCGTGGTGAAGGCCAGCAGCATCAGGGCGAAGTATTCCGGCGGGCCGAGCTTGACCGCGAAGTCGGCCACCACCGGCGCGAACGTCGTGACCAGCATGGTGGCCAGGGTGCCGGCGACGAAGGAGCCGATGGCCGAGGTGGCCAGGGCGGCGCCCGCGCGCCCGCTCTTGGCCATCTTGAAGCCCTCCAGCGCGGTCACCATCGTGCCTGTCTCGCCGGGCGTGTTGAGCAGGATGGAGGTGGTGGAGCCGCCGTACATCGCGCCGTAGTAGATGCCCGCGAAGAAGATCATCGACGCGGTCGGTTCAACTTGGGCCGTGATGGGCAGCAGCATGGCCACCGTGACGGCGGGCCCGAGTCCCGGAAGCACGCCGATGGCCGTGCCGAGCGCGCAGCCGAGGAAAGCCCACAGGAGGTTGATCGGTGTGGCGGCGGTGGCGAAACCGCCCATGAGCTGGGTCCAGAGTTCCATGCTTGACTCCTACAGCCAGCCGCTGCCGGTGAGGCTGGGCAGCGCAATGGAAAGCACCTTGGTGAAGAGCCAGTAGGCCGGGGCGGCGATGACCAGGCCGGTGACCGCATCGATCACGGTCTGGCGCACGCCGCCGCCGGGCCGTCCCTCGGACATGCGCAGCCCGCGCACGGCGAGCGCGAAGCACAGCGCGCAACTGAGCACGAAACCGATGGTGGTAATGAGCGCGGCATTGGCCAGCACGCCGGCAGACACCCAGGCGAAAGCCCGCCAGTCGCCGTGCTCGGCGCCCGAGGGCGCCTCCATGGCCCGGAAGCCGCCGGTGCGCGCTTCCCATACCAGCCACGCGCCGCAGACGGCGAGTGCCACGGTGACGAGCCAGGGCAGGAAGTTCGGGCCGACGCCGGCATAGCCGGCCGCCG
>CBINKC010000221.1:0-5254 GCA_966251135.1 uncultured Burkholderiaceae bacterium
CCGTTCGCCCTGAGCTTGTCGAAGGGGCTGCACAGGTGGGCAAGGGGCTTCGACAGGCTCAGCCCGAACGGGGTGGGGGGCTGCTGTACTCCCGTTCGCCCTGAGCTTGTCGAAGGGGCTGCACAGGTGGGCAAGGGGCTTCGACAGGCTCAGCCCGAACGGGGTGGGGGGCTGCTGTACTCCCGTTCGCCCTGAGCTTGTCGAAGGGGCTGCACAGGTGGGCAAGGGGCTTCGACAAGCTCAGCCCGAACGGGGCGGGAGGCTGGAGCGGGACGGATCGGGAGGGGCTGGCGCGGGCTTCGACACGCTCGACCCGAATGGGGTGCGAGGCTTGGTGCGGTTTGCGCACGAAACACAGCCACCGCGTACCGTTCGCCCTGAGCTTGTCGAAGGGTCGCCCTGAGCCTGTCGAAGGGCCCGAACCTCCTGCGGCTCCCAAGCTCGTCAACGGCTCCACACCCTACGCATAGCGAAGCCGGCACAGCCATCACGGCGCCGGCTGCTCGCCCAACGACTGTTCCCCTGCCGTCACCCCCGGCTCGTGTTTCGAGTCCGCCGCAGCGTGCGCACCCGCTCGCCCTCCCTCCAGCCTGATCACTCGCCGCCGCCCCTCGTCGATCTCCTCCAGCCCCGCGCTCGCCTGGGCCGTGGCGCGCTGCCAGTCGTCGCCGTTGTGCAGGATGGTCGGGCGGATCAGCACCACGAGTTCCTTCTTGCGCCCGCTGCTCGCGTTGTTGCCGAACAGGTGGCGGGCGATGGCGTAGCCCGTCGCGCCGGGCAGCCCCGACGTGCTGCGCCGGCTTTCCTGCTGCATCAGCCCGCCGATCGCGACGATCTGGCCGTCGGGCACGCGCACGATGGTGTCGGTCTCGTTGACGCTGGTCGAAGCCACCGGCAGACGGTACGACCCCACCACGCCGAGGTCCACCTCCTTGGTCTTCTCCGTCACCGTGCTTACCGAGGGATGCACGTGCAGCGTGACCATGTCGGCCTCGTCGATCTGCGGTGTCACGTCCAGCGCGATGCCGGAGAAGAAGGGCGTCAGGACGAGCGTGGGCATCGAGACCGTCTTCTCGTTGGTGTTCGAGTTCGTCGTGTTGTTGCCCCCCTGCACGCCCGTCACGAAGTAGTCGTCGGAGCCGACCTTGAGTACCGCCTTCTGGTTGTTGAGCGTAGCCACCCGCGGGCTGGAGAGGATCTGCACGTCGCCTTGCGTCTCCAGGAACCCCAGCACGGCGCTGAAGCCGCGTGCGGCGAGCGACAGGCCCAGCGTGCCCGCGCTGCCTACCGGCAACGATATGGCGTCGATGCGCAAGTCCTTCGTCGTGCCCTTCAGCGTGGGCAGGCCCTGGTTGTTCACCAGCAACGCATTGCCGGGATAGCCGCTCGTCTGTCCTGCGGCGCCGCGGGTGCGCAGCACCGACCAGTCGACGCCGCTCTCGAATCCTTCGCGCAGCTCGACCTCGACGATCTTCGCTTCGAGCATCACCTGGCGCTCGATCGACATGCGCGATGTGCGCAGGAACGCTTCCACCTGGCGCAGCTCGTCGGGCATGCCGCGCACGGCGATGGTGCCCGACTGGGGGCTGGTGACCACGCTGCGGCCGCTGCCATCGCCCACGATGGCGCGCAGCACGGCACCGACCTCGCCCCAGTAGTCGCTCGTCGAGGTCGTCGCCACCTGGCTGCTTTCGGGCTGCGCGATCGACGGGGCTGGCGCCCCGGCCGTGCCCGTGCCGCCTTGCCCCGCCGGGCTGTTCTGCACCGGCGCCGAGCCCGCGCTGACACGCACCTCGCTGCGCCCGGCCCGGCGCGCGTG
This sequence comes from uncultured Burkholderiaceae bacterium, assembly GCA_966251135.1. Classification (GTDB taxonomy): domain Bacteria; phylum Pseudomonadota; class Gammaproteobacteria; order Burkholderiales; family Burkholderiaceae_C; genus Albitalea. The sequence continues at coordinate 1,820 of CBINKC010000221.1, forward strand.
CAGGTAGTTGACCGAGAAGATGCGCGTCTGCAGCGTGGGCGGGTACACCGTGATGCGCCGGCCGTCGATGCGGAAGTCGTAGCCGTACACGTCGCGGATCGACTCGAGCGCCTCGCGCACCGTCACGCCGCGCAGCGTGACCGACAGCGTGCCCGTGACCTCCGGGTGCATGAGCATGCTGTAGCGCGTGTCGGTCACCATCGAGAGGAACACCTCCCGCGCGTTCGCGTTGTTGACGATGAGGTCGAAGCGCGGTTCGGCCGGGGCCACGGGCGGCGCGGCGGCCGGCGCGGGCACGGCGACGGCCGGTGCCGCAGGTGCGGGCACTGCGACCTCGGCGCGCAGCTTGGGTAGGGGGTCATCGCCGCCGGCCAGGGGCCGTTGGGCGCAGCCGCCGAGCAGGGCCGCGCCGGCCATTGAGATCAGCGCGAACGCCCGGCGATCTAAAGACGAGGACAGAGGGCGCTTCATCATGGTGTGGTGGTCGAGCGTCTTGAGCGTTCGCCACCCGCAGATGCGGATGTGGACGTAGACGCTGCGATGCGAGTGGAGGCGGCGGGCGATGGGCCCGCCGCTGGGGGCGCGGCCACGGGCCGCCGGGTGATGCCGGTATAGAGCGGCAGGCGCTGCAGTGAGCCGCCACGGCGCACGATCACGGCGCCGTCTTCGATGCGTTCGATGCGTGCCCCGGCGAGCACGTCGCCCACACCGTGCCGCCGGCCGTCCTCGATCACCCAGCGCTGCTCGCCGATCACCAGCAGGTGGCGCACGGCAGGCTGGGCCGGTGGCGATGCCGGCGCGCGGGCCTCGGCGCGTTTCGGCGCGGGCAGCTGCATGGGGTCGCGCAGCGGTGCGCGTTGCGCCAGGGTCGGGCCGGCCAGGGCCAGCAAGGCGAGGAGTGCGGCCCGTGTCATGTCGCCTCCCCCGGGAACGCGACGCGCGCGCGCAGCTCGGCACCGCTTTCGCGCCGGACGATGACCAGTTCGTCCCAGCGCAGTCCGGGCAGGCTGCGCTCCAGGTCGGCCACGTAGGCGCTCAGGTCCGGGTAGCTGCCACTCAGGCCGATCTCCACGCTGTGCATCGGCAGGCCCGCGGGCGTGCCCGGGGCGCTGCCGCCGCTCTCGAAGCGCACCAGCGTCAGCCGGTCATGCCGGCGCAGCACGCGCTCGAAGAGGGCGGCCAGGCGGTCCGCGGCGCTGCCCCCGGCCATGCGGTGGCGGATCTCCTCGTCCACCCGGGTGCGTTCGGCCTGCATGGACTGCAGCTCGCGCAGCATGGTGGCTCCGGGGCTTTGCGCGGCCGCGTTGCTCACGCTGAACTGCAGCCGCAGGGCCGCCAGTTCCGCAGCCTGGGTGCGCACCCGGGCCGTGAGCGCCTTCTGCTCGGCGGCGCGCGGCGAGAGCACCACGGCATCGGTGAGCGCGACCAGGGCCAGCGCGACCGACATGAAGAGGAACACGCGCTCGCGCGCCGAGAGGGCGTCGATGCGGGCGGCCCAGCGCTTCCACGTGGCGGTGGCGCTCATGGGCGCACCCTTGGTGCTACGCGCCGTCCCTCTGGGAAGGAACTCGTTCCTGCGCTCATGACGGCTCTCCTGCGCCGCCGCTCACGAGGCGGAAGCTCCAGGCCTCGGCGCCTTCGGCGGCTGCGTCGTTGCTGCGCTCCACCTTGACCGCGCGCAGCGGCGCATCGGCCATCAGCGGGTGCTGCGACAGGCGTGCAAGCCAGGGCTGCAGCGCCTCGGGCTGCAGGGCGACCCCGGCCAGCTCCAGGCGGCCCCCGGCGCGCTTCACTTCGGTGAGCCAGAGCGTGTCCGGGATGGTCTCGGCCAGCAGGCGCAGCAGCTCGCCGTGGCCCGTGCCCGCACCGCCGTGGCTCGGGTCCAGCGCATCGAGCAGCGCACGCCGCTCGGCCAGCGCGCTGCGCGCCTGCGCGAGTTGCTGTTCCAGCGCCTTCGTGTCTGTCGCGGCCGCGGGGCGCCGCCCGAGCGCGGCGGTGAGCTGGGCCTGTTCCTGCGCGTTGGCCGTGCGGGCGGCCTCGAGTCCGGCCTTGAGTCGCAACGCCGAGTGGGTGGACCAGGCTGCGAGCGTCACGAGGCCGAGCACCAGCACGCCCAGCGCATGCACCATCGCCCGCGCCGAGAAATGGCGCCGGGGCGTGAGCAGGATGGGGCTATAGAGGTTGATCTGTTGGGCCATCGACCTTTGCCTTTCGCGTGTCGGATTACTTCTCAGCCTCTTCAGAGCCGCCGCGTTTCCTCGCGCAGCAAGGCACCCACCACCGGGAGCAGCGCCGCACGCGCCTGTGGCGTGGCGGCCGCCTGGGCGTATCCCGGCAGTACCTCGGCCGGGTCCAGCAGGTTGACGCGCAGGCCCAGCGTGCGGCCGAGCAGCGCGGCAAGCTCTGCCGACTCGGGGCCCACCTGCAGCCACATGGCGGCCAGGGGCAGGTCGGGCCACGAGCGCTCCCACAGGTCGAAGGAGCGCTGCAGCTCGATCACGAGGCGCGGCACCTCGGCCTCGGGTACAGCCGGGCCGTCCTCGGCTTCGGCGCCGTAGTCGATGAAGTCGACTTCCTCCAGCGTGCGTTCGGTCATGAGCGCCAGCGGCTCGTCGGCGGCCTCGGGCCTGGCGGCGGCCGGCTGGAAGGGCAGGTCCCAGTCGATGCGGCGTGCGTAGTAGAGCTCGCCGCCCGCGCAGATAGTGAGCAGCGCATGCCCGCCGTGCCGCACGAGCGCCGCGGTGGCGCGCTCGCGCAGCCCGGCCGCGTCGCCCAGCCGGCTCTGCAGGTTGCGCTGTGCCGTCTCGGCGATGTCGATCACCGACAGATCCAGCCCCGCGGCCTGTGCGCGGGCGACGGTGGCGACGATGGCCTCATTGCGCGCGGCCACGACGAACAGCTGCCGGTTCGGGCGAGGCGTGTCGGCGCCGACCACCATCACGTCGAGGGTGAGCTCGTCGAGCCGGCCTTCGACCTGGTCCTTGATGCGCCAGCGCGCGGCGGCCTTCAGTTCCTCGGGCTTGACCGCGGGCGCCTCGATCTGCAGCAGCTGCGCGTCGGCCAGCGGCAGCACCGCCCACACGTTCTTCGACGCGAGGCCCAGCGCACGAAGGCGCCGCTGGAAATCGGCCGGCGCCTCGCCGCCACGGTCTTCCACGCCGCAGCGGGTCACGCGGCCGTGCACGTCGGCGCAGGCGTAGACGAAGCGATCGGGGCTGCTTGCGATCACCGTGCGCTCGCCGAAGGATGATCGTGCCCAGGGCCAGGGGATGCGCATGTCAGTACCGCCCGGCCGTTCCGAAGGTACTGAGCACCCCCTCGGGGGGCAGCGAACGAAGTGAGCGTGGGGGTTTCATGCAATACCGCCCTGACGTTCCGAAGGTACTGAGAGGCGGAGAAGCCATCCGCCAAGACCGATCGGACCCTGCAAATGGC
>CBINKC010000222.1:0-5228 GCA_966251135.1 uncultured Burkholderiaceae bacterium
CATCGGCTCGCTTCGGACAGGTCGCTGACGCTTTGTCCCGCGCAGAGCACTAGCGGGAATTCGCAAGGCGGATGCTCGCATCGCCACGCCCGGCCATGCTTGAGCCAGCGCAAAGCGCCGGGCGCGGCTCGCGCTGCGGGGCCGACATGCCGTTTGCACAACCCGGTGCAAATGCTGCCAGCACTTTGCGCTGTGTCTTCGCAGTCCTGCGCGCGGCTGGCTCATGCCTGCATCCGTCACGCTGGATGAGTTATGCAAAAAGGTCAGTCCTGGCAAGGGCTTGGAAGCGTTGCGTCCGCTGCGCGCGCCGCAAGCAGGCTTCCTTGGGTGGCCCGGCATCCGTGTTGCTCTGCACCATCGCCCCCCTTCATGGGGCTGATCCCTTCACCAGCGTTAATGGAGAAATGACATGTCACAAGGATTCCGTTCACAAGGACAAGGCCAGGAAGGCCGAGGCCGCGCCTCTCCTGCCCACCTGACCACCCTGGCGCTGCGCAGCTTGGGCCAGGTCTACGACATGAACATGTCGGCCACGCGCGTGTGGATGCAGACGCAAGCGCGCGCCGCGTCGGCCATGGGCCTGCCCGACTGGTCGGGCTGGTTCGAAGCTGCAGACGACCGGGCACGCCGGGTGTTCTCCGCGAGCGCCGAGCAGCTCGTGAATACGACGCAGCGTGCCACCGAAGCAGCCACTGAACTGCAACGAGAAGTCAGCCGCGTCATGGACATCCAGACCTCGACCGTGGCTCAAACCCTGCAGTACGGCCTGCAGGAGCTGGGCGAGCAGACCAGCGAGGGCTTGAACCAGCTCGTCGAAACGGCGCGTGAGCAGGCCGAGGAGGCCGAGCGCACCGCCTCGGAAATGGGCGAGCAGATGCGCCAGGGCATCGAGGAAGGCGGCGAGCAGATGCGCCGCAGCCGTGAAGCCGGCATGCGCGCCGTGGAGGAGATCGGCGAGGCAGGCGAACAGGCAGAGCAGGAGGGCGAACAGGCGGAGGGTGAGCACGCCGAAGGCGGCGGACGGTCTCGTCGCCGCCGTGCCGCCTAGCGGGCATGCCACGCTCTTGTGGCCGCGAGGGCGGGCTGCGTGCGGCCCGCCCTCTCACTCGATGGTGATCCCCAGTCGCTTGATGACGCCGCCCCAGCGCTTGCCTTCTTCATCGATGAAACGCCCGAAGTCGGCCGGCATCCCGCCACCGGCGATCAGCCCCTGCTTGAGCAAGGCCTCGCGCACATGGGGATTCTTCAGCACCGCATTGACATCCGCGTTGATGCGCTGGACCACGGCGGCCGGTGTACCGGTTGGCGCGAAGAGGCCGTTCCACGCCAGCGCCTCGAAGCCTGCATAGCCGGATTCGGCGATCGTCGGCACATCGGGCATCGATGGCATCCGCTGGGCGCTCGTGACCGCCAGCAGCTTGACTCGACCGGCCTGCACCAGGGGCATCAGTGCCGGGGCGACGGTGAACAGCGCCTGCGTCTGCCCGGCCGCGAGCGAGGTGCCGGCCGGCGGCGACCCGGCGTAGGGCACATGCACCGCCTCGAAACCGGCCACGCTCTTGAACAGCTCCATGGTGAGGTGCGAGGAACTGCCGTTGCCTACCGAGCCGTAGCTCAGCTGGCCTGCCTGCTGCTTCGCCCAGGCCACGAACTGCGGCACCGTGCGGGCGGGGTTGCCTGCCTGCACCGCGAGCACGTTGGGCTGCGATGTGGTGAGCACCACCGGCGCGAGGTCCTTCGCCGGGTCGTAGGGCATCTTCCTGTACATGTAGGGGCCGAACGCGATCGGCCCGTTGAACCCGATGCCCAGCGTGTAGCCGTCGGGCGAGGCCTTGGCGACCGCATCCATGCCGAGCAACCCTCCGGCACCCGCCTTGTTGTCGACCACCAGGGGCTGGCCCCAGCGGCCCTTCAGCCCCTCGCCCAGCGTGCGAACGATGATGTCGAGCGAACTGCCTGCTGGTGCAGGAACGATCACGCGCACAGGCTTGGCCGGCCAGTCCTGCGCTGCTGCGGCGGCGCTCAGGGCGATAGCAAGCACGAAGGTGATGAACCGCTTCACGGCGTCTCCTCGGGTGAGAGTCATGGGCGGCATTCTGGGTGTTCCGTACCCAGGCTCCAACGACGCGCCGCAATGGCTCACTGAACCGGGAGCATTCAGATGGACAGCCCCAGCATCCGCAGGATGTTGCGCACGTAGGTTTGCGTTTCAGGGAAGGGCGGGATGCGATGTCCGCGCTTGATCACTGCGCCTTCGCCCGCGTTGTATGCGGCCAGGACTAGGTCTACCCGCCCGGGGAACAGGTCGTGCAAGTCACGCAGGTAGCGCGTGCCTACGTCGATGTTGACGCTCGGGTTGAGCAGCGACCGTGGGTTCGTGACGCCGTAGCGCGCCGCCGTGGCCGGCATGATCTGCATCAGCCCTACGGCACCCTTCGGCGACCTCGCATGGGGCTGGAAGCGCGATTCCACGTGGATGAGCGCGGTCACCAACTGCGGATCGATGCCATAGCGGGTGCTGGCTTCCTTGACCAGCGGGAGGTACTCGGACTTCAGCGACGTGAGGACCAGGGACGGGCGCGAGGACTTGAACGATGGCGCGCTCAGGACCGGCACGACGGGATCGACCAGCCGGAACGCCTTCACGGGGCTCTTGCCGTTCAACGAGAGCGACACCACGCGCGGCTGCTTGGCCCACATGGCGTCGCCGCTCGCCGGCGCAAGGAACGTGGTGCAGCGGACGCCGGACTCGCGAAACACGAGCGAAAGGTTCTGCGTGGATTCGCGCATATCGCCATCGGGCAAAGTGCAGCGGTACCGGGTCTCCACGCTACGCGTCGACGCCGTTGCGGCTTCCGCCCATGCGAGCGCGCAGAGGCTGAATATCGCCCATACACACGCGCCCCGCATCCATGCCATAGGAGAGACTCCGGATTCATCCCATCTGGTGGGGGCATCAAATCACGTTGGTGTCTTGGTTCCCCTTCGGGATGACGCCAATGCGAACCAGCGGAAGGCGGCCGCTATATTCGGGCGCCACCCGGGTTCCAACTTGAGGAGGCCGGTCATGTCCTTCCCCCGTGTCGCCCAGGCGCCCGGCGCCTGGCGGGGCTTCGGCGCATCACTGCGGTCGCTGCTGTTGGGCGCGTGCCTGGGCATCGCCGGCCTGGCTGCGGCTCAGGAGCGCAGCATCGTCATGGCCTCCACCACCTCCACGGAGCAGTCGGGCCTCTTCGCGCACCTGCTGCCCGCTTTCAAGCGCGCCACGGGCATCGATGTCCGCGTGGTGGCGGTGGGCACCGGCCAGGCGCTCGACATGGGCCGCCGCGGTGACGCCGATGTGCTGTTCGTGCACGACAAGGCTGCCGAGGAGCGCCTGATCGCCGAGGGGCATGGACTCGGGCGCACCGATGTCATGTACAACGACTTCATCCTGGTGGGGCCGTCGGCCGACCCGGCGGGCGCGAAGGGCCATGACATCGAGGCTTCATTGCGGCACCTCGCGCAGTCCAAGGCATCGTTTATCTCTCGGGGCGACAAGAGCGGCACGCATGCGGCCGAGCTGCGCTACTGGAAGGCTGCTGGCATCGACGCGCCGGCCGCCACGGTGAGCGGCTACAAGGAATGCGGCTGCGGCATGGGGCCGGCGCTCAACATTGCTTCGTCCATCGATGCGTATGCGCTGGCCGACCGCGGCACCTGGCTGAGCTTCAAGAATCGCGGGGGGCTGGCCGTACTGGTCGAAGGCGACAAGCGCCTGTTCAACCAGTACGGCGTCATCGTCGTGAACCCGGCGAAGCACCCGCACGTGAAGAAGGATCTTGCGCAGGCCTTTGCCGACTGGGTGGTGTCGCCGCAAGGGCAGGACACCATTGCGAGCTACAAGATCAACGGCCAGCAGCTCTTCTTTCCCAACGCCCGGCCCTGAAGCACGGCGCTCCTGCGTGGCATGGAATGCGGGGAGCGGCGCCGTGACGCGCTACGCTGCTGCGCACTTCATCGGCCTCATTGCTTGCGGCGCGCCGATTCACCATGTTCCCTGGCATGTCGCCATGTCGATTGCGAAGGCCTTCGATCGTCGTGCACGAAGAGGGGCTTCCTCTATTTCAGGAGATCAGTGATGACTACGAACACGGTCCGGCTGCATCGCGTGCTGAGAGCGCCGGCAGAGCGCATCTATCGGGCTTTTATCGATCCCGAGGCCATGGCCAAATGGCTTCCGCCACATGGCTACACGGGGCGGGTGCATCAGATGGATGCGGCCGTCGGTGGCCGCTACAGGATGTCGTTCATCCAGTTCGCCAGCGGCCACGCTCATTCGTTTGGAGGGAAGTACCTGGAGCTGAAGCCGGGCGAACGCCTACGCTATACCGCGTCGTTCGACGATCCGAACCTGCCGGGAGAGATGCAGACGACCGTCACGCTGACGGCGGTATCGTGTGGAACGGACCTTGACGTGGTGCAGGAGGGCGTGCCCGAAGTCATCCCCTTGGAATCCTGCTACCTCGGGTGGCAGGAATCGCTCGCGCAGCTCACCCTGCTGGTGGAGGCCGAGATTCCGGGGTAGCCGGGCAGTGGTCAGCCGGGGCCCCGCCTGCGCTTCGAGACTTCAGTCTCCTGCGTGACATCTTCATGACGCCGTTCAGGCGCCGTGGGAGGTGCCACGGCACGGGCCACCGATGGTGGCTTCGCGGAGGCGGCCTCCATCATGGCTTGCGAGTTTTGCCGCGGTGATGCGTCGGGTCTCGTCTGAGCCCCTGTGTGTGCTCGGCCTCGGCCCCTGTGGGGTGATGCAGCCAGGGTATTTGCGGATGTAGGCCAGTTTGCTGCTTACGCGAACCTGCCTTCGCCTCCGTTGGCACTTGGCTTCGCATGCCGGTGCGTGACGATGGTGAATCGTTCACTCCACAGCCCAAACGCTCAAAAAGGGGAACCAGGCATGGCAAACGTACCACCCGCTGGAAACCGACCGCCGCCCCCTCCGCCGCCGCCGCCGCCGCCGCCCGTAACTAGGTCGTACAGCGTTGCACCGCAGGCCACGCCGACCTCTTTGCCGCCTCGGGCTCCCCTGTTCCCGCGCCTGCCCGGCGACATGCCGAAGTACATGCCGCACTGGTACAGCTTCCTGGGCAAGGGACCCACGGGCTCGACGCCCACCGGTTCGACGCCCACTGGTTCGACGCCCACTGGTTCGACGCCCACTGGTTCGACGCCCACTGGTTCGACGC
>CBINKC010000223.1:0-5082 GCA_966251135.1 uncultured Burkholderiaceae bacterium
GGGCCCGCTCGGCCACGCCGGATGACTTCCCAGCCTCTGACGCGGCGGGGCATGGAGTCGGCGTCGTGTGGCGCGGCTTCAGCTTTTCTTGGAAGTGCGGGCCACGAAGGTCGTGGGGTGGTGGGCCACCGACTCGCTCCCGCACTTCGGGCAGCGCAGCGGGCTGGACTCGGTGAACCGGGCGGTCTCGTGTTCCTTGACATGCTCGACGTGGTCGAACACCTCAGCGCATTTCTCGCAACGGTACGTGTAGGTAGGCATGGCGCTTCTCCACAACAGGCCCGCCGGGCTCGCCCCCGGCGTAGGGGCGGTGGAATACTAAGACCGCTCGCCGGTGCTGCCTACCTCCGTGCCGGCATGCGGGAGGCGCCATCGTGGAGATCGGCAGGGGCGATGCGCGCCATGGCGCGCCCTCATTCGGTGCCGCCACAATGGCCGTCCCGTGTCATGCAGCAAGAGAAAGGAAACCCCCATGCCGACCCTGCGCGTCGAACTCTTCGAGGGCCGCACTTCCGAGCAGAAGGCTGCTCTGGCCAAGGAGCTGACCGACGCCTGCGTGCGTGTGCTGGGTGGCAGCGCCGAAGGCATCGAGGTGGTCTTCTTCGATATCCCCAAACACAACTGGGCGAGGGGCGGCGTGCTGTGGAGCGAGAAGGCCAAGGAGAAGGCCAAGCTCGCTACGCCCTGAAGTTACGCCGGTGCGTCCGGCGGCAGCGCCGCGATGCGCGAATCGCGGATTCTTGTCTTCGACAGCGCCCCCGCCGATTCGAGGATGGGATAGGCGATCGAGCAGATGTGCGAGTTGATGCGCTTGAGGTCGCTGATCAGGTCGAGGTGCAGCGAGCTGGTCTCGATGCTTTGGGCTGTGTTCTCCTGCAGCCGCGCGATGTGGTTGGCGGCGTACTCGTGCTCCAGGTCGCGAAAGCGCGCCTTCTCCTCCAGGAGCTTCTGCGCATCGCGCGCGTGGCCGTCGAGGAACACGCTCATGCCCAGGCGCAGGTTGGCCATCAGGCGCTCGTGCATGTGGCAGATCTCCGCCATGCCGGCTTCCGAGAAGCTGCGGTTCTTGCGGATCTTCTTGTCCTCCACGTCCTGCAGGATGCGCTCGATGTTGTCGCCGATCTGCTCCATGTTGATGGTGAAGGACACGATGTCGGTCCAGCGGCGGCTTTCGCGCTCCGACAGCGCTCCGCGCGAGATCTGCGTCAGGTAGAACTTGATCGCGGAGTACAGCTCGTCGACGGTGTCGTCCATGCGGCGCAGTTGCTCGGCCAGGGCGAGGTCGTTGTGCTTGATCACGGGCAAGATGCCGCGCAGCATGGTCTCCACCACATCGGCCTGGTGCAGTGCCTCGCGCGCCGCGCAGCTGATGGCCAGTGAGGGCGTGACCAGGGCCGAGGGGTCGAGGTGGCGCGGGCGCTCGGTTCCCGTACCGAGCGGCGGCTCGCGCAGGAGCACCTCGGTCACGCGCGCCACGAGGCCGGTCAGGCCGATGAACACCAGCGCCAACACCACGTTGAAGCCCAGGTGGAATAGCCCCACCTGCTGGTGCACCGAGCCGACGTGCTCCTGCAAGAGCGTGCGCACCTCGGGCAGAAAGGGTATGGCGATCAGCACTCCGGACGCCTTGAAGATGAAGTTGCCGAGCGGCAGGCGGCGCACCTGCGGTGAGGCCCGGGCGGTGGCCACCATCGCGAGCAGGCCGCTGCCCACGTTGGCTCCCAGCACCAGGCCCAGCGCTACGCTGGGCGGAAGCAGCCCCGACGCCGCGAGGGTGGCAGTGAGCAGCACAATGGCCAGGCTCGAATAGGCCAGCACGGCGAGCACCGTACCGACCACCACGTCGAGCATCACCTCGTTAGGCAGGGCTACGAGCAGGGCCCGCACCGCTGCAGATTCGGTCATCGGCCGCGTGGCCTGCACGATGAGCTGCAGGCTCAGCGTGATAAGCCCCAGCCCGATCAGCACCCGCCCGATGCGCCCGGGACCGGAGTCCTGGCTGGAGACGAACATCACCACGCCCACGAGGATGAGCAGCGGCGAGACCCAGGACAGGTCCTGTGACAGCACCACCGCCATCATGCTGCTGCCGATGTCGGCCCCCAGCATCGCCGCGAGGGCCGCGCTCGTGGAAACCAGACCCTTGCCTACGAAGGACGCCACGATGAGGCACGTGGCGGTGGCTGACTGCACGAGCCCGGTGACGCCCACGCCGGCCAGCATGGCAGTCACCCGGTAGCTGAAGCTCTTGGCGAGCACGCGCCGCAGGTTTTCGCCGAACACCCTCAACACCCCGGTTCGCACGATGTGGGTGCCCCAGACCAGGAGCGAGATCGCGGCGAGCAGGTTCAGCAGGTGCAGCATTCGATGGTGCGCAGGGGCCGGAGACAGGCCCTGTCGAGGGAAGGCGCATGATAGGCCAGCAAGGAGAACGCGGCGGCGTGTTTGACGCTGAATCGAGGCCGACCCTAGACTGCCTCACACCTCGTGGCGGGGAGCACCGCATGGCAGTGAAGTCGAAGCAGCACGCGGCGATCGATGCCGTGCGCGACAGCGGCAGCGGCAAGGTCAAGGTTGCCGTGAGCGACATCGATGGCATCTTGCGCGGCAAGTACCTGCACCGCGACAAATTCCTCAGCGCTGCCGAATCGGGCTTCGGCTTCTGCGACGTGGTGTTCGGCTGGGACTGCGCCGACGCCTGCTACGACAACACGACGCTCACTGGCTGGCATCGCGGCTTTCCGGACGCCGAGGTCCGGCTCGACCTCGACACCTTGCGCCGCGTGCCCTGGGACGGCAACGTGCCGTTCTTCCTGGGCGATGTCGTCCAGCGCGACGGCAGCCCCTCGCCGCTGTGCCCCAGGCAGGCGCTCAAGCGTGTGCTCCATCGCGCCGAGAAGCTGGGCGTGAAGCCCATGTGCGGCGTCGAGTTCGAGTGGTTCAACTTTGCCGAAACGCCGCAGAGCTGGGCGGCCAAGAAGGGCGTGGAACCGGCGACCATCACGCCAGGCATGTTCGGCTACTCGCTCCTGCGCATGAATCATCAGCGCGAGTACTTCAATGCGCTGATGGACGAGATGCCGGCCTTCGGCGTGCCCATCGAGGGCCTGCACACCGAGACTGGGCCGGGCGTGTACGAGGCGGCCATCGTTTTCTCGCAGGCGCTGGAGGCGGCCGACCGCGCGATCCTTTTCAAGACGGGAGCCAAGGAGATCGGGGCGCGCTTCGGAATCATGCCCAGCTTCATGGCCAAGTGGAGCGCGCAATACCCCGGCTGCAGCGGACACATCCACCAGAGCCTGTCCGACGGGCAGTCCAACCTGTTCTTCGACGCGAACTCACCGCATTCGATGAGCCCGATGTTCGAGAGCTACGTCGCCGGGCAGCTCGCGTACCTGCTCGAGTTCGCGCCCATGGTGTGGCCGACCATCAACAGCTACAAGCGTTTGGTCGATGGCTTCTGGGCTCCGGTGAAGCCGACCTGGGGTCTGGACAACCGCACCGCCAGCTTTCGGGTGATCGCGGGCAGCCCGAAGGCCACGCGGCTCGAAACCCGCAGCCCGGGCGCCGACATCAATCCGTACCTCGCGATGGCTGCTGTGCTCGCGGCCGGCCTGCAAGGCGTGGAGCAGGGCCTCAAGCTCACCACGCCGCCGATCACCGGCACCAACCGGGGCGCGGAAGACGTGCCGCGCGCGCCGCGCACGCTGATCGAAACAACGCGGCTGTTCCGCCAATCGGCGCTCGCGCGTGATTGGTTCGGGGACGACTTCGTCGACCACTACGCCGCCACCCGCGAATGGGAATGGCGGCAATGGCTGGATGCGGTCACCGACTGGGAGCTGAAGCGGTACTTCGAGATCATCTGAAGCGTGGAACGCGAAGAACGGCACCACATGACCCTCCACCGCTTCAGCTTCCCCACCGACATCCATTTCGGCCCCGGCGCGCGCAAGCGCGTGGCCGCGCACCTGCGCGACGCCGGCTGCAAACGCCCGCTCGTCGTGACCGACCGAGCGCTGGCCGCGCTGCCGGTACTTGCCGAGTTTCGAGGGCATCTGCAGGGCCTGGACGTCGCCGTGTACGACGGCGTGGCCGGCAACCCGACGGCCAGCCAGGTGATGGCCGGCGCGCAGGCTTGGCGCGAGCATGCTGCAGACAGCGTCATCGGCTTCGGCGGCGGCGCCGCGATCGACGTCGCCAAGCTCGTGGGCGTGCTCGCCACCCATACCGGGCACGTGATGGAGTACGTCTGGGACCACCCCGAGGTCCGGCCGATCTCCGAACCGCTGCCGTACTTCGTGGCGCTGCCCACCACGGCGGGTACCGGCAGCGAGGTGGGTCGCTCCAGCGTGGTGTCGGAAGACGACACGCACATCAAGCGCGTCGTGTTTTCGCCGCGCCTGCTGGCGCGTGCCGTTTTTGCCGATCCGGAACTCACCGTGGGCCTGCCGCCCGCCATCACCGCGGCCACGGGCATGGACGCGCTCACGCACAACGTGGAGAGCTACCTTTCGCCTGCCTACCACCCGATGTGTGACGGCATTGCGCTGCAGGGCGCTCGGCTGGTCGCGCGCGCCTTGCGGCAGGCCGTGGCGCAGCCGGCCGATCTCTTGGCACGCGGCGACATGATGATGGCGTCCATGATGGGCGCCGTCGCCTTCCAGAAGGACCTGGGTGCCGTGCATGCCTGCGCACATGCGCTGGGCGCCGTGGCCGGCCTGCACCACGGTCTGGCCAACGCGCTGATGATCGATACCGTGCTCGCCTGGAACCACCCGGCCGTGCCCGAGAAGTTCGACGAGCTGGCGCATGCGTGCGGCGTGCCCGGCGGCGGCGAGGCCTTCGTGCCCTGGCTTGCCCGTGTGAAGGCCGACATCGGCATCGTGGGCGGGCTCGCGCGGCACGGTGTCAGCCCGGCGCAGGTGCCGCGGCTGGTGGAGATCGCAGCCTCCGACATCTGCCACCACACCAACCCTCGGCCTTGCACGCGGGCGGACTTCGAGCGCTTCTTCCTGGGGGCGATGTGAAGAGGCTGAGAAGCAATCCGACATGACCGCTCGTACCCTGCAAATGGCGCCA
>CBINKC010000224.1:0-4932 GCA_966251135.1 uncultured Burkholderiaceae bacterium
AGCGGTACTGCCAGATCAGCTCGAACAGCATGTGGAAGAACAGCCATGCGTCCTCTACGTTGCGCACGTGGTCCGCCGCATGCAGCAGCTCGTTCAGCGCGCGTTCGTAGCGATCGAACAAACTGTTGATCAGCTCGTCCTTCGCCGGGTAGTGGTAATAGAGGTTGCCCGGGCTGATGCGGAGCTCGGCGGAGATGAGCGTGGTCGAGACGTTGGGCTCGCCGAAGCGGTTGAACAGGTCCAGCGTCACCTCCAGGATGCGCTCGGCGGTGCGGCGCGGCCTCTTGCCTTGTGTGGCCATGGCTCGGTATGTGTTCTTGTGCGGTCGGAACACTAGCACCAACGACGCGCCCTACCAACGGCGTCATCCCGGCATGACCAAGGATTGGACAGTGCTGCCTACAATGGCCCGCCCCATGCCTGCCATCTCGTTCCAGAGCGTCAGCAAGACCTACCGCGGCTTCCGCGGCAGCGTGCAAGCGCTGGACCATGTCAGCTTCGACATCCAGCCAGGCGAGTTCTTCGGTTTGCTGGGCCCGAACGGCGCGGGCAAGACCACGCTCATCAGCATCCTCGCCGGGCTGGCACGAGCCACGAACGGCCAGGTTCGGGTACACGGGCGCGACGTCGTAGCCGACTATGCCTACACCCGGCGCAGCCTCGGCATCGTGCCCCAGGAGCTGGTGTTCGATCCCTTCTTCAGCGTGCGCGAGGCGCTGCGCATCCAGAGCGGCTACTTTGGCATGCGTGACAACGACGGCTGGATCGACGAGCTGCTCGGCCATCTGGGCCTCGCGGACAAGGCGGATGCCAACATGCGACAGCTCTCGGGCGGCATGAAGCGCCGCGTGCTGGTCGCGCAGGCACTGGTGCACCGCCCGCCCGTGATCGTGCTCGACGAGCCCACCGCCGGCGTCGACGTCGAGCTGCGCCAGACGCTGTGGCAGTTCGTCGCGCGGCTCAACAAGCAAGGCCACACCGTGCTGCTCACCACTCATTACCTGGAGGAGGCCGAGGCCTTGTGCGGCCGCATCGCCATGCTCAAGCAGGGGCGCGTCGTGGCGCTGGATCGCACCTCCGCGCTGCTGGCCGGCACGGCGAGCACCATGATGCGGTTCAAGATGGACACGCCGCTGCCGGCGCAGCTCGTGCCCCAGTCGCGCGTGACCGGTCGCATCGTGCAGATCAAGGCGCACGACGCGAAGGAAGTGCAGCAGGTGCTGGCCATCCTGCACGAGGCCGGCTGCCAGCCGGAAGACCTCGAAATCGGCCGTGCAGATCTCGAGAACGTCTTCCTCGAAATCATGCAGGGCGAGTCCAGACCCCTGCCCGTGCAGGCACCCGTGGCATGAACTCGTCGCCCAGCCGGCCGGTCGTTCAGCCGGGCTCCGTCGCCACCGGGCCGCTGGCCGGCGCCCGCACGCTGCTCTACAAGGAGGTACTGCGGTTCTGGAAGGTCGCCTTCCAGACGGTGGCCGCCCCCGTGCTGACGGCGGTGCTGTACCTGCTGATCTTCGGCCATGTGCTGTCCGACCGGGTCACCGTGTTCGATCGCGTGGGCTACACGAGCTTCCTCATCCCGGGGCTCGTGATGATGAGCGTGCTGCAGAACGCCTTCGCCAACAGCAGCTCTTCGTTGATCCAGAGCAAGATCACAGGCAACTTGGTGTTCCTGCTCGTCGCGCCGTTGTCGCACTGGGCGTGGTTCGCGGCTTACGTGGGGGCCGCGATGGTGCGCGGGCTCGTCGTCGGCCTGGGTGTGCTGCTCGTGACGGTATGGTTTGCGCCGCTGGGACTGGCCGAGCCGTGGTGGATTGTGGTGTTCGGCGTGCTGGGCGCCGGCATGCTGGGCTCGTTGGGCCTGATCGCCGGGCTGTGGGCCGAGAAGTTCGACCAGATGGCCGCCTTCCAGAACTTCATCATCATGCCCATGACGTTTCTGTCGGGCGTGTTCTATTCGGTGCAGTCGCTGCCCGGCTTCTGGCAGGCCGTGAGCCACCTCAACCCGTTCTTCTACATGATCGACGGCTTCCGGCGCGGCTTTTTCGGGGTGAGCGATGTCTCACCGTGGATCAGCTTCGTGATCGTTGCCGGCAGCTTTCTGGTGGTGGCGTCGATCGCCCTGCGGCTGCTGGCGAGCGGGTACAAGATCCGGCACTGAAGAGCCTTCGTTCAGGCCGCTGCCGCTCCAGCCGCACACTGTTGAAGCAGTGGCGGATGCGGCGTGTCGAGCAGCCGGCACACGATCTGGAGCAGCTCGGCGCGTGGAGCATCCAGCAACTCGGGCGGCAGCGAGTCCACCCAGGCTCGAACCAGGCGCGGGCGCTGCATGGGTGCAAGGCGCTGCAGGCCCAGGGCCCAGCGCGCGGTCGACGAGAGCTGCCGCGAGCGGGCAACGACACCGCATGCGGCCAGACTGGCGCTGCGCCAAGCGATGGCACTCTCACGGGGCAGCGCCAGGGCGACGCCCAGCAGCACCGTGACCGTGGCCACCTCATCGCCCAGCGATTCAAGGCTGACGCCATGCGAGGGCAACGGACGAGCTGCATGGCGAGGGCTCAGCCAGGTGACGAGGAGCAGCCTGCGCAGACGTCCGTGCGCGCCCCGTGCCGCCTCGCGAGCTGCGCGACGCAGGCCAGGCAACTGCGCAGGCGCCATATCGCGCAGGCGCCGGGCGAGCATGGCCAGGGTGTCCAGGCGGGCGAGCGGTGACAAGGCCGCCAGCTCGCCGCGGGCAGCCTCGAAGAGCTGGGGGGCAACGCCGGGCACTGCCACCGCGCGCCCTTCCGCCAGCCACACCAGCAGGGCTGCCTGGCACTGCCCCGCGCCGTACCACAAGGCGATGCGCGCCATCGCTTCGTCTTCCCGTGCTGACTTGCCATGCCATGCCGGGTCGTGCGTCGGATCGCGAACCGGGCAGCCGCCTTCGTCCGCAAGCAATTCCTCCTGCCGGGTCGCCGACGCGTGCCGTGGTGCGAAGCCGGCCAAGAGTTCGTCCCCTGCTGGGGCGGGCAGTGGTTCGGCAGGCAGCGGCTCCACTTGACATCCGTACAGCCGGCGCAGGCGCTCCGCGATCGGCGGGTGCGTGGACCACAGCCACCGCCGGCCGGGTGCGTTGAGGAACAGGTGCGCCAGGCTTGTCGCCTGAGGTGCGTGCAATCTGTCGGTGTGCTCGCGGGACTGGTGCGCGATCTTGCGCAGAGCGCCGCCGAGGCCGTGCACCAGGCGCGTGTACTGCACGGCCGACGCATCGGCCAGGAACTCGCGCTGACGTGAGACGGCTGCCTGCAGCAGTCGCCCGGCGGCCCATCCGAGCCATCCGGTTGCGATCAGCGCCCAGCCGAACAAGGTAGTGACGGGCCTGCGGCCGAGTTCGTCGGGCTGCGACATCGAGCGCCCGAGCAGGAAGATCATCTGCAGCCCCCACACCAGGCCCACCAGCCTCATGTTGAGCCGCGTGTCGCCATGGACCACATGGCTGAACTCGTGCGCCACCACGCCCTGCAGTTCCTCGCGCGTGAGCCGTTCCAGGGCCCCGCGTGTCACCGCGATGACCGCGTCGTCGTGTGACCAGCCGGCGGCGAAGGCGTTGATCGCATCGTCGCGAGGCAGCACCCAGGCTGCCGGTGCCGGGATGCGCGAGGCCAGGGCCAGTTCCTGCACGATGTGCTGCAGCCGGCGCTCCAGCCGCTCGCCCGGCGTATCCCCGGACGCCCGGGCGGGGCGCCCGCCCGCCATGCGCGCCACGTGTGCGCCACCCTCGCGCAGCCGCAGGCTCTCCAGCCACCATCCCCCCAGCACGAACAGCAGCACGATGGCCGTGTTTGTTTCGAAGAAGAGGGCGGGGTAACGCTCGGTGAAGGGAACGCTGTAGCGATATACGGCGGCCAGGGCTGCATTTACGGCCAGGACCAGCGCGACCAGCACCAGCACGAACAGCGCGATCAGGCGCCGCGTCGACGCCTGCGCCGCCTCCTGG
Organism: uncultured Burkholderiaceae bacterium; assembly: GCA_966251135.1. Taxonomy (GTDB): domain Bacteria; phylum Pseudomonadota; class Gammaproteobacteria; order Burkholderiales; family Burkholderiaceae_C; genus Albitalea. The sequence goes on from CBINKC010000224.1 coordinate 3,980, forward strand.
TGTCGGCGAAAGCGCATGGCGTGGGCGTCAGAGCTTCACGTGCACCGGCTCGCGTTCGGCCGCGCTTGCGACGAGCGGCGCAGCACTCTGGAAGCCGAGTAGCCCTGCGACGAAGTTCGCCGGCGCCTGCTGCGCCGCGTTGTTGTAGTCGAGCACACTGTCGTTGAAGGCCTGGCGGGCGAAGGCCACGCGGTTCTCGGTGTGGACCAGTTCCTCGTTCAGCTCGCGCAGCGCCGCGTCGGCCTTGAGCTCCGGATAGCTCTCCACGACCGCCATGAGCCGGCCGAGCGCTCCGCCCAACACCTGCTCGGCACCGGCGAGTTCCGCGATGCGCCTGGCATCGTCCGGCCGCTGGCGCGCCGCCTCGACCGCAGCCCGCGCGGTGTTGCGCGCAGCAATCACCGCTTCGAGCGTCTCTCGCTCATGCTGCACGTACTTGCGCGCCGTCTCCACCAGATTGGGAATGAGCTCATAGCGGCGCTTGAGCTGCACGTCGATCTGTGCGAAGGCATTGCCGATCTCATTGCGCAGGCGGACCAGCCGGTTGTAGGAGATCAGCGCCCACAGCGCGACGATGACGAGCATGCCCAGAAGGATGACTTGTCCGCTCATCTTGATCCTCCACCCCTGCGCCTCGTAACTGGCGGGGACTGTACGCCAAGGCCGATGCGGCCGGTCCGTACAATCGCACGGAACCCGATCCCGCCTGCAAGCGCGAACTACCCTTCCAACCCATGGCCGATCCCACCGCCGATCAGGTGCGCGAATTCATCGCCGCTGGACTCGCCTGCGAGCACCTAGAAGTGGAGGGCGATGGCCGCCACTTTTTCGCCACCATCGTGTCGAAGGAGTTCGAAGGGGTCAGCCGCGTGGCGCGCCACCAGAGGGTGTACGGGGCCCTGGGCGATAGAATGCGCGAGCAGATCCACGCCCTGTCGATGAAGACGCTCACC
>CBINKC010000225.1:0-4912 GCA_966251135.1 uncultured Burkholderiaceae bacterium
TGTCACAGAAGACTAGTTCGTCCCCATGTCTCCTCTGAGTCTGACAGAGAGGGCAGCGCTGGGTCAGAGGCTTTCTGCAACGCAAGCAGCAGACCGTGCAGCGCCTTCTCTCGCACCCGCTCATCCGACACGCCCGTGAACAGTTCGTCCGCGACCTGGGAAATCGCGACTGCCCTTGGCTTGCCCCCAGGCGCCAGGACACGCTTCACTGCCGACCCTGCGTGGGTGTGCTCGAGCAGTGCATCGGCTTCCGATGTCGACGGGGTCCGGTCGGCGGCGGTGGACAGTTCACTTGCGTGCGCGCTGAGGTCCGTCTGGCCGGCCCTGGGCAGGACCATCGCCCCGGGGATGACCTTGTGTCGCCCTCTGGGCAGGGCGAAGAACGTTTCGAGAAACTCGTCGTCCCGCCCGGCCTCCAGCGAGGCGGAGGCCGCCAGCACCCGGAACTTCTCCGGCGTCTGGTCCAAGCCAAGCCTGTGGCGCAGGTTTCGCAGCAGATAGGCGACCTCGGTGCCGGCGGTGCCCCGGTACATGTGCAGCTCGTCCATGACGAGGGTGAAACGGGCCTCGGGGGTGTTGTGCAGCCATCGGCGGGTCGCCTCGAAGATCGATGCCTCCTGTGGACGCAACAGCATGATGTTCAACATCGAGTAGTTGGTGATCAAGATGTCGGGCGCCGTGGCCTGCATGTCCCATCGCGCGTGCATCTCCGCGCCACCGACCCGAGGAATGAAGCTCAGAGCCTTTTGCGCGGCTTCTTTCTCGGCGTCCCCCGTGGCTTCCGCGACCTTCCCTTCGGCACGTCGCCGGCGGTTCTCGAGCTCCTCCAGGTACCCCCGGAGCCGGGCCCGTCCCAGATAGGAGTCGGGCGGACCTGCGACCGGCGTGGCGCTGGTGTAACGGCCGAAGTAGAAGCGGTGGCCTGACCGGTGCTGGTCCAGCCAATCGTGTGCCTCGTCACTGTCGAGCGCACGGCGAAGACGAACCAACTGATCGTCGGCCAGTGCATTCGTCGGGTACAGGATGAGTGCACGCAATGCTGCGGGGTGTCCGCGTTCGCCGGAGCGGCTCGGCACGTGCTCTTTTCCTGAGCGCCACCAGGCGGGTTGGACAGCGCCGTGGCCTTTCCAGCGGGCCGACTCGGCGACCAGATCGGCGATAACGGGCAGCATGAACGCTTCGGTCTTGCCCGAGCCCGTTCCCGCCGTCACGACGAAGTCGCGGCCCTCGCCGCACGCGGTGACGAGCGCTTCGTGCTGGTGCCGGTAGAGGCTGTCGACTCCCTCCGGCAAGGCAAAGCGAGCGAACTCCGCGGCCTGCGGATGCGCACCGGCAGCCAGGAAGGACTTTGCCAGAGACATGCCGCTGGAGACGTATTGCGGACGTAGTTCCAGTAGTGGCTCTCGCCAGGTGCCGCCGTCGGTGTCGAGCAGGGCTCGCCGCTCGGCCATGACCGATGAATCGTCGACCCCGAAGGGGGTGTCGTAGTAGCGCATCAGAGTTTCCCTGAGCGCCTGGAAAGTGCTGGCGATGTCGCTGGATGCCTGGGAGACGCTGCCTGCCATCACTTCGCCTTCCCGGGTGCAGACTTCGGCTGCAGGACCTCGAGTTCTTGTTGAAGGGATCGTGCCAATCGCTCAGCTGCCGCGAGGGGCACGTTGTCATAGCGTGCGGTCTGGGCCAGGTCACTGAAGCAGGGGTGCAGACCCGTGCACAACACGACGGCGCGCGCATGGAGCGGTGGAAGGGGAGCACCCCAGTCCACGAAGAAGGTTCCGACCCGCTCGCGGCCAGTCCCCGACTCGGGACGCCACCGCATGACACCTCTTCTGAGCCGGGCAAGCTCCAGGTACACGCCGTATTCGTGCTCGGTGCTCAGCCATCTTGTGCCGCGCCGGACCTGGACCAGCCTTGACCAATCGGAGCTGCGCCACCGATACAGCCCGTCCTCGTTGTAGGAGGCGGCAGGCAGGTAGGAACGTTCTTCCAAGTCGTAACGCTGGATGGTGTGGATGTTGCCCGGCGCTGGCGGTGCCGCTTCGTCTCCCTGCACAAGATCCGGCAGGAGGTCGAACATCTGCAGGGCCGCACATGGGGTGAAGGAGAATCCTGCAGCGGTTGCGCTTTGTGCCAGTTCATCGGGGGAGTCGTACTGCACGAGCAGGGAATCTGGGACGGGGATGTCCCCCTCAGCCACCTCGTTCATCACCTGGTGGACGATCGCCCACTCTTTCTCCGCGGCTTCTACAGCACGTTCGTCTGCGACGGTCCGGCGGCCGATGATCAGCGCTAGCCCGTCCGAGTACGGCAACCGAGTCAGCGTGGGCGGGGCGATCGACCAGATACCGCGCCGCCAGTCCACATCCAGGTGACCGAGCGCGGAGACGTCACGTATCCACCGTCCCTCCGCGCCGTCGCGAATCTCCAGCCCGCGACTGCGGGCAGTGCGCAGGATGCGGGCCCGCAGATCCGTTACCTTGCCGCCGCCGAGCTCGCTGACCCAGCGCAGCAGCAGGTTGCTGATGCTGATCATTTCTCGACCTCCTCGGCAAGGCGGACGCAGGCCTTCCACAATGGGTCACGGCCACCCTTAGCAGCCTCCAGGACAGCAGCGGCCCAGGGAAGGTGCTGGGGACCGGGCTGGAAATTCGGCTCGACTGGGAAGGCCGGTTCCACCTGCCAAGTGCCTTTGCGCCACTGCACAATCCATCCACCCGGACCGTGGAGTTCGAGTTCGAAGTAATAGCCGGAGGGTGCGTCGTTCAGCCGCGACCACCATGCGGGCGGCTCCGGCTCGGCCACCGTCCAGGCACGCCCGTCGCAGGAGACGAACAAGGTTTTCTCTGCGCCCCTACGGCAAAGGACGACGCGAGGCACGACATCCACGCCTGCCAGACCGACCTCAGCACCCCTTATCAGCGCCGCTGTTGACTGGTCAGTGGCTGTAGCGAACCCTTCGGCGGACGCTTCGGCGACGCGGAAGCCCACTACCTCCTTCGGCGCTACCAGGTCCGGGAGTCCTTCAGCAGTTATGAACGAGACCTCAGTGCCCTCGATCTCGACGGCGTGCCTGCCGGCTGCCAGTTGCCGTGTCCACAGCCGGATCGACTCACCCGGATGCGGGAACGCTGGGTCAGGCGGCTGCCCATCGAGCAGTACTTGGCCGGTCGCGCCGTCGGGCATCACGAGATCGGGCTCGCCCCCGGTCAAGTAGAGGCGTTTGTTGATCTGTGGAGCCAGCGGCAGCCCACCTTCCAGGTAGGGCTTGTACCGCGGCGCGGGTTGTGTCGCCAGCATGGCGCCTTGTACGTCGCGGATCGCCTGCTTCAATGTGACCGCGTCGTCGAAGAGAACACGGAAGCGCAGGGACCAACCTTCCGGTACCCACGAGAGCTTCCCGGCCTCGCGAGCCTTTCCGGTGGAGGCGGCGCGCTGCAGTACGGCTTCCAGGTCTCCCTCGGCCTCGGGAGCCGCGAGGATCATGTGCTCTTCGCCGGGGACGAACCGGTCGACGCTGGTGCGGCAGTCCAGCAGGGCGTTGTGGCACAGGACGACCAAAGACGATGGCGGACGGCTCACCGTGACATCCTCACCACGGAGCTGGACACCCTGCCGCAGCGTGTGCGCATCAGGCAGCTTGAGCCCATCTACGTTGTAGTACTCGGTGTCTCCAAGCCTGCGCAGCGTCACTCCGTCAGGTAGCGAGTACTCTGCCGCCCCCTTACGGGGAAGCCGCGCCAGCCAACCCAGCCTCCGGTTCTCGAACCGCACGAGCAACTCGGCCCGGGGAATCCCTAGCTTGACGTACTCCGGCGAGCCGTCCCACACGTTGGCGAGGTTGCCCAACAGGCGTTCCACAATGGGACGAAGCTCCGGGTCGTCCATGGCACGCTGAAACCCACGTGAGAATCTCTCTCGCTGGCCCCAGTACATCAGTAGGCGCAACAGCCTGCCGCCTGGTAGGGGCCACGCCGCGTCATCGCGCTGACGCATCGCATAGAAGAACTGTGGCAGCAACTGCCGGTCCGTGCCCCGCAGTAGCGACTGCGAGATCGCGTAGCCGATCCGGCTTTGGTTGCTGGGGAGATCCTCCGGGGAGGGAATGGTGCATAGCCCGCGGTAGGCACCCCACTGGGTCTGCCAGGAGGCCAGCCGCTGCCACATGTGCGCGATCGGGAGATAGTTGTGCGAGGCCAGGACACCATCTCGCTCGGTGAGCAACTGCGAGAACTGGTCGTGGTAGTTGCTCGCTCGATGCCGCCCATCGTTGGCCATCCTGGTTGCCGCAATGACTGAGCAAGCGAGCAGCGGCAGCACGGCCGGCGCGTCGTCGCTGTTGCGCACGCGCACTTCGTACTGCTCGATGGCGTCGTACGGCTTCGGGCGCTCCGGCCGGACAACCTGCTTGACCGCCTGCACGAGAGGCAGGTCCATGTCGAAACGCTTCTGTAGAGCTGCCGCCTCCGCGTCATCGACGTACATGACGACGGGATGGCCGTCCCAGTCCGGGCTGAAGAAGGCCTCCTCTAGCGCGTGCTGCCACGCTGCGTACGCTTCGAAGCCCATGCCCCCACCGCTCCCGCCCTCGCCGACAGCCCGGCTGCAGATGCCCCCGGTCCGCCGTCGCGGTGGCTGCCATGATGAAACTTACGAGGCATCGCGGGCAAAACCATACTTTGACGGGGTGACTTTGTGAACAGCATCGTCCATCGATAGGTGTGAAGCACAGTGCGCTCCACTCAGCTCGACCTGCCCCCAGGATGAGGAGGATGCGTCTGCACAGCAGGACGGAGTCGGCGAGCTCGTCCACCCGTCGCCTTCGACCGATCGTGGTTGTGGCGACGCTGGTGGAAGCGGCGGGCGCTCTCAACCGGTCAGTGCACCATCAATGAGATGATCTTGGTGGTCTGCT
>CBINKC010000226.1:0-4865 GCA_966251135.1 uncultured Burkholderiaceae bacterium
GGCAGATGCCGAACGACTCCGGGTTGGGCCAGGGGATGTGCCAGAAGGTGATGATGGTCGCGCGCGGCAGTCGCTCGCGAACCATCAGCGGCAGCAGCGCGAAGTGGTAGTCCTGCACGAGCACGACCGGGTCTTCGCCACGGGCCTCGGCCACCACCGCTTCGGCGAAGCGCTCGTTCACCTCGCGATAGCGTTGCCAATCAGACTCTCGGAACACGGGGCGCACGTGGGCCACGTGACACAGCGGCCACATGCCCTCGTTGGCGAAGCCGAAGTAATAGCCTTGCTCCTCCTCCGGCGTGAGCCATACGCGGCGCAAGACGTAATCGTTCGCTCCCGGCGGCACGAGCACGCGGTCGTGGCGGTCCACTACGTCGCGATCGGCGCTGCCGCTGCCGTGCGCGATCCAGGTGCCGGAGCAGGCCCGCATCACGGGTTCCACGGCAGTGACCAGCCCGCTGGCGGGGCGCTTGACTGTGACGCCGTCCTTGCCGCGCTCGTGGATGTAGGGCTCGCGATTGGATACCACGATCACCTGGTCGCCGCGCAGCTGGGTGTGCAGCAAGCTGCGCAGCCGCTGCGGGCTCCACTCTGCTTCCGGACCTTGCGCGCGGCGGTACTCGTCCTCCAGGTCGCGCAACCGGGCGCGAAGGTCTGCAGCGAACGAACCGAACTCCGGCACCGGGGAAAGGAGCGTGCGGATGATCCCTTCGCCGCGCAGGAGGGCTCGTACGCCCGAGACCCAGCCCCGCCAGCTGAGCTGCGCAACAACCATCGTGATCAGCGCGATCGTGAAGCCCAAGGCCACGATGAAGACGAGCAGGTAGCGCCGGGTGTCCTGGCTGCGATGCTCGATGTAGCTCACGTCGTGCAGAACCACCAGCGCATCGTCGCGATCGCTCGTGGCCTGGATCGGGTGGAGGCCTACATGCACCGGGCCGCCTTCGAGGTGCAAACGCGGGTCAGGGCTGGCAGCGAGCGCGCGCGCCCGTGCGCAATCGAGGGATGCGGGGAAGTTGGCCGTGTGCCGCAGCATGGTGCCGTCGGCACTGCAAAGGCCGGTGGCGAACAACCGTTCGTCTCGGATGACCCGCTCGAAGAGGCCGCCGAGCCTCTCGCTGCGCAGCTCTCTTGGCAGCTCGGCGATCGAGCCCGCCAGTGTGTTGGCGATCAGTGCACCCCGCATGTTCATGTCGCGGGAGAACCAGCGCCAGGTCAGCCGGTCCATCAAAGGCAGCGCCAGGTAGGCGGCGACGACCAGCGTGGTGACCAAAGGAAGCAGGAAGCGAAGCTGCAGTCGGAATGTCTTCAATACGTTTGGCGGCTGCTGTACGGCTCGCAGCCTTTCTCCTCAGTGGATGTGGTGGTGTGGGTGCAGGGCCATTATGGATCGGTTGCCGGGCACGCCAGCTCATGCCCGGCTGTACGCCGTGCCAGCCGTGGCGCCGTGCGGTTGTCGCGGCGTCCGTGGGTTGCCGAGGTGATGCGCGCTATTGCTGTGTTGAGGGCGCGCGACCGGGCAAAGGCCCTGGCTCTCGGCGCACTGCGGGTGGCGAGGGCACGCAACGTGCAGGCGACCGAGGGGTGGCCGCTCCTCGCGATCGAAGTGGATGCCGCGCAGCTGCGGGCCCTGCAGGGCACATGGCAGGTGTCGCGTGCGCAGGCGGCGCAGCCGGTCCGCAGGAGAGAGACGGCGGGGGGGTATCGAGCAGGCCCAGCGACATCGCCTTCGACACCGCCTGCGCCCGCGTGGTGGCACCGAGCTTGCGCAGGATCTTCTGCACGTGGTTCTTGACGGTGTGAGGGCTGATGTCCAGCAGCTCGCCGATCTCCTGCGTGTTGCGGCCCTCCTGGACCCCCTGGAGGATCTGCCGTTCCCGCCTGCTCACCAGCGAGTCAAGCTCCTGGCCGAGCGAGCCGGAAGCCGGCGGTGCCCGATGGGGTGCCAAGCGCCGCTCGGTCTCCAGCACGCGCCGGTAGGTGGCATGCAGGCAGGGCAGCACCATGTCCAGGTGGTGCTGGGAGCGCGGTTCGTCTCCATCTTCCGCAGACCAAAGCACGAACAGGCTTTCGATCTCGGCGGGGCGTTGAGGTCGAGTCACTGCGTGCACCAGTGCGCTGCACAGCCCGGCTTCGATCAGCTGCTCGTAATCGCCGGCGCAGACCTCGCCCACCAAGGCATGCAACGGCAGTCGCAGCGGCTTGCCGTGCTGACGAAGCCACGAGTTCACGATGCAGGGCACCACGGATGAAGCGCCATCGGTCAGCAGGGCCAGGACGGCCGGTGTCATCGGCACGCCATAGACCGCCTCGAACACAAGCGTCCCGCTTGCACGCTGGTACGAGCCGCACACCATGACGCGGTGGGGAATCAGCTCGTGGAGGATGCTGCGTGCCCACACGAAGAACTGGTGCCTCCTGTGCACATCGATGCCAGCTTCGATGAGGCGGACCAGGGCCTCAGCAGTGCGGCCTTCGAGCGGGTCGGGCCGGCCGCTGTCGATGTTCTGGCTGTGCATGGAGTGCGCGATGTCTGCAGGTGCGGTTGCAGGCTCCAACATACCGACGGTGTGTGTAAGCAGCGTGAAATGCTGACACCCGCTCGGGGGTGGCGAGACGCAACGGAAAACCCCCGGCCAGCCGAAGCTGGCCGAGGGTGGTATCCCTACGTTCTCGTTGAAAGGGGGCGCTTTGGCGGTTTCGATCAGCCCGGTTTCGTAACAGGGGACTGATGAGGAAGCCAGTGGCGCGGCTTCTGACGGCCGCGCGAACACCGGCACGTGGTCCCTTCCGCCGCTCAGGGCTCGACTTCGCTTCAGGGCCGAGGTATCGGCGGCCTTTAGGCTTTTAGAGTTTCGGGCCGATCAGGAACTCGTACTTCCAGCCGGTGGTGGGGGCGATGTACTTGTTGTTGGCATCCTTCAGGCTCTTGTCGAGCACCTTGACGCCTTTCGCCATGTCATAGATGCCCAGTGCGGTCATGGCGAGGCCCGCCACGAGGCCAGCACCCCATCCAACGGCCGCCAGTACGCTGCGTGCCGCGGCATTCACCGCAGTTGCTATTTCGGGATAGATCACCTGGGCCACGTTCTTGACGATGTTGGTCCATTGCAGGGCACCCTCAATACCCGTTGACAGTCCGGAGATTACGCTGCCAGCGCCACTGATGGAGTTCAAGACAGCGGCAGGGGTGTCATGGTTCTTGATCGCGTTGACCGTTGCCCAAATCGATGCGGCACCGGCGACCACGGACCCAGCTCCGACGAGCATCTTTGCAGCTCCTTCTACTTTGTCGATCGACACGTACTTGGCGATGGTGTCCGTCCATTTGCCGTTTTGATTGAGGCCGAGTTTTTGGAACGCGCCACCCTTCTTGTCGAGGTACTTGACGCCGGTTTCGACAAGCATGTCGGCCAGGTTTGTCGAGGCATATGTCAGGCTCATGATCGTCTGCGGATCTGATGTGTCTCCCTTTGCCCCGATGATGGAGCCGGCGAGCCCGGCCGCCAGTGTGACGTTCTGTACCGTGTGTAGCAAACCTGTCCTGTACAAATTGGCATCGACGCCGGCAACCGGGGACACTCCTTTCATGACGGACCGGCCGTCCGGGAGGATGGTATCCGCCAGCAGGGAGTCCAGTTTCACACCCTTGCGGAGGTTTCCCCACATATTGTTGTACAAGGTGGTGGTGTCCTTCGCAAATACATGCTTGTACTGTTCCAAGGTATCCGACCCCTCCTGCTGGCCTGCCTCTTTGAGTTTCTTTGCGATGTCTGAGTTGTTGAAGGCCTCCTCGATGAGAGGTTGGACGGTTTTGGAAGCCGAGGTTTCCGTCAATGAGTTGTACCAGCGCTGGTACTCCTCCATCGAGGCATCTGGGCCCGGGGGAGGTAGCGCTTCGCCCCGGGTGCGCAGGCTGTAATCACCTCGTGTCGATGCGGATTTCTCGATCTGGCTGAATATCACATCGTGATAGGTCTTGTCGAGGTCGCCCGATCTGGAGGTGAAATCTTCATTCGCAAGATAAGTCCGGGCCAGCAGAGTTGTCGTATTCAGGCCTGTGAGTGCGTCGGTGAGCGACATGTTCTTATATTTGTCCGCGCCCGTTCCTTCTGGTTTTTGTTTGAAGCCGAACAATGCCAAGTCGAAGGTGGACTGAATGGCTCCGTAGCCGATCGCGTCGTTCTCTCTCAGCCAATTTCCGACATTGTTATTGAGCAGATTTCCGAGTATTTGGCTGACTCCCAGATCCTCAAGCTTCTTGAGTTTCGCATCGATGTCTCTTTCTACGATTGTGGCGGGGTATTCGGTGTCGCCAGCGGCATTGCCGGGTTGGCCGTGCTTCTCCCCAGTTGTTTGGTTCTCGGCGAAGAGATTGTCTCCGTAGTGGTCGTCCAGGAACTTGTTGAGGTTCCGCGCCTGCTGAAGGTCGAGGTAGTACGCGGCTTTCTGTATGTCCGTGAGCTTGCTGATATCCAGGGTGGCGATGGTCTTTGGATCTTGGAAGGATCGATCTGGATTGGCTTTGTTGACTGCGTCAAGAAGAATATCGGCGCCTTTTTCCTTTATGACGCCCTGTATGTAAGTCATTATTGACTTTACTTCTTCTGGCGTTTTGTCTAAGTCAATCCCTTCCGGCAACGCGCTGGTCGGTGTGGCACCCGGTGCAGCCGAGGCCAGGCTTACGGCGGTTCCTAAGCTCTCTGGGGTGACACCAGAGTCCAGCTCAAGCAGCGTGGTTAGCGTGGTCGATGGAGCGGTACCCGGAGCGGTACCCGGAGCGGTGCCCGGAGCGGCACCCGGAGCGGTGCCCGGAGCGGTGCCCGGAGCGGTGCCCGGAGCGGTGCCCGGAGCGGTGCCCGGAG
>CBINKC010000227.1:0-4787 GCA_966251135.1 uncultured Burkholderiaceae bacterium
CGGGGTGGGGGACTGCTGTACTCCCGTTCGCCCTGAGCTTGTCGAAGGGCCTGCGCAGGTGGGCAAGAGGCTTCGACAAGCTCAGCCCGAACGGGGTGGGGGACTGCTGCGTTCCCGTTCGCCCTGAGCTGTCGAAGGGCCTGCGCAGGTGGGCAAGAGGCTTCGACACGCTCAGCCCGAACGGGGTGTGGGACGCCGTTAGCCTGTGCGCAGCGTGGCAATCGACTGCGCCAGACGCTGCGCCTGCCCCTTGAGCGCCTCGGTGGCTGACCTCGCCTGCACCACAAGGGCGGCGTTTTGCTGAGTGTTGCGGTCCATCTCGGCCACCGCGCCGTTGACCTGCTCGACGCCTTGCGCCTGCTCGGCGGCTGCGCGCGAGATCGCATCGACTGTACCGCTCACGGTCTGGATCGACTCCACGATGCGCTGCATGGTGGCACCCGCGGCATGCACCTTCTGCGAACCCTGCTGCACCTGCTCCACCGATGAAGCGATGAGCACGCGGATTTCGCGAGCGGATGCGGCGCTGCGCTGCGCGAGGCTGCGCACTTCCTGCGCCACCACGGCGAAGCCGCGGCCATGCTCGCCCGCGCGTGCAGCTTCCACAGCAGCATTGAGCGCCAAGATGTTGGTCTGGAAGGCCAGGCTGTCGATCACGCCGATGATCTCGCCGATCTTCTTGGCCTGGGCATCGATGCACTCCATCGTCGTCACCACGTCCGCGACGGCGGTGCCGCCCTCGTGCGCCACCGTCGTGGCGTGGCGGGCCATGCCATTGGCCTGCTGCGCGTGGTCGGCGGTCTGGCGGATGGTGCCGGTGAGCTGTTCCAGCGAAGCGGCCGTGCGCTGCAGCGCGGCCACCGTGGTTTCGGTGCGCTGCGCGAGGTCGACGTTGCCGGTGGCAATCTCCTCGCTGGCCTGGTGCACATGGTCAGCAGTGGCTCGGATGTCGCGCACGATGCGACCGAGGTTGCCCGACACCTCGCCCAGTGCCAGGAGCACGCGGCCCGTGGCGTCTCGCGAGGCCTGCGTGGGCTCCGTGCTGACGAAGTCGCCCTTCGACATGGCCATCGCCAGCGAGGCCGCCTGACGCAACGGCCTCACGATCAGCAAGGCCGCCAGCCATGCGCAACCGGCGGCCAAGAGGGCGGCACCGAGGGTGCTGCCGAGGATGACCACGTTGTTGCGTGCCGCCAGATCGCGGCCGTCCTTGGCCAGGGCCACCGCCAGCGCCTTCTCGTAGTCGACCAGCGCCGCGAAGCTGGACATGATGCTGGCGTAGAGCTCGTCCACGTTGGTCAGGAAGCCCGCCGCATTGTTCAGCATGCCCGTCTTCATATCGAGCACGTCCCCCGTGAACTTGCGGAACTTGACGAAGTCGGCCTGGAGCTTCTGCGCATGCGTGCGCTCCGTGTCGTCGAGCGTGGCATCTGCCGCGAGCGCCGCGATCAGCGTGCCCACCCGATCGAGCTCGGCGCGTATGCGGCTGTCGAGTTGGGCGATGCGCTCGGCCTTGTACCCCGCGCCTTCCCACACGAGGCTCTGGCTGAGGAGCTTGTGGACCGCGACCACCTCGCCCTGCAGCTCGTTGAAGCGGATCACACGCGGCAAGCGCTTCTCGGCCAGGGCCGACAGGCTGTCACCCAGCGTGACGTTGGCGTACCAGCCCACCATGCCCATGAGCGCGAGGCACACCACGCCCACGGCCGGTGCCATCGATACCTTCACGCCGATGGCGGCGTTCCTCAGCCAGTGCATCATTTTTCTTGGCTCCCGTGGACCCACGAGGGGCGGGCGGGCGCGTGGAGCCCGCTCCGTGTCGACGACGTCGAAGAGGTCAGCGATAGACGCCGACGCCGACCCAGCCTTCGAAGTTTGCGAGCTTGTGCACGAACGTGGTCTTGCCTTCCACCTTCTTGGTCTGCGGGTGCGGCCAGTCGTAGTCGACCCATGCGCTGCCCTTGCCCATGGCGGCATCGGTCATCTCCTTGACGAGCTGCTTGCCGTTCGGGTCTTTGAGCTCGATGAGGTTCTTGCCGACGAGCTTCTCGTTGGCGCCGTGGCCGACGCAGTTGCCCTTCGAGTCGTAGGCCATCACGTAGAGGTCCTTGCGCGTCCACGCGGCCTTGTCGGTGGTGAAGTCCTTGAAGGCCTTTTCGGGGCCGACCTTCTTCACGTGCTCGACGGCGGCCATCGCCATGGCTTTGGCTTCTTCTTTGGTGCCGGCTTCGGCCGCGAGGGCCGGTGAGCCGGCAAGGAACGTCGCGGCGAGGCCCGTGACCAGGCCGAGCTGCTGCAAGTGCTTGAGGATGTGCATCGTCATGACTCCGCTGAGTGGTTTCTTCTTGGAAGGCGCATCTCGCGCCGCAACGGCGAGGGATCCGCTCGCCGGTTATCGACACACATCGGGTTGGCTGAAGATGATCTCTGAAGAAGGTGTGAACGAATCCGGCATGCTCCTCAAGAGCGGACACGCGCATCGGGTCTCGACAGGGGCGAGCCTCACACGGTCTGATTCAGCCTGCGCGAATTTCCCGGATCGCGAAACACCAGGGGCTGCTCTACCGACCGAGGCTGCGCGGCCTCGGCCACTGCCGCCTCGATCAAGCCATGGTGCGGGCTTTTGCGGCATACCGGGTCGGCGGCTGCGGGATCGTGCGCCACGAGGTAGGCCTGGCATCGGCAGCCGCCGAGGTCTTGCTCCTTGTACTCGCAGCTCGCACACGGCTCCTTCATCCACCCCGTGTCGCGGTAGCGGTTGAAGCCTTCGGACTCGAACCAGATGTCGCGCAGGCTGGCCTCGCGCACATTCGGGAATGTCATCCCCGGCAGCATGCGCGCCGTGTGGCAGGGCAACGCCACGCCGTCAGGCGCGATGTTCAGCAAGGTCGTGCCCCAGCCGTTCACGCACTTCTTCACGCGCCCTTCGTGATAGTCGGGCGCGACGAAGAAGATGCGCATCGCATCGCCCAGGCGTGCGCGCCAGGCATCGGTGCACGCTTCTGCGCGCTGCAGCTGCTCGTGCGTGGGCAGCAGCTGCGAGCGGTTGAGGAAGGCCCAGGAGTAGTACTGCGTGTTCGCCAGCTCCAGGTACTCGGCACCCATCTCGTGCGCCATGCCGATGATGCGGTCGATGTGGTCGATGTTGAGGCGGTGGATCACCACGTTCATCACCATGGGCCAACCCTGGTCCTTGACGATCTTCGCCACCCGGTTCTTGAGGTCGAAGGTCTTGGTGTGCGAGAGGAAGTCGTTCATCTCGCGGGTGGAGTCCTGGAACGAGAGCTGCACGTGGTCCAGCCCCGCGTCCTTCAGCGCGCGGGCGCGCTGCGGCGTGAGGCCGATGCCCGAGGTGAGCAGGTTGCTGTAGTAGCCCAGGCGGTGCGCTTCGGCGACGAGCGCCTCGAGGTCGTCGCGCAGCAGGGGCTCGCCGCCGGACAGACCCAGCTGCACGGCGCCCAGCTCGCGGCCTTCGCGCAGCACGCGCAGCCAGTCGTCGGTGGAAAGCTCGTCTTCGTGTCGTGCGAAGTCCACCGGGTTGAAGCAAAACACGCAATGCAGCGGGCACCGGTAGGTGATCTCGGCCAGCAGCCACAAGGGGGGTCCAGGGCGAGGGGCGGCAGTCATGGCATCACACCCGTGGCATCAATCCCAGACGACCCAGCGCTGCCGGCCCGCGATGTCGATGAACCCCATCACGTCGGCTTCGAGCCCCGTGGTGTTGAACGCGGCTTCCAGGTCGGCCACGATCTCGGCGCAACTGCGTTGCCCGTCGCAGCGCCTGAGGATCTCGCCGGCGCTCTGGTTGAGCTTGACCATGCCCTCCGGGTACAGGAGCACATGGCTCTCCTGCGCGGGCTCCCACTGCAAGCGGAAGCCCGGTCCGATGCGCGGCACGGTGGTCAGGGGCAGATCCTCGGAGTGGCTCATGACACGCCATACCTCTGCGCCATGGCGTCGTTCATCGCCCACAGGATGTCGAGCTTGAACTGCAGCACCTCCAGCGCGCGATCCTGCAAGGGCCGCGTGTCGAAGTGCGACAGCGTGATGGCCAGCCCCTGCTCGACATCGCGCCGGGCCTGGCTCACGCGGTTGCGGAAGTACTGCAGGCCCTCCGGTTCGATCCAGCCGTAGTGCTGCGGCCAGGTGGCGAGGCGCTGCTTGTGGATCTCGGGAGCGAACAGCTCGGTGAGCGAGGAGCACACCGCCTCCTGCCACGGCGCGCGCCGCGCGAAGTTGACGTAGGCGTCCACGGCGAAGCGCACGGCGGGGATCACGTGGCGCAGGCGGGTCACTTCCTCGCGTTGCAGGCCCACGGCCTCGGCCAGGCGCAGCCAGGCTTCGATGCCGCCTTCGTCGTGGATGCCGCCCAGCTCGAAGCCGTCGTGGTCGAGGATGCGCTGCACCCAGGCGCGCCGCACCTCGCGGTCGGGGCAGTTCGAGAGGATGGCCGCGTCCTTCACCGGGATCGCGATCTGGTAGTAGTAGCGGTTGGCCACCCAGGCGCGTATCTGCTCGGGCGTCGCGCGACCCTCGTTGAGCATGCGGTTGTACGGGTGGTGGATGTGATAGGCCGTGCCGCGCTCGCGCAGCTTCTGCTCGAACTCGTCGCGGGTCCAGGCGTCGTTGGCATTCACGGCGTTCGTACTCACGGCGTTCGCACTCACAGCGTGATCTCCATGCCGTCCTCGCACAGGCGGATGCCGGCTTGAGTCAGGGCCGCGCGCTAGGGCGAGTCCTCTTCGAGGATGGGGTTGGTGTTGTTGATGTGGATGAGCCAGCGGCCG
>CBINKC010000228.1:0-4497 GCA_966251135.1 uncultured Burkholderiaceae bacterium
CTCGCGATGCCCAGTGGCATCGCGAGGATTTGCAACGCTGCCAACGGGGGCGAAGTCGCGGCTCCATAAGTGCTGATCAGTGCGAAACACTGCACTAGACTCGCCACATCCCTTCCAAGCGTCCTTTCCCGCCCATGAATCCCGCCCTGCTGGACGCCCTGATCGTCGGCGCCGGCCCGGCCGGCTGCAGCGCGGCCTCGTGGCTGGCCCAGCTCGGCTTGCGCACGGTGCTGCTGGAGCGAGCCGCACAACCCTGCCCGATGCTGCAACAGCTGGACATCGAGCAGAACTGGGTACTCGGCCAGCCGAGCTGCACGTTGCAAGCCCTGGGCCGCCACTACGCGGAGCACCTGCAGGCGCTGCCCGGAGTGGATCTGCGGCTGAACCGCTCGCTCGACGCAGTGCGCTACCTCGACACCGGCGGCTGGGCGCTGCAGTCGGGCGGCGAGAGCTTCACTGCACGCTGCCTGGTGCTGGCCACCGGCGTGCGCCCGCGCCGCCCGACCGCGTATTTCGATCGTCCCGACCGACCCGACACGGCCGGCCGGGTGCTGGACGCGGTCGCGCTCACCGCGCGCCGCGCGCAAATCGCGCGTGGCAGCCGCGTGCTGCTGCTGGGCGGCGGCGACAACGCCGTGGAGAACGCGCTATACCTGCGTGCGCGCGGCCACGCAGTCACCCTGTGCACCCGCTCCGCGCTGCGCGCGCAGCCCGCGCTGATGGCGCGCCTGCAGGCGGCTCACGACATCGTGCTGCGCGAGGGCGAAGCGGTGCCCGAACTTGTAGCCGCCGATGCGCAGGGCGTGACCGTCGCTTCCGCCTTCGCCGGCACCGAGCGGTACGAGTGGCTGGCGGTACTGTTCGGCTACGAGCCCGAGCCCACGGCCTTCCAACGGGTCCGCCATGCCATGCGACAGCAGGGCATGCCCTGCCCTGCGCTGGACGATTCCTCCTGGCAGCTGCCGGAGGCCCCCCCGGCCGGACTTTTCATTGCCGGCGACGCCAGCGGGCGCAGCCATCCTTGCGTGCAGACCGCCCTGGCCGATGGCGTGTGGGTGGCCAAGCAGGTGCAGCAGCGCGTCAAGCGCACGCTCACGCCGGAGAAGGCGCGCGCGCTGATGACGCCGCAGGCGGTTAGCGGCCGCGGGCAGATCCTGCGTCTCACCGGCCTGCGACTCAATGGCCGCCTGGGCTGGCTCGACCGCGAGAAGCACGGGCCACAACCGATCCAGGTAGACGCCGAACTCAACATGGGTCAGCAGCCGCTGATGCCCGACGACGACGACCTGGCGCACGTGCTGGACTACCGCAAGGTGCGCCAGATCATCATCGACGAATGCAGCGCCGAACATTCGCACCTGATCGAAACCTTGCTTGGCAAGCTGTGCCTGCGGCTGTCGCGCCTGCCCGGCGTGATAGGCGTGCGGGTGCAGGTGACCAAGCTGGAGATCTTCGACGACTGCCACGTGGCGATGAGCGCCGAGCACGGCCAGTGGTGAGTAAGCAAGCCTATGGAAGAAGTACTGAACCCCACTCCCGCCACGGCCGAACGCAAGCTGGCGCACGAGAACAACAAGTTGTCCAAGCGCCTGCACCGGCAGGTCGGCCAGGCCATCGCCGACTTCAACATGATCGAGGACGGCGACAAGGTGATGGTGTGCGTGTCGGGGGGCAAGGACAGCTATGCCCTGCTGGACATCCTCATCAACCTGCGGCGGCGTGCGCCGGTGCGCTTCGACCTGATGGCGGTCAACCTTGACCAGAAGCAGCCGGGCTTTCCCGCGCACGTGCTGCCGGACTACCTGCGCAGCCGCGAGGTACCGTTCCACATCGAGGAGCAGGACACCTACTCCATCGTCAAGCGCCTCATCCCCGAGGGCAAGACGATGTGCAGCCTGTGCTCGCGGCTGCGCCGCGGCATCCTCTACCGGGTGGCCGGCGAGCTGGGCGCGACCAAGATCGCGCTCGGCCACCACCGCGACGACATGCTGCAGACGCTGTTCATGAACATGTTCTTCGGCAGCCGCATGAAGGGCATGCCGCCCAAGCTCGTGAGCGACGATGGCCGGCACGTCGTGATCCGCCCACTGGCCTACGTGGCGGAGACCGACCTCGAGCGCTGGGCCGCGCACCGGCAGTTCCCCATCATCCCCTGCTCGCTGTGCGGCAGCCAGGCAAACCTGCAGCGCGTGCAGGTGGGCAAGATGCTGCGCGACTGGGACCGGCAGTTCCCAGGCCGCATCGACAACCTGTTCACCGCCATGGGCAACATCGTGCCCTCGCACATGATGGACCGCCGGCTCTACCCGTTCACGACACTCAAACCCACAGGCGCGGTCAACCCCGAGGGGGACCGGGCGTTCGACGAGGACGACGACTGCGGCACGCCCCAGGCTGTCCCCATCCGGCTGCACCGCGACAACGGGTGAAGCCGGGACTGCGGTTTGCCCCGGTTTGCCCGTATCCACAGGAGGTGAACCATGTGGAAGACATTGGCAGCCAGCCTCATCGCGTTCAGCCTGGGCGGTTGCGCAAGCCTGAACCAGGTCAGCCATGAGGTCTCGACCTACAGCCTGTGGCCTGCAGAGCGTCAGGCGGCCACCTCCACCTACGCATTCGAACGCCTGCCCTCTCAGCAAGCGCATCCCGATCAGGCCCAACTCCTTGAGGAGGCGGCCGCCCCTGCGCTGGAGCAGACCGGCTTTCGGCCGGCCACCAACCCCGCCACATCCGATATCACGGTGACCGTGGGCGCCCGCATCACAGCCTACGACCGATCACCCTACGACGACCCCTTCTGGTGGCACGGCGGGCTGTATCCATACCGCCACTACGGACACCCGCTGTGGTGGCCAGGCTACAGCTGGCGCTACGGCTATCCCTTCTTTCACCCGTTCTACGACGCGCCCGTTTATGAACGCGAGGTGGCGCTGCTCCTTCGGGACCGGCGCACCGGCCAGCCGCTGTACGAGGCGCGGGTCACCAACGATGGCTACTCGCCGTCAATGCAGCGGTTGTTGTCGGGCATGTTCGAGGCGGCGCTGAAGGACTTTCCGTACTCCGGCGCCAGCCCCCGACGGGTCGTCACGCAGCTCCCATCTTCCTGACGCGGCTCAGCACGCGATTTGCGGCCCCTGGTCGTGGGCGAAACGCACCGCCTCGCCCAGGAGCACACACAGGAGGGCGCCGATAATCGCGGCTCTTGAGTCAACGCCGGGCCGTCCCAAGTTGACTCACCCCCTCGGGGGGCGGAAACGTCGAAGGCGTTTACTGGGGGGCGCGCTCACTAGGACCTGTGCATGGCTCTGGACATCGTCATCATGGCCGCGGGCAAGGGAACCCGCATGAAGTCGGCTCGCCCCAAGGTGCTGCACCGGCTCGCCGGACGCACCCTGCTCGACCACGTGCTGCAAACGGCGTCGGGCCTGGGAGCGGATCGCATCATCGTCATCACCGGCCACGGGGCAGAAGAAGTGGAGTCTGCCGCGGCCGGCCCGAGGGTGCACTTCGTACGCCAGATGCCGCAGCTCGGCACGGGCCATGCCGTTCAGCAGGCCGCACCGCTGCTCGATGATGATGGCACCACGCTCATCCTCAACGGCGACGTGCCCCTCGTGGCGGCCGCAACCGCCCGCCAACTGATCGACGACTGCGGCAGCCGGCGTCTCGCGCTGCTGACCGTGGAGTTGCCCGATGCCACCGGCTATGGGCGCGTGGTGCGCGACGCCGCGGGCGCGGAGGTGCAGGCCATCGTCGAGCACAAGGACGCCAGCGAGGCGCAGCGACGCATCCGCGAGGTCTACACAGGCATGATGGCCGCGCCCACGGCGCAGCTGAAGCGCTGGCTGGCTCGCCTGGACAACCGCAATGCGCAAGGCGAGTACTACCTCACCGATGTCGTGGCCATGGCCGTGGCCGATGGCGTGCACGTGGTGGCCACGCAGACGCGCAGCGAAATTGAGGTGCTGGGCGTGAACAGCCCCGCGCAGCTGGCCGAGTTGGAGCGCCGCTACCAGCGCACGCAGGCCGAGGCACTCATGGAGAACGGCGTGCGCCTGGCCGACCCGGCACGCATCGACGTGCGTGGCGAGCTGGTGTGCGCGGCCGATGTCGACATCGATGTGAACTGCGTGTTCGAGGGCCGGGTGGAGATCGGCGAAGGCGCGCGCATCGGGCCGCACTGCCACATCCGCAACGCCACCATCGCTGCGCGCGCGGTGATCCACCCGTTCACCCACATGGATGGCGAGGCGCAGGGCGTGAGCGTCGGCGCCGGCGCGCTGGTGGGCCCTTTCGCACGGCTGAGGCCCGGCGCCCAGCTCGGCGAGGACGTGCACATCGGCAACTTCGTCGAGGTGAAGAACTCGACCCTGGGCCGCGGCGCCAAGGCGAATCACCTCGCCTACCTGGGCGATGCCACCGTGGGCGAGCGCGTGAACTATGGCGCGGGCAGCATCACCGCCAACTACGACGGCGCCAACAAGCACCGCACCGTGA
>CBINKC010000229.1:0-4424 GCA_966251135.1 uncultured Burkholderiaceae bacterium
GTTCGCGCCGCTGGCCAACCGGCTGGGCATCTGGCAGATCAAGTGGGAACTGGAAGACCTGGCGTTCCGGTTTCTACAGCCGGAGGACTACCGCTACGTGGCTCGCCTGCTGGACGAGAAGCGTGTCGAGCGCGAGCAGCATGTCGAGGCGCTGCGCCAGCGGCTGGCGCAGCAG
Organism: uncultured Burkholderiaceae bacterium; assembly: GCA_966251135.1. Lineage (GTDB taxonomy): Bacteria > Pseudomonadota > Gammaproteobacteria > Burkholderiales > Burkholderiaceae_C > Albitalea. Next base: position 176 of record CBINKC010000229.1, read on the forward strand.
TTGGCAGCCCACGGGTTGCGCGCCGAGGTCCAGGGCAGGCCCAAGCACCTCTACAGCATCTGGAAGAAGATGCAGGGCAAGCAGCTCGACTTCCCGCACGTTTTCGACGTGCGTGCCATGCGTGTGATCGTGGAAAGCTTGCGCGACTGCTATGCGGTGCTGAGCCGGGTGCATGAGTTGTACCGGCCGGTGCCCGGTGAGTTCGACGACTACATCGCCAAGCCCAAGCCCAACGGCTACCAGTCGCTGCACACCGTGGTGCTCGACGAGGACGATCGGGCGGTGGAGATCCAGATCCGCACCCGAGAGATGCATGAACACGCCGAGCATGGCGTGGCGGCGCACTGGGCGTACAAGGAGGCCGGCGCGAAGGGTTATGCGGGCGTGTCGGCAAGCGGCGATTTCGACGCACAGGTGGCCGAGGCGCGCAAGGCAGTGCTGCGCCAACTGCTTGCGTGGGAGCGCGAGTTCGTGGAGCAGGGCGACGCGCAGCAGGCGGGCGCGACGAGCCAAGCGGTGTTCGACGACCGCATCTATGTCTTCACCCCCGATGCCGCGGTGGTGGAACTGCCCGCCGGGGCCACGCCGGTGGACTTTGCTTACACCGTGCACACCGACCTGGGACATCGCTGCCGCGGTGCCAAGGTCGATGGGACGATGGTGCCGCTCAACACGCCGCTGCAAAGCGGGCAGACCGTCGAGATCACGGCGCTGAAGGAGGGCGGTCCGTCGCTGGACTGGCTCAACACGGAACTGGGCTACCTGCGCAGCACGAGGGCGAGGGCGAAGGTTCGTGCCTGGTTCAACGCGCTCACACTGGCCGGCACGATCGCCCGTGGGCGGGAGGCGGTGGAAAAGCTGCTGCAGCGTGAGGGCAAGACCTCGGTCAAGCTCGATGATCTCGCTGTACAGCTCGGTTTTCGCAATGCCGATGCGCTTTTCGAGGTGGTGGGCAAGGACGAGTTTTCGCTGCGCCACATCGAGCAGCTGCTGCGTCCGGCCGAGCCACCACCCACGCCAGACGAGCTGATCACCTTCAAGCGCGCGCGGCCCGAAGCCGAGTCGCCCGGCGGCGTGTTAGTGGTGGGCGTGGAGTCACTGCTCACGACGCTTGCGCGCTGCTGCCGGCCTGCACCGCCTGACGCGATCAGCGGCTATGTCACCCGCGGCAAGGGCGTGGCCATTCATCGCAGCGATTGCAGCAACTTCCGGCAGATGGCTGCGCGAGCGCCAGAACGCATGATCCCCGTGGGATGGGGTGCGTCGCGAGGGCAGGCAGGGGCGCTCTATCCGGTGGATGTGATGGTCGAGGCCGCCGACCGCCAGGGGTTGCTGCGCGATATTTCCGAGGTGTTCGCCAAGGAAAAGATGAACGTCACCGGCGTAAAGACCCAGACGGTGAAGGATGCGCTGGGGGGTACGGCGTGGATGACCTTCACCGTGGAAGTGGCTGACTCCGCGCGGCTCGCACAGGTGCTGCCGCAAGTGGCACGAGTGAGTGGTGTGCGTGGCGCACGTCGCAAGTGACGAACAGGACAAAGTCACTGCTATACTGCGCAGCTTCTTAGGCGCGTAGCTCAGCTGGTTAGAGCACCACCTTGACATGGTGGGGGTCGTTGGTTCGAGTCCAATCGCGCCTACCAAACGACGCGGGTTCCCGCGAGAGTGCCCACTAACAAGTGGGCACTCTTTTTTCCATAATTCCATAGTTTTTCCATCGCGACGGCGCTCCAGGGCGCGACTGCAGCGGTTTGCGTCGGCGGCGTCCGTGATCGTCCTGCGCCGGCTGCCTCCGGTGCGCATCGGCTTTCCGGCTGTTGCGTGCCTTCGGCCAGCTGCCTTCGCTTGGGCCGGCACGCGAATGCGAGCGGCTTGGTGTCGTCAGTGCACAGACGCTGCAAGCCCGCATGACGGTAAGGCGGGTAAGGCTGCGACGTGACCGGGACGAGGGGGCCTCCAGCGATGGAACTGGAACCATCGAGCGCTGCCCGTGCGTATGACGAGCAGGACGTTTGCGCGCCGCCGTATGCAAGGGCCTGGCCGCTGCATCGCCTGCAGTGCTCAACCAGCGCGGAGCGACCTTGCCGGACTTGTCGCCCTCAGGATCGTCCTACCCGCGCCGAGGTGCCGGCCCGTCGCGTGCTCGAGTTGAGCGGGACCGCGGTGCTCACGCGAGCGGCGTCACCTTGATCGTCTTGCGCCGGTCGTACACGGTGCGCATCGTCTTCTCGTTCTTGTGCGTGTTCGGGTTGCGCTCTTGCTCGAGCATTTCCGACACGTACAGGGCGCGCAGGTCGTGGGCCCGGAACCACTGGGCTGACTTCGTGCCTTCAGGGGCGTAGGCGCGCATGAGCTTCTGCCAAAGCGCCTTGAACCCGTGGTCTGTGTACGGCTCGCCGTCGCGGTTGGTGAACACGTAGCCCGACACGAGCGGCGGGCGGTTCTTCGCCCGCCGATGCTTGATGTTCATCGCTTCCGCGATGACCTGGCGCAGCGTCGGGCTCCACTCCACGAGGTAGAACCGCTCGGCCTCGCCGGCCTTCGTCTTGTTGTCCTTCACGTTGATGCCGGCCTCGGTCATGGCCGTCTTCGGCAGTCGCAGCATTTCGCCGCGTCGGCGCCCCGTCAGTGCCACGCAGCAACCAATCAGCGCGACGAGGTAGCTTGACCCACCCTTGCCCTTGGCGAACGCCAGAAAGGCGTTGAGCTCGGCGATGGACACCTTCCGCGTGCGCGGGCGCTCCGGGTTGCGCCGGTAGCCGCGGCAAGGATTGGCCTCGATGGCGCCACTCGTCATGCCGTAGTTGAACGCCGACGACAGCGCGCTCATTTCCTTGTTGGCGCGCACGCCGTGCCCTTGCTGGCGCCGCATCTTGAGGTACTTCGCGGCGTCGGTCGCCTTGAAGGCGCGCGGATGCATCGCGCCGAAGACCTTGCACACGGTCTGCAAGCAGAGCTGGTAGTCCTCGAGCGACTTCTCGGCCAAGGCGGTATCGTCGCCATTGGCACGCATCTGGCGTTGCTCGGCGAGGTAGCCATCGCACATGGCTCGGATGGTCGTCTCGGTGCTCGGCAACTCGAGTAACGCAGCGAGCATGGCCTTTGCCCGCGCCAAGTCGTTACCAAGGTTCTGGCGCTTGCCGTCGATGCGTGTGAAGTAGGTGGTCAGGCGCGCACCCTGCACGGCGTACAGATGCGGCTCGATCTTGACTTCCTTTTGCATAGGTCATGCTCCAGTCAGTGCGGCCCAATTCGGCGAGCCACCGTCAATGTGCTCCCCGGGCATCGCCAGCTTGCACCCCATCTTCACCTCGTAGTGAGCGCGGTCGACGCGTGGCTTCCCAAGCCGGTCGAGTCGGAACTTGAACCCGTTTTCCTTGAGCCAGCGCGCCTGCTCGGCGCCCCGCTTGTAGCCCGTGAGTTCACACAGCTGTTCAGGCGTCAGCGTCAAGCGAGATGAGTTCATGACGACGGACCTTGGGCTTTGCGCTGGTGCGGGTGCGCGCGCAGAAGGCTGAGCGCGATCAGTTTGCTCCTCCGATTGCTGGGAGGACAGTGGCTGGTCCAGAGGGGGAGGTTTGGGTGATGGGGCCTCCACCGGCGGGGAGGAAGGCACGTCGTCGGTCATGGCAGGCCTCCTGGAAACGGGAAGTGCACGGGCAGGGCGGTTGTACGGGGCGCCGGGCGGCGTTCGGGGGGTGGGCAGCTCGATGGAACGGGTTCGCGGCGACGCGACCCTTCGCGACACTGCGGTTCGCGCCGCGGCGTGCGGGCGCGCGAGCCATGCAACGGACTCTGGGCTGTGCGATTTGTGGAGGCGCGGCGTGGAAGGCGCCCCGTCACGATCGAAGACGCCGATCCCAAGCCAACCTGTGTCGCAAGATCGGCGGCAGCCTCTCGCTCTCAAATGCGGTTGACGTCCGCGTCCGGCTGCAGCGCCATGGGTCTCCATGGCATCGGTGCAGCGTCCGGTCCGTGTCTGGCGATGAACGCCTTTGGACCCGTCGATGCTAGCGCGCGCCGGCCCGCCAATGCGCATCTGCACCTCCCGAAACCGGGCGCAAGAACGCCCCGGCTCTGCATGGAACGAGGCCGCGATGACGTTCGAGAATCGCCGAGCCGAGGGGGACCCCAGATGCGGCCGTACCGCCGCCGAGTGGAGGAGTTCCTTGAACGATCCTGGTCCGCAGTACCTCGTGGCGGGCGTCCGCATGCAGTGCGGCGACCCTGCCTGGCAACGGGCGCTCGA
>CBINKC010000230.1:0-4186 GCA_966251135.1 uncultured Burkholderiaceae bacterium
GAGCATTTGCAACGCCGAATGGCGCCATTTCCAGGGTACGAGCGGTCATGTCGGATTGCTTCTCAGCCTCTCAGGGCAGCGCGCAGGTGCAGTCGCACCACGCGATACCGCCGGCCCCACCCCACGCGACACCCATAGCCGCGCTTGTCGCTTCCCATGCGCGACATGAGGATGCTGCCATCAGCATCCCGAAGAGGACTTCGCATGGCCCATCCACACACGGTGTCGCCGGCACCCGTTCCCGGCTCATCGCGCACCGGCTGGCTGATCGTTCCGGTACTGGCCGCGGCGCTGGCACTATGGCTGCATGGCCCGATCGCCCAGCCCGCGCACTACCACACCTTTGTCGATGCCCGCACCTGGGGCCCGTTGCCCAACGCCACCAACGTACTGAGCAACCTTCCGTTCCTGATCACCGGCGGCTGGGCCCTGTGGGTACTGGCGCGCGTGAGGGATGCCGGCCCCGCGCTGCCTGCCTGGCGCATCTTTGCCGCCGCTCTCGTTTGCACGAGCCTGGGCTCGTCGCTCTATCACTGGTCACCCTCCACCGACACACTGGCGCTCGACCGGCTGCCCATCGCCTGGGCCTGCGCCTCGCTGCTGATCGGCTTCCTCGCTCAGCGCGCGAGCCCGCATTGGGGCCGGCCGTCTGTGCTGGCAGGGGCACTCGTCTTCGCGACGTTCGCGGTGGCATCCTGGTGGACCGGCGACCGCTGGGGTACCGGCGGCGACCTGCGCTGGTACGCGGCAGTGCAGTTCATGCCGATGCTGCTCGTGCCCGCCACACTGCTGCTGCGCGTGCGACCCACGCATGCCGGCGCGGTACCGGCGCACGACTGGTGGGTAGTGCTCGTCCTCTACGCTGGCGCGAAGCTCGCCGAAATGGCCGACCAGCGGCTGATGGCGTGGCTGGGGGTCATGAGCGGGCACACCCTCAAGCACCTGCTCGCGGCTGCCGCCGCCGCGTGGCTGCTTCAGGCAGTGCTGCGGCCAATCAGCTGCGGTAATCCGCGTTGATCTTCACGTAGTCGACACTCAGGTCGCAGGTCCAGACGATGGCGCTGGCATCGCCGCGATGCAGGTCCACGCGCACCGTGATCTCGCTTTGCTTCATCACGCGCTGGCCGTCCTCCTCGCGGTAGCCGGGGTGCCGGCCCCCTTCGCGCACGACGTGCACGTCGTCCAGGAAGAGGTCGATGCGCGTCTGGTCCAAGTCCTCGATGCCGGCATAGCCCACTGCCGCCAGGATGCGCCCCAGGTTGGGATCGCTGGCGAAGAACGCCGTCTTGACCAGCGGCGAATGCGCGACGGCATACGCCGCCTGCCGGCACTCGGCCTCGCTGCGCCCGCCGTCGATCTGCACCGTGATGAACTTGGTGGCACCTTCCCCGTCGCGCACGATGGCCTGAGCCAGCCGCTGCGACACGCTCACGATGGCGTCGCGCAGCACCATGCCGTCGGCCGTATCGAGCCGGGTCACGGGGTCGTGACCCGCCCGGCCCGTGGCGATCAGCACGAAGGAGTCGTTGGTCGAGGTATCGCCGTCGATGCTGATGCGGTTGAATGAATGGTCGGCCGCCTCATGCACCAGCGCCTGCATCAGCTGCGGCGCGATCACCGCATCCGTGGCCACGAAGCCCAGCATGGTGGCCATGTTGGGCTTGATCATCCCGGCGCCTTTGCTGATGCCCGTGACCGTGACCGTACGCCCGCCCACCTGCACCTGCATGGAAGCAGCCTTGGGCAGCGTGTCGGTGGTCATGATGGCTTGCGCGGCCAGTGCCCAGTGGTCGCCCGCCAGGTCGGCCAGCGCCGCCGGCAAGGCGGCCTCGATGCGCTCGTTGGGCAGCGTCTCCATGATCACGCCCGTGGAAAACGGCAGCACCTGCTCAGGTGCGATCCCCATCTCACGCGACAGCGCCACGCAGGTCGAGATGGCCCGCGCCAGTCCGTCTTCGCCGGTGCCCGCGTTCGCGTTGCCCGTGTTGACGAGCAGCGCGCGCGTGCCGCTGTGCGCCGCCAGGTGCTTGCGGCACAGCTGCACGGGTGCCGCGCAGAAGCGGTTGCGCGTAAAGACGCCCGCGACCTGCGCACCCTCATCGAGCGCGATCACCGTCACATCGCGCCGGTTGGCCTTGCGCACGCCGGCCATGGCCACGCCCAGGCGCACGCCGGGCACCGGGTGCAGGTCTTTCGGATCAGGAGCTTCGAGATTGACGGCCATAGTGGGCGAACCCCCGTAATCAATTGGTTGATGAAGCGAGCAAAGCGAAGCTTGAGCTGAGCGCTCCGCGGCCGGCGTCGCGAGCGGGTCTAGGTTGCGCCGAGAAGCGCAGCCGTACTCCTGTACGGCGAGCATCGCAGGCGCAAGATCGCCCCGCGCAGCAGCCGGACGCGGTGCGATCAGAAGGTGTGGATGAATCCGGCGTGGCCGAGCAGCGCGCCGGAACGTGCCCAATCAAGGCGCAAAGCACAGCCGTAGCTCGGGCTACGGCGAGCATTTGCAACGCCGAGTGGGCGCGTTCCGGCGGGATGAGCGGCCATGTCGGATTCGTCCACACCTTCTCAGCTCAAGCGTCCGTGGCAGTGCTTGTACTTCTTGCCGCTGCCGCACGGGCACGGGTCGTTGCGGCCCACCCGGGGCACCTCCGCCACCGCCACATCGCCCTCTTCGGACACGCTGCCATCCTCGTTGGGGTGGGTGTAGCGCACGTGGCTGATGCGCTCGGCACGCTCCTCCATGGCCTCGGCCGCCTGCGTGACCTCTTCCTGCGTCTGGATCCGCACGGTCATCAATGCGCGGGTCACGTCCATCTTCACCAAGTCGAGCAGCTGGCTGAAGAGCTCGAAGGCTTCGCGCTTGTATTCCTGCTTGGGGTTCTTCTGCGCATAGCCGCGCAGGTGGATGCCCTGACGCAGGTAGTCGAGTGCGGCCAGGTGCTCCCGCCAGTGCGTGTCGATGGACTGCAGCAGGATCATGCGCATGAAGGGCATGAACTGTTCTGTGCCCACGCGGTCGAGCTTGGCCTTGAACTGCAAGTCGGCCGCCTGCACCACCTTCTCGACGACGTCCTCGTCGGTGACGGAGGTGCTCTTGTCCACCTCGGCCTTCAGCGGCACGTCGAGCTGCCACTCCTCGCGCAGCGTCTTCTCCAGGGTGTCGAGGTCCCACTGCTCCTCCACGCTGTTGGCGGGCACGAAGGTGCGCACCACGTCTTCCATGGTGCTGCGCCGCAGGTTGGCGATCTGAGCCTCCAGGCTCTGCGCCTCCAGGATGTCGTTGCGCTGCTGGTAAATGACCTTGCGCTGATCGTTGGAGACGTCGTCGTACTCGAGCAACTGCTTGCGGACGTCGAAGTTGCGCGCCTCGACCTTGCGCTGCGCGCTTTCGATGCTGCGCGTGACGATGCCCGCCTCGATGGCCTCGCCGTCGGGCATCTTCAGCCGCTCCATGATGGCGCGCACCCGTTCGCCCGCAAATATGCGCATGAGCGCGTCGTCCAGCGAGAGGTAGAAGCGCGAGGAGCCGGGGTCGCCCTGGCGGCCCGAACGGCCGCGCAACTGGTTGTCGATGCGGCGCGACTCGTGCCGCTCGGTGGCGATGATGCGCAGTCCGCCCTCGGCCTTCACCTTCTCGTGCAGGCTGTGCCACTCGTCGCGCAGCTGCTGCGCCTTGGCCGACTTCTCGGCGTCCGACAGGTTCGGGTCGGCCTCGATGAACTGGATCTGCTTCTCGACGTTGCCGCCCAGCACGATATCGGTGCCGCGGCCGGCCATGTTGGTGGCGATGGTGATCATGCCCGGCCGCCCCGCCTGGGCCACGATCTCGGCTTCCTTGGCGTGCTGCTTGGCGTTGAGCACCTGGTGCGGCAGCTTGGCGTCAGTGAGCAGCCCAGAGATCAGTTCCGAGTTCTCGATCGAGGTGGTGCCCACGAGCACCGGCTGGCCGCGCTCGTGGCACTCGCGGATGTCGGCGATGACCGCATCGAACTTCTCGCGCGCGGTCTTGTAGACGAGATCGAGCTCGTCCTTGCGGATCGTCGGCCTGTTGGGCGGGATGACCACCGTCTCCAGGCCATAGATCTCCTGGAACTCGTAGGCCTCGGTGTCGGCCGTGCCCGTCATGCCGGCCAGCTTGCCGTACATGCGGAAGTAGTTCTGGAAGGTGATCGAGGCGAGCGTCTGG
>CBINKC010000231.1:0-4126 GCA_966251135.1 uncultured Burkholderiaceae bacterium
CGATGGCACCGATGCCGATGAAGGTTTGACGGAGCGCCGCGGCGGAAGACGTCGACATGGCAGCCGGTCCTTTCCCGATGGAGCAGTAGGAGGCGGAGGAGGCGGAAGGTGTCCTGACCTTCCGCTCATAAAGCGAGACGAGGCGTCACCAGGCCCGCCGTCGCGGGCCCGGCAGTCAGACCATCCCGGCCTTGACCATGGTGGCGCGCAAGCTGGCGAACTCGCGGTCGACGAAGTCCTCGAACTCCTTGCCCGACATCACGGCGGGCATCCAGCCGTTCTTCTCTAGCGACTCCTGCCACGACTTGCTCTTCAGCGCCTTGAGCACCGCGTCGGTCAGCTCCTTGCGCTGCTCGGGCGTGATGCCGGGCGCGCCGTACACGCCGCGCCAGTTGCCGATCTCGACGTTGATGCCCTGTTCCTTGAGCGTGGGCACGTTGATGCCCTTGATGCGGGTGGCGGAGGTGACGGCGATGGGTTTCATCTTGCCGCTCTCGATGTACTGTGCGAACTCGCTGTAGCCGCTGCCGCCCACCGTGACGTTGCCGCCGAGGATCGCGGCGGTGGCCTCGCCACCCCCCCGGAACGGCACGTAGTTGATCTTGGCGGGATCGACGCCCACCTCGCGCGCGATCATGGCTGCAGCGATGTGCTCGGTGGAGCCGCGCGAGCCGCCGCCCCACTTCACGCTGCCCGGGTCCTTCTTCATCTGCGCCACGACCTCGGCCATGCTCTTGAGCGGTGAGCTGGCGGGCAGCACGAACACGTTGTACTCGGTGGTCAGCCGCGCGATGGGCGTGGCCTGCGTGAGGCTCACCGGGGGCTTGCCGGTGATGATGCCGCCGAGCATGACGGCCCCCATCACCATGAGGGCATGGGGGTCGCCCTTGCTGGCGTTTACGAACTGCGCCAGGCCGATGGCACCGGCCGCGCCGCCTTTGTTCTCATACGTGACCGACGAGGCCACGCCGGCATCCTGCATGGCCTTGCCCAGGGCGCGCCCGGTGGTGTCCCAACCGCCGCCGGGGTTGGCCGGGATCATCATCTTGTAGTTGGCAGCGGCGGCCAGCACGTCCAGCGGCAGCGTGCCCGCGGCGGCGAGCGCGGCCAGGGACTTGAGGAAGGTGTCGCGACGCATGCATGTCTCCTTGTGGATTGACGACCGTGCCATCTTCCGGGGCTTGGCTGTCAGTCCGCTGTCCGAGGCCTAGGGGCAAATGCTAATGTCCGGCCCATGAAGCTGCTCCTGGTCGAAGACGACCCCGGCATGCAGGCCACGCTGGTGCGCGCGCTGGAGCGCCGGGGCATGCAGGTCTCGGCCTGCGGCGATGGCAGCCGTGCCCTGGAGCGCTGGCGCGCCGCCGTGCCCGACGTGGTGGTGCTCGACCTGAGCCTGCCCGGCGTCGACGGCCTGGTGGTGCTGGAGCGGGCACGCGCGGAGCAACTCAACACGCCCGTGCTCATCCTCACCGCCCGCGGCACCGTGGGTGACCGCGTGCTCGGCCTGAACACGGGCGCCGACGACTACCTGGCCAAGCCGTTCGACCTGGACGAGCTGGAGGCGCGCATCCGTGCGCTGGCCCGGCGGCCGGCGAGCACGGGCGATGCGGTGCCCAGCGCATCACAGATGTTTTGCGGCCTGCACTGCGACCCCGAAAGCGGAGCGATCTATCACCATGGCGAGCCAATGGAGCTGGCGCCCCGCGAGGCGGCACTGCTGCGTGCATTGCTCGCGCGGCCGGGGCATGCAGTGTCGAAGGAACGCCTGTTCGATCTGGTCTTTCCGAACGAGCACGACGTCCATTACGAAGCCATCGAAGTCGTCGTCTACCGGCTGCGCAAGCGCCTGGCCGACACGCAGGCCCAGCTCGTCACGCTGCGGGGTCTGGGCTACCTGCTGAAGGCCCAGGGATGAGTGCTGCACTGCCGGGCGATACCCGACAACACCCCGATAGGGACGCAGCCACTGCCGCGACGGCCCCCGCGCCCCGGCGCGCGGGCTCACATCGGCGCTCCCTGCGCCGGCAGCTGATGGTGGGCATCCTCGCGCCGGTGCTGGTCATCGTCGCGATCAACACCGTGAGCCTGTACCGGCAGGCGTTGGGTGCCGCGGACACGGCCTACGACCGCACGCTGCTCGCGTCGGCCAAGTCCATCGGCGAGCTGTTGTCGGTCACGGGCTCGGGCGATCAGGCCCGGCTCACTGCCACGGTGCCCTATTCGGCCCTGGAGGCGTTCGAGGCCGACAACCGTAGCCGCATGTACTACAAGGTCACGGGCTTTGCCGGCGAGATGGTCTCCGGCTTCGAAGACCTGCCGCGGTGGCGCGGCCGGCTGCCGGTGCACGGCCCTTACGCGGCGCTCGTGGACTTCTACGACGACCGCTACCGCGGCATGCGGGTGCGCGTGGCCGTGCTGCTGCAGCCGGTGGCGGGGCAGGAGGGGCAGGGCATGGCCACGATCCAGGTGGCCGAGACGCTGGAGCTGCGCGAGCAGCTCGCACGCCGGATCCTGCTCGACACGCTCTGGCGCCAGCTCACGCTGGTCGGCGTGATCGCGCTCGTGGTGGTGTGGGTGGTGCGGCGCGCCACCCGGCCGGTGCTGCTGTTGTCGGCGCAACTGGCCACCCGGCCCGAGGGCCACTTGGCACCCATCCAGGCGCCCGATGCCCCGCACGAACTGCTCCCGCTCGTCGATGCCACCAATCAGCTCATGGCCCGCCTGCAGCGTCTGCTGGACCACCAGAAGCGCTTCGTGCGCGATGCGTCCCACCAGCTGCGTACCCCGCTGGCGGTGCTGAAGACACAGCTGCAATCGGCGCGGCGCGGTGACGTGCCGGCCGAGCAGGCCTTGCAGGAAATGGCCGGCACGGTCGAGCGCGCAACGCAGCTGGCCAACCAGATGCTCGCGCTGGCCAAGGTGGAGCAAGTGCATGCCCAGGGGCGGCTGGTGCCCTTGTCCCTGGCCGACGCCGTGAGCCAGGTGGCGCTGGACCTTTCGCCGCTCATCGCCACCAAAGGGCTGGACTTCGAGCTGGATGCGCGGCCCGTGCAGGTGCTGGGGCACGACTGGATGCTGCGCGAGCTTGCGCGCAACCTGCTCGCCAATGCCGTGCGCGAGACACCCGCCGGTGGTCGGCTGCTGGTGCGCGTGGGCACCGAGGGCGGCTCCCCCGTGCTGCGCATCAGCGATAGCGGGCCCGGCATCGCTCCCGGGCTGGCGGAGCGCTTGTCCGAGCCCTTCCACACCGGGCACCCGACCGAGGGCAGCGGCCTGGGCCTGGCCATCTGCTGCAGCATCTGCGATGCGCTGGGCGCGCGGCTGACGCTGACCAACCGGCAGCCCACGGGGCTCGATGCGGAGGTGCGCTTTCGTCCCGGCGCGCCGGGGCCGGCGGTTGCGTCCGTGCCGTCATGAGGCGCCCGGTCGTGAGGCGCAATCGTGATGCACAGGCGTGAGGCGCTGTGTCCTTCACGTTTCTTCACACCTGACCGGCACGGGCTTCACCCGCTTGCGGCACCATCGCGCCCGTCAACGAACCTCGAAATCTCGCTGAACCATGCCCCGCCTGCTCCTGATCGATGATGACGCCCGGCTGTCCGCCATGGTGGGCGACTACCTGCGCACCGGGGGTTTCGAAGTCGATGCCGCGGGCAGTCTGGCGGCGGGCCGCGAGCGACTCGCGGTGCAGCCCTACGACGCGCTGGTGCTCGACCTCATGCTGCCCGATGGCGACGGGCTGGATCTCACCCGCGAACTGCGCGGCAACCCTCGCACGCGCCACCTGCCGCTGCTCATGCTCACCGCACGTGGCGAGCCGCTGGACCGCATCGTCGGCCTGGAGCTGGGCGCAGACGACTACCTGCCCAAGCCCTTCGAGCCGCGCGAGCTGCTGGCGCGGGTGAAAGCCCTGCTGCGCCGCGCCGCGCCCACGCACAGCGACGATGAGGTGCTGCGGTTCGGCCGGTTGGAAGTCGACCTGGGCGGGCGTGTGGCCCGCCTGGACGGCAAGCCCTGCGAGCTGACCAGCCACCAGTTCGACCTGCTGGTCGTGCTGGCCCAGCACCCGGGCCGCGTGCTCTCGCGCGACCAGATCATGTAAGCGCTCAAGGGCAATCCGCTGGAG
>CBINKC010000232.1:0-4075 GCA_966251135.1 uncultured Burkholderiaceae bacterium
GCGCCCGGGCGCGCGTCGCGCGGCGCGGCAGCGGAGCGTGGCGCGCTCGCAACGGAGCGGGGAAACACGCCACACAGCGGCGGGTGGGTCAGTCGCAGCCGCCCACCATACGCCGGAAGCGCGGCTCCTGCTCGTGCCAGTGCAGGAAGGCCGTCACCTCGCCCGTGAAGCCGAACCCCGCTTGCAGGCGGGCCATCTCGGCGTGGATGCGGGCCACCTCCGAAAGGCCGAGCTGGTGGATCTGCTCCGGCGCCATGCCGGTGGTGGTGCTCGAACGCACGAGGTAGGCGTACCAGGCCTCGCCGTCGGGCACCGCGGACAAGCCGGCGGTGGTTCGGCACGCGGCGAGGTAAGGTCCCTGGAGGAAGGCGACCAGGCGTTGCAGCGAGGGTCGGATCTCGCGCTCGTACGCCGTGCGGTACGCCCGGGTGATGCGCTTGCGCTCGGCCGGCGTGAAGCTGTCCGGCATCACCTTCAGCGCGGCCCCGAAGGGCGTCTTCTCCAACGTGGGCGCGACCAGGTTCTTCAACGCCGGCAGGGCCGAGACGATCAGCGGCCGCGGCACGGTGAGGCCGCGCCGCATGCCTTCTCGCATGTTGACGATGGCCTGGTCGTTGTACTCGGGCAGCCGCCGCAGGCGCTTGAGGTAGTTGTCGTAGTCGGCGGGCGTCTTCAGCGGCTGGGCCTGGTCGCCGCCGGCCCAGTTGGCCAGGGCCATGGGCAGGCCGCCCCACTGGTTCATCGGCAGAAGGTGCTGCGGGTAGCTGTCGCCCTCCATCGCGTCGCGCAGCTCCCAGTCGAGCAGCTCGCGGCTGAGGCGGTTGTCGGCGGACAGGTCCTCGGGCGGCAGCTTGGCCAGCTCGGCCGCGACGCGCTGGTAGAGCGCTTTCTCGCGGGCGATGTGCTCTGGCTGGATGCCGATCTCCAGCCGCCCCTCGTACCTGGGGTCGGCCAGCATGGCGGAGGCCCGCAGCGGGTCCAGGTCCATGCGCTCGTCGAAGTAGCGGGCGGCGAGGGCGGTGAAGGCCGCGTCGGCAGCGGAGGTCGGCTGCGTGGCGGATTGGGCGAGCGTCCACGGGTGGGCGGCGCTCGCCATCAGGGCGGCGGTGGCCTGGCCCCAGTGGCGTCTCGTGAGCATGGATGGGATCGTCCGTTCAGCGAAGCGGGCGATGTTGCCCGTGCCACGGATGCGCCACGGCCGGCATGCGACCAAAGCCCGATTCGCCGGAGTGAAATCGCCGGCCCGCGGCCTGTGCCGATACACAAAAACTTACGAGACACTCCCGGGAGCAAGGTCGGCGGTGCGAGCTCGGCGGACGTTGTCGGGACGTGAGCGCCTTGGGGCGCGATGGAGCAAGAGCGATGAAGACCAAGACACGCTGGTGGATGGGAGCAATGGCACTGCTGGGCGCGCTGGCCGCCATGCCTGCCTCGGCCGAGGTCACCTTCTACGAGCACCACGACTTCGAGGGCCGCGCCTTCACGACCGGGCGGCCGGTGGCCGACTTCCGGCGCTTCGGCTTCAACGACAGCGCGTCCTCGGTGGTGGTGACCGGCGAGCCCTGGGAGGTCTGCGAGAACGTCGAGTTCAGCGGCCAGTGCATGGTGCTGGTGCCGGGCCACTACCGGTCGCTGCGCGAGATGAACATGAACAACCGGCTTTCGTCGGCCCGCCCGGCCCGGCGAGACCACCACTACGGCGAAGACCGCTACGCGCCGCGCCCCATGGGCGGCGAGATCAGTTTCTTCGAGCACGACGGCTTCCACGGCCGTTCGGTCCGATCGACCAACGACATCCCGAGCCTCGGCGCCTTCGGCTTCAACGACCGGGCCTCTTCCGTGATGGTGGTGGGCGAGCGCTGGGAGGTCTGCGAGCACTCCAACTTCAACGGCCGCTGCGTGGTGCTGCGGCCTGGCATGTACCCGAGCCTGGGCTCGATGGGCCTGAACGACCGGCTCTCCTCGGCGCGCGCCGTGCCGCCCACGATGCGCTTCGACGATGCCCGCTACGCGCCGATGCCGCAGCCTGTCTACGACTGGCGGCGCCGCCCGCAGGAGCGCCTGTTCGAGGCCGGGGTGACCAGCGCCCGCGCCGTCTTCAACACGCCGCAGCAGCAGCGCTGCTGGGTCGAGCGCGACCGCGTGCAGGAGCCCAACGTCGGCGGCGCCATCATCGGCGGCGTGCTGGGCGGCATCATCGGCCACCAGATCGGCGGCGGCTCGGGGCGCGACCTGGCGACCGCCGGTGGCGCGGTGGCCGGCGCGGTGATCGGCGCCAACGTCGACACCGGCGACCGCCGCCCGGTGCAGCGCTGCGCGAGCGTTCCGCCCCAGGGCAATCCGGACTACTGGGACGTGACGTACGACTTCCGCGGCATCGAGCACCACGTGCAGACGACCTCGCCTCCGGGCCCGACGATCACCGTCAACGAGCAGGGGGAGCCGAGGCTGTGATCGGATCTTCGTAGAAGACCCGATCACAACCTGGCGGGTGAATGTTGGGCTCCCCGCAGCCCCCTGGACCGGCAAGCCGGTCCTCACCGCGTGGGCTCCCCCGAGCCCCCTTGTATAGACCGGGGACATGGGTGACAGGTGTGCGAGGACATGGGTGACACTTTTCCCGCTTGGTCGGCGGGAGAAACACCATGCCCTGGAGCGAAGTCACCGTGCAAGAGAAGAGAGAGGAGTTCGTCCGCCTGGCGCGCCAGGCGGACGCGAACGTCAGCGAGTTGTGCCGTCGCTATGGCATCAGCCGCAAGACGGGCTACAAGTGGCTCGGTCGGGAGGAATTCGGCGATCGTTCCCGTCGGCCCTATTCCTCGCCGTTGCGCACTTGCGCGCAGCTGGAAGACAAGGTTCTTGCACTGAGGGCCAAGCACCCGGCGTGGGGTGGACGCAAGATTGCGCACGTGCTCATGCGCGACGAAGGCGTGCAACTGGCCCCGAGCACCGCGAACTCAGTGCTGCGTCGCCATGGGCTGATCAGTCCCGCCGCCAGCCAAGCATCCGAACCTTGGCAGCGTTTTGAGCATGAATCGCCAAACGCGCTGTGGCAAATCGACTTCAAAGGCCATTTCGCCACGGATGCCGGACGCTGCCACCCGCTGACGGTGCTGGACGATCACTCACGCTTCAACATCGTGTTGCAGGCCCTTGGCACCGAGACCACGGGGCCAGTGCAGCACGCACTGCAGTCGGCGTTCGAGCGCTATGGCCTTCCAGAACGCATCAACGGCGACAACGGACCCCCGTGGGGGAACCCGAACGAGGGCGCAGTGACGAAGCTGGGCGTCTGGCTCATACGTCTGGGAGTGCGGTTGAGTCACAGCCGGCCAGCGCACCCACAAACCAACGGCAAGGAAGAACGGTTCCACCGCACGATGGCTGCCGAGGTGATCTGCACGCGGCGCTTCAAGGACATCGACGATGTACAGCGTCATCTCAACGACTGGCGCCATGTCTACAACTTCGAGCGGCCCCATGAGGCGCTGGGGATGCAAACGCCAGCAGATCGCTACGCAGCAAGCCCTCGTTCAATGCCCGCGACGCTCCCCGAACCGCAATACGCCCCAGGCGATCTCGTGCGCCGCGTCTACGACGGTGGCTTGATCAAGTTCAAAGGCCTGGAATGGAGAGTCGGTAAAGCCCTCGTCGGGCAATCTGTAGCCCTGCGAGCGAGCGCCGACAGCGAAGCCGTGCTCGGCGTCTACTTCTGCCACCACAAAGTCGCCGTCATCGATCTCGCGCAAGTCTGCTAGCCTCGACACAGCTGTCACCCATGTCCTCGCACGGGTGTTACCCATGTCCCCGGTCTATACACCCCTCCAAGCGGGGGCTCCAGCGAGGGCGACAGCTCCTCCCAGCCCTCCTCCAGGAGGAGGGCTCCAGTCAGACGGGTCGGAGGAGCCGTTTGGCGATATGTTGGGACGCTACGCGAGCAGGTCGAGCCGGCGGCACAGGGTCTGGGTGCGCGACCAGGCGCGGCCCAGCGCTTCGGAGGCCGCGCGGGCAACGGCGTGCGTCCACTCGCCCGCGTGGTGCTCGATGGTGTCGGCCAGGCCGGCGAGCAGGGCGC
>CBINKC010000233.1:0-4043 GCA_966251135.1 uncultured Burkholderiaceae bacterium
GGCTTACCCCATCCGTTCGCACTGAGCTTGTCGAAGTGCCTGCACCACGGGTGGGATCTTCGACAAGCTCAGTCCGAACGGCACGTATGGATCCAGCTCCGAGCGGCACCTGCACCGCGGGCCTTCGACCCGTCTCAGCCCAAACGTGATCCGGGCCACCGGGCTTCCATGGACTCAACGCGGGCGCGCTGGGCAACCTGCGACCCGGCTGCCCGGCGCCGTGCTGCGTATCACCACGCTGCCCAGTCCCACCAGCGTGCCGTCGCCGATTTCCAGGCCGTTCATGAGGCTGCTGCCGCTGCCGATGTAGCAGTTCTCGCCGACCAGGGTGCCGCCCGCCACGGTGACATTGGCGCCCACGAGACTCCAGTCGCCGATGCGTGCGTCGTGATGAATCACGGTGTTGGGCAGCACGCACACGTGGTCCCCGATCACCGCGTTGCTCGTGATTACCACGCCCGCCATGATGAGTACGTTGCAGCCGATGCGCGCCAGCGGCGAGATGCAGGCCGCCGGGTGGATGACCTGCGCCCAGCGGCCGCCGTCGATGCCCAGGCCGCGGATGAGCGCGGCGCGCGAGCGGTACGACTGTGCGCTGCCCGGCACGGCGAGCACCATGGCCTCGGGCCACTCCGCAAACGCCGCACGCGACATCACGGCATGGCCGTGCGCCTGTGCCGCGCGCTTGGCCGGCGTGTCATCCACGAAGCCGAGCATCCGGTGGCCGTGCCCCAGGCAGTGCAGCGCTTCGATCCCGTTGCCATTGCACGGAAAGATCAGCAGCGGCCTCGCCGCATCGGCTGCGCGCGGCTGCTCAGGCGGGTCCATGGCGCATGGCTGGAATAGGGGCTGCGGTGCGGGTGGAAGCCATGCCGTCGCCGCGCGGGCGGTCGCGCCACTCGCCGGCATCCGATGCGGCGAGCGCGGCCACCGCCTGCGCCACGGCCTCGCATTGCGAGGCCGTCAGCTCGGGGAACATCGGCAGCGACAGCACCTCGTTCGCGGCCTGCTCGGCATGCGGGAAGTCTCCGACGCGGTGGCCGAGGTCGGCGTAGGCCGGCAGCAGGTGCACCGGCGTCGGGTAGTGGATGCCCGTCTGTATGCCCTGCGCCCCGAGCGCGTCCTGCCATGCCTGCCGCCGAGCCGTGCGGACCACGTAGAGGTGATAAACGTGGCGCATGTCCTCGCCGGCGTGGGGCGTAGCGACGCCGGTGCCGGCCAGCAGCGCGTCGTAACGCGCGGCTGCGGCGCGCCGGGCCTGCGTCCACTGCTCCAGGTGGCGCAGCTTCACGCGCAGCACCGCACCCTGGATGCCTTCGAGGCGGAAGTTGAAGCCCTTGAGCACGTGGTGGTACTTCTTTTCCGCGCCCCAGTCGCGCAGCATGCGGATCGTGCGGGCGTGGCCCGCATCGTGGGTGACCACCATGCCCCCCTCGCCATAGGCGCCCAGGTTCTTGCCCGGGTAGAAGCTGAAGCATCCCAGGTCGCCCATGCTCCCGGCGCGCCGGCCCTTGTATTCGGCCCCGTGCGCCTGGCACGCGTCCTCGATGACGGCCAGCCCGCGGCGCCGGGCGATGTCGAGGATGGGGTCCATGTCCGCCGGCTGGCCGTAGAGGTGCACCGGCACGATGGCCTTGGTGCGCGGGCCGATTGCGCCTTCGATCGCCGCAGGATCCATGGTGTAGCTGCGCGGATCGATGTCGACGAACACCGGCCGCGCGCCCGTGTAGCCGATGGCCGACACGGTGGCCACGAACGTGAACGGTACGGTGATCACCTCGTCGCCCGGGCCGATGCCCGCGGCCAGCAGCGCGAGGTGCAGGGCGCTCGTGCCGGTGTTCACGCCGATGCCGTGCGTGCATGCGCAGTAGGCCGCGAACTCCTGCTCGAACGCGACCACCTCGTTGCCGAGGGTGAACTGGCAGCTGTCGAGCACGCCCTGGATGGCCGCATCGACTTCGTGCTTGATCGACAGGTACTGGGCCCTGAGGTCGACGAATGGAATCACGGCAGCCTCCTGTGGTGCAGGAGGTAGACGGTCTCGCCCTTGTGGCGCATGGACTCGCTGGCGGCTTCGATCAGCTCCACGACGCGCAGGCCGAGCTGCCCGTCGGTGCGGGGCGTCTTGTCGTGCTCCACGCAATCGACGAAGTGGTCGGCTTCGATGCGCAACGCTTCCGTGACCGCGATCTTCGGCGCCCACATGTCGCCCGTGCGGTAGCCGACGCGCATCTCGTGGATCTTCTGCGGGTCGTCGGTCATGCTCACGCCCTTGTCGTAAACCTTGACCTTCTCGCTGGGCTGCAGGTCGTCGTAGGTGATCATCTTCTTGCTGCCGCCCACCAGGATCTGCCGCACCTTCACCGGCGCCAGCCAGCTCACGTTGGCGTGCGCGATCGTGCCGGACTCGTAGAACAGCGTCACATAGGCCAGGTTCTCCGGCGTGCCCGGAAAGTGGTTGGTACCGCTGGCGGACACGGCCACCGGGTGTTCGTTCAGCAGGTGGTCGAGGATGGAGAAGTCGTGCACCGCCAGATCGGAGATCACGCTCACGTCGCGCTGGAAGAGCCCCAGGTTGACCCGCACCGAGTCGTAGTAGTAGACCTGCCCCAGCTCGCCGGCCTGGATGATCTCGGCCATCTTGGCCACCGCGCCGGTGTAGACGAAGGTGTGGTCGATGAGCAGCGTGCGGTGGCGCCGCTCGGCCTCGTCGACCAGCTCGCGCGCCTGGGCCAGGGTTTCCGTCATCGGCTTTTCCAGCCACAGGTGCTTGCCGGCACGCAGCGCCGCGCGAGCCAGCTCGAAGTGCGTGTGGACCGGCGTGGCGATCGCGATGGCATCGATGGCTGGATCGTTCAGCAGCTCGCGGTAATCGGGGGTCGTCTTCACGGCGGGGTAGCGGCGCTGCACGAGCGCGAGCTTGGAGGTGTCGAGGTCGGACACGGCGCCGACGTTCAGCCCCGGTGTCTCCGCGAAGTTGCGCAACAGGTTGGGGCCCCAGTACCCATACCCTATGAGTCCTAGATTGATCACGGCGGTGTTCCCCTCTCATGACTGCGGTACTACCGCCGTCCGGGCCGCCCGGCCCCGCCCTGCGACAGCTCGAGTGGCCGGCGGCGGGGCATGGAACGAACTGCCGCGAACGGCACGACGAAACACGGCGATGGCGCCGCCAACGACATGGCCCACCGTGCGATCAGCGGTGTGCTCGTGTGTCCCCGATCACGCGGCCGGGCACGCCGGCCACGACCGCGTAGTCAGGAACGTTTCTGGTGATGACGGCGCCGGCGCCGATGAGCGCGCCCACGCCGATCGTGATGCCCGAGACGATGGTGGCGTTCGAGCCGATGGACGCACCTCGTCTCACGCGGGTGACTTCGACGGTCCAGTCGGCCTCGGTCTGCAACTGCCCGCCCGAGGTTGTGGCGCGTGGGTAGCGGTCGTTCGTGAACATGACGCCGTGCCCGATGAACACCTCGTCTTCGATGACCACGCCCTCGCAGATGAAGCTGTGCGAGGAGATCTTGCAGCGCATGCCGATGCTGGCGTTCTTTTGAATCTCCACGAAGGTGCCGATCCGCGTGTCGTCGCCGACCGTGCAGCCGTAGAGATTCACCAGCGAGGGGTGGAAGATCTGGACGCCGCGGCCCAGGATCACGCTATCGGCGACAGGCATGGCGCAGTCCTGAACTAGTGTCGTGAGGTGGACGAGATCGACAGCATCTCGGTATGGCTCCACAGCGGGTCACACGAGGGTCGCATCGGCCCACGATGACGAACACCCGAACTAACCCGCACCGCCCGGGCAGCGGTCTGGTCAGGCTTGCTCATCGATGCGGCTTGCGCGCAAACCTCCATGTGGCTGCATGAAGATCGCATGCTGTGAGCCTCGGCGCAGGGCCCCGCGCCCCGTTCGGGCTGGATCCCCACACCCCGTTCGGGCTGGATCCCCACACCCCGTTCGGGCTGAGCTTGTCGAAGCCCCGCACCCGTGGTGCCGGCACTTCGACAAGCTCAGTGCGAACGGATGGGGTAGGCCCGTA
>CBINKC010000234.1:0-4029 GCA_966251135.1 uncultured Burkholderiaceae bacterium
GCCCGTGTTTCATTCGTTGCGTGGCACAGCCGCGTCACATCGCATCGCGCATGCGGTGCGCGGCGCTTCGACATGCTCAGCCCGAACGGAGGTGAGAGCACAACGGCGGTGAGAGGAGCCAAAGAGGTGACGAGCGAGCACGCTATGCCAGCCTCCCCTCCATTTCGCCCTGAGCCCCTCCGTTCGCCCGGAACGCTATGCCGACCTCCCCCGCCCGTCGCTGCCCGGCGCGGCGCCGGGTCCACCCTCTGGGGGCGACGGTGCCGGGCCGCCCACTGCCAGGTCGAGCGACGCGCCCGGGTCTTCCTCGCCGGCGATCGACTCCTCGGCAAGATCGACCGGAGCAGGCTCGTGCGGTGCCTCGGGTGCCGTCGGCGCGGAAGGGACCGGATCTCCTGGGCGCGCAGGACTGGGCGGGGCACTCATGGCCGCTTGCCGCTCAATCGGCCAGCAACACCCGGTGGCTGGTCACCAGCTCCCGAGCAGGCGGCGTCTCGAAGGTGTGGAACGGCGCCGGTGACGGCACCTCCCACTCCAGCCCCAGTGCCCCGTCCCAGGGCCACGCCGTGGCCGCCTCGCCGCGCTTGCGCAGCACGGGAATCAGCACGAACAAGGAAATACACCTGCGCCGAGCCCAGGCCGAACGCGCCCACCGAGGTGAGCCAGTTCCAGTCGGCGAACTGCAGCGGGTAGTCCGCCTGGATCGATGTGAAGAAAGCGACATACGGGAACCCGAGCAGCAGGAGCAGCAGGAGCAGCAGCGCGGGCCCGGTGCCCATCAAGAGCGCGATGGAGGCGGCCATGATGAGGCGCCCCGGCGTGAAACGGCAGTTCTTGCAAGACCGCCGGGTGCGGCCCCTCTCCACGCGGTCTGCGGTGACGTAGCTGGCAGCGGCGGGGGGTGGCATGGTTCGCGCTCTTCGCAAGCGACTGGAACGTGCGAGGGGCGAGGTGCAGGTCACCGAAGGACGGCAAACGACATGCCCCCAGCGCCGCTCAAAGCATGCCGCTCCGATGCCGGCACCTCGGGCCGCATCGGGGCCGCCGCTTGCCGCCCGGCCCCGCGCAAGGCCGGGCCGGGCGGTGTGCGGCGGGTAAAGGCTGCGGAAGTTCCTACAGGTTCTCTTTCGCGCGATCGCGCAGGGCCTTGATCTGGTCGTGGTTACGCTGCACGCCCAGCTCCTGCCGCTGGATCAGCGCACGCAGCTGCTCGGGCAGGTCATCCTTAAGGGCCTTGCGATAGCGCGCCAGTGCCGCGTCTTCGCCACGCTCGCATTCCTCGAGCATGGCCTTGTCGGAGTAGCCGGCGAGCGAGCCGCGCACCGCCACCCAGCCCCGGTGCAACGCGCCGCTGGCGCTGCCGCGCTGGTCCGGCTTGCCGCCGTACTGCGTCACATAGGGCTGGAGCTCTTCGGCCGCGACGCGGCACTCCTGGGCACGCTCGTGGAAGACCTCGCGCAGTTCCTCCGACGCCGTGTGCTTGGCGCAGGCGTTGAAGCCGTACTCACCGTCCTTGCAGGTCTCGATGAGGTCGTTCAGGGTGTCGACGATGTCGTCGTTGCTCATGGCCATGAGGTGTCCTTTCGTCAAGGGTTCGACGCGCGAGGCGTCGGGCCTCGGTGCGGGGCAGGCGGCATGCCCGGCGCGGACCGCCATGCCGGGAACGTCGCTTGCACGGGCGCTCGGCATGGACAGGATCCTGGGCGACGTCGGCGCCGGAACACACGTGGTGGACGCGACCATGTTCTGGAGCCCCACCGGTGGTGGCGTGCGCCGCTACCTGCTGGCCAAGCACGCCTGGATCACGCGCTACACCGGCTGGCGCCACACCATTGCTGCTTCGGCGGCGGAGGGGCCGGGCATCGTCGCCCTGCCCGGCGTGCGCCTGCCCGGATCGGGCGGCTACCGCTTCCCGCTGCGCCGCGGTCTGCTCGCGGCAGCGCTGCAGGCACTCGATCCGCACGTGATCGAATCGGGCGATCCCTACCGGCTCGCCTGGGCGGCGCTCGACGCGGCGCAGGCCATGGGAATCCCCGCCGTGGCCTTTTGCCACTCGAACCTCGAACTGCTGGGGCGCCAAGTCTTCGGGCCGGCGGGCGGCCTCGCCGCCCGGCGCTATGCGCGGCGCCTGTACCGCCGGTTCGACTTGGTGTTCGCCCCCAGCGAGGCGATGCGCCAGCGGCTGGAGGACTGGGGCGTGTCGAACGTCGCCTGCCAGCCGCTGGGTGTGGACACGCGGGTGTTCCACCCGGCACGCGCGAGCACTGCGTGGCGCGCGCAACTCGCCCTGCCACCCGGCGCGCGGCTGCTCGTCTACGCCGGCCGCTTCGCCCCCGAGAAGCACCTCGGCGTGCTGGTTGACGCGGTGCGCAAGCTCGGACCGACCTACTACCTGCTGGCCGTGGGTGCGGGGCCGATGGCGCCGTGCGGCGACCGCGTACGCGTATGGCCGCACATCAACGATCCGATGGCGCTGGCGCGCGTGCTGGCCAGCGCCGATGTCTTCGTGCATGCCGGCGACCAGGAGACCTTCGGCCTGTCGGCGCTGGAGGCCATGGCCAGCGGCACGCCCGTGGTCGCCCGCGCCGCCGAGGGCCTGGCGGAACTGGTGGACGACAGCGTCGGGGCCGCGGTGCGCGACGGCCGCTCCGACAGCTATGCGCAGGCCGTCCAGGCGGTGTTCAGCCAGCAGTGGGCAGGGCTGTCGAGCCGCGCACGCGAACGCGCCGAGTCCTATGACTGGCAGCAGATGCTGCCGCTGCAGCTGATGCACTACCGGCAGTTGCTGCGCGAGGGCCCGCGCAGCCCGATGCTGCTGCCGCCTCGCCGAGCGGCCAGCCTCCCCCAATGAAATGGTGTGAACGCATCCGACATGCCCGCGCATGACACCGCAAGGCGACCACCCGGCGGTGCAAATGCTTGCCGCAGCCGGAGCTGGGGCCGTGCCGTGTGCGTTGCTTCGGCACGTCCGTGCGCGATGCTAGTGCAGTGTTTGACACTCCGTGGAACTTAAGAAAGCCGATGGATTTGTCGTCCTGGCTAGGCGCAAACCGCAGCGATACCTGCAGTTATCGCGAGTATTTGCAACGACGCCAGGGCGGCAAAGACTCGGTTTTATGTTCCACGGAGTGTCAAACACTGCACCCTAGGGCACGCCGGATTCATACACACCTTCGGGGCACCGCGAGTGCGGCCATGACGCCCGCGCTCGCCGTCGTGCTGCACGACGTGGCGCCACGCACGATGCCCGCGTGCGAAAACCTGCTCCGCGCCGTGCGCGATGTGGCGCCGCTGCCAGTCACGCTGCTGGCCGTGCCGCGCTATCACGGCCGGCCGGCCGACGGGAGCTTTGCGCAGTGGCTGCTGGAGCGGCGTGCCGCGGGAGACGAGATCGCGCTGCACGGCTACACCCACCTCGACGACGGCCGCCCGCACGGCTGGCTCGACCATATGCGGCGGCGGCACTACACCCGCGGCGAAGGTGAGTTCGCGGCCTTGCCACAGAGCGAGGCGGCGCGCCGCCTCGCCGCCGGGCTCCAGTGGCTGGCCGGCTGGGGCATCGTGCCGAGCGGTTTCGTGGCACCGGCATGGCTGATGAGCGCCGGCACGTGGTCCGCGCTGGAGCGTTTGCCCTTGCGCTATACATGCACCCTGCGCCGATTCGTGCTGCTGCCGCAACGGCGCGAGCTCATCAGCCAAGCCGTGGTCTACAGCACGGCGAGCGCATGGCGCCGGGGTGCGTCGCTCGGCTGGGCGGCGCTGGTCGCCACGCTGCAGCGTGGTCGGCCGTTGCTGCGGCTGGAGTTGCACCCGCCTGATGTGGAGCACGCGGCGATCTGCCGCTCGTGGCAACGCATCCTCGGTGACGCGCTCGAGCACAGGCAGCCTCTGACACTGGACGGCGTGGCGAGGGTGGGACTTTAGGGACCGACTTCCCACCTCCGTTCGGGCTGAGAGGCTGGGAAGCAATCCGACGTGGCCGAGCGGGCCCTGGAAATGGTGCCAATCAAGGCGCAAAGCACAGCCATA
>CBINKC010000235.1:0-4018 GCA_966251135.1 uncultured Burkholderiaceae bacterium
GAGTGGATCCTCGAACTCGACCGCGGTCACGGCATTCCGTGGAAGGGCAACTACTCCACCTGGCTCGTCCAGAAGGAAAAACGACTGGAGCAGGAGCAAAAGAGCGAAGACGCCCGCATGAAGGCGATGAAGAAGGAACTCGAGTGGGTGCGCCAGAACCCGAAGGGGCGCCAGGCCAAGAGCAAGGCGCGCATCGCCCGCTTCGAGGAGCTCTCGGACCACGAATACCAGAAGCGCAACGAGACGCAGGAGATCTTCATCCCCGTGGCAGATCGCCTGGGCCATGAGGTGATCGAGTTCAAGAGCGTCACCAAGAGCTTCGGTGACCGCGTGCTCATCGACGACCTGAGCTTCAAGATCCCGGCCGGCGCCATCGTGGGCATCATCGGCCCCAACGGCGCCGGCAAGTCCACGCTGTTTCGCATGATCGCCGGCAAGGAGCAGCCCGACGCAGGCAGCATCAGCGTCGGCTCGACCGTGAAAATGGCCTTCGTCGACCAGAGCCGCGACAGCCTCGCGGCGGGCAAGACCGTGTGGGAAGACGTGTCGGGCGGCCTGGACAACCTGGTGGTGGGCAAGTTCGTGATGCCCTCGCGTGCCTACCTGGGCCGCTTCAACTTCAAGGGCAACGACCAGCAGAAGCTCGTGGGCAACCTCTCCGGCGGTGAGCGCGGGCGCCTGCACCTGGCCAAGACGCTGATTGCTGGCGGCAACGTGCTGATGCTGGACGAGCCGTCGAACGACCTCGACGTGGAAACCTTGCGCGCGCTCGAAGACGCCTTGCTCGAGTTCGCGGGCTCGGTCATGGTCATCAGCCACGACCGCTGGTTCCTCGATCGCATTGCCACACACATCCTGGCCGCTGAAGGCGATTCGAAGTGGGTGTTCTTCGACGGCAACTACCAGGAGTACGAGGCCGACAAGAAGAGGCGTTTGGGCGAAGAGGGCGCCCGTCCGAAGCGCGTGCGATTCAAGGCGCTCAAATAACTGCACTAGTGCACGCCAGGCCCTGACGAGGTGAGCATGCCCGGGTGACGCAGGAGGTCACCGGCTACAGAATCCGGTCACTCCAGTGCGCGAGAAAGCGCACACATCCAGGGCGGCACGAACGGTGCTTCCGAGCCGCCCGTTGTACTGAGTCGGCCCAATGAAGTATTCGTCCTCGTCTCGCCCCGCCGCGCCGCGAGTCTCGCGTGCATTCCCGTTGTCAGCGCTCGTCGTCGCCGTGCTGGCTGGCTGCGCCAGTCTTCGGGATCCGGGGGCGCAAGGCGCGACGCCTGCAGTGAGTGCGGCCGTGGGATCACCCGCCTCGGGTGCGAGCGCAGCACCCGCAGGCCAGGCTGACGCCGTGGGTTCGGGCGCGGCGCCCAGCGCGGCCAGCGCCAAGCAGGCATTGCCGCCGGCATCGGGCTTGCGTCCGTTCGCAGCAGTCATCAAGGACGCCCGCCGCATCGAGGGACTGCTCACTCTCTGGCAGAAGGACGAGAAGGTCTGGCTCGAACTGCGGCCTGAAGACCTCGGGCAGCCGTTCTTCCTGTCGCCCAAGGCCAAGACCGGCATCGGCGAGGGGCGCTTCTCAGGCGGGCTCATGGCCGACGAGATGGTCATCGAGTTCCGGCGCGTGCACAACCAGTTGCAGATGCTCGCGCGCAACATGGAATTCATCGCGAGCCCGGGCACGCCGGCCGGACGTGCGGTAAGCGCTTCGTTTTCGCCCAGCCTGCTTGCCAGCACCTCGGTGGCGAGCCAGCCGCATCCCGAGCGCAAGTCCTTCCTGGTGGAGGCCAACGCGCTTTTTGTCAACGACATGCTGAGCCTGGGCGCCAAGCTGCAGCGCGCCTATCGCCAGGGCTACTCGCTCGATACGCGCAACTCGGCCATCGCCTCGGTGCGCGCTACGCCGGAGCTCGTGGTCCTGGAGACCCTCAACCACTACGCCACCGGTTCCATTGCGCAGCCTCAGCCTGGCGCTTATGGGCAAGTGCCCAGCGTGCCCCGTGCGGTGCCCGACCCGCGCAGTCTGTTCATGAGCCTGCACTACTCGATAGCGCGGCTGCCAGAGCAGCCCATGCGGCCCCGGCCTGCGGACGCACGGTTGGGGCATTTCACGAGCGCGGTCATGGACTTCGGCGACGACTTGGCGCGCACGCCGCGCCAGCGCTTCGTCAACCGCTGGCGGCTCGAGAAGAAGGATCCGTCGGCGCAGGTGTCCGAGCCGGTGCAGCCCATCACGTTCTGGCTGGACCGCAACATTCCCGAGAAGTACCGCGAGCCCATCACCGCTGGGGTGCTGGAGTGGAACAAGGCCTTCGAGCGCATCGGTTTTCACAACGCGATCCGGGTGCAGATGCAGCCCGAGGACGCTGATTGGGACACGCTGGACTACGGCCGTGCATCCATCCGCTGGATGACCAATGTCGACCCGGCTTTCGGCGCCATTGGCCCCAGCCACGTGGATCCGCGCACCGGCGAGATCCTCGATGCGGATATCGCGCTGGAAAGCCTGTCGTCGCGCTATCTGCGATCGCTGCGCGCCCAGGTCATCGCCACGCCGGCTGTGAATGGCGCTGGGCACGAGGGGCATGCACACGGCAGCGCGGGCGCCTTCGGCAGCTTCGGCGCGAAAGCCGTCGCCTTCTGCGAACTCGCTGATCAGGCTGCCGAACAACTCACCTACGCGCTCGACGTGCTGGATGCGCGCGGCGACCTCGACCCCGCGAGCCCCGAGGCGGAGCGGTTCGTGCACGACTACCTCAAGGACGTGACCATGCACGAGGTGGGCCACACGCTGGGCCTGCGGCACAACTTCCGCTCCTCGCGCATCTACACCGATCAGCAGTTGTCCGACCCGCGCTTCAGCGCGGAGAACGGCATCACGGGTTCGGTGATGGAGTACGCCGCCATCAACCTGGCGGCGCCCGGCACGCCGCGCGACCAATTGCCCGCTCCCTTCAACACCACCCTCGGTCCGTACGACTACTGGGCCATCGAGTACGCCTACAAGCCCTTGTCTGCGCAGAGCGAGCAGGCGGAGCTGGAGAAGATCGCCTCGCGCAGCGCTGAGCCCGCGCTGGCCTATGGCACCGACGAGGACAACTTCATCGGCGTGGACCCAGAGTCGTTGCAGTTCGACCTGGGCGCCGATGCCGTAGCGTTCGCCAAGAAGCGCGTCGCTATCGCGCGCGACCTGCTGGCGAGGCAGGAAAGCCGCGAGCTGCCGGCCGGGCAGGATTACTCGGTGCTGCGCCGCTCGGTGTCGTTTGCGCTGCGCGATATGGGGCGAGCGGCGGGCATCCTGACCCGGCAGATTGGTGGCGTGCGTACGCTGCGTGACCATGCCGGCAGCGGACGCGATCCGCTGCAGCCCGTGCCGGCCACCGATCAGCGGGCTGCGCTTGACTTGCTGGCATCGAGGTTCCTTTCCGCCGACAGCTTCGCACTGTCGCCGGCGTTGCAGCGCAAGCTGGCGCTCGACTACCAGGAGCGCACCGATGCGGTGTTCCGTGGTGAGGCCACTGCGAACACCGACTTCTCGCTCGCCACGCAGGTGATCGAGCTGCAGCGAGCCGTGATCGCCCAGCTGATGAGCGACAACGTGGCGTCGCGACTGCTGGACAGCGAGGCCAAGTCGCCGGGTCAGGCGCTGCGCCTGTCGGAGTTGTACGGACGGCTGGACCGGGCAGTGTGGAGCGAGCTGAGCACGAAGGGGGACATTCCCGCGCTGCGCCGGGAGCTGCAGCGCGAGCACGTGAATCGCGTGGCGCAAATGCTGCTGCGCCCGGGCAGCCTCAGCCGCGCGGATGCGCGCAGCCTGCTGCGCTGGCAAGCGCAGCGGATGCTGACGAAGATCGAGGTCGCAGCCAAGCGGCGCGAGTTGAGCCAGGAGACCAAGGCGCATCTGCAGGACAGCGCGGACACGCTGGCGCAGGCCTTGGAGGCGAAGCTGGAGCGGCTGGGGGCCTGAAGAGGCTGAGAAGCAATCCGACATGACCGCTCGTACCCCGCAAATGGCGCCACT
>CBINKC010000236.1:0-4001 GCA_966251135.1 uncultured Burkholderiaceae bacterium
GGTGGCTTGGCGCTGCGAGTCGTTGAAGTACGCGGGCACCGTGATCACGGCTTCGGTGACCGGCTCGCCGAGGTAGTCCTCGGCCGTCTTCTTCATCTTGCGCAACACTTCGGCACTGATTTGCGGTGGTGCCAGCTTCTGGCCGCGCACCTCTACCCACGCGTCGCCGTTGTCAGCGGCCACGATCTTGTAGGGCATCAGGTCGATGTCCTTCTGAACCTCCTTCTCGGTGAACTTGCGACCGATCAGGCGCTTGACGGCGTACAGCGTATTCCTCGGATTGGTGACGGCCTGACGCTTTGCGGGGGCGCCGACGAGGATTTCGCCGTCGTCCAGATAGGCCACGATCGACGGCGTGGTGCGGGCACCTTCGCTGTTCTCGATCACCTTGGTGGTGTTGCCTTCCATGATGGCCACACACGAGTTTGTGGTGCCGAGGTCGATGCCGATGATCTTCGCCATGGGGTTCTCCTGAAACTTGGGAATCTGGTTGTCTTCGAGTTGTGGATGGACGGCCGCTTTTCAAGGTTGCGGCCGTGGCAGGGCCTAGCCCTGCTTTGGCGCGGTGACAGTTACGAGGGCAGGGCGGAGGACGCGATCCGCGATGAGATAGCCCTTTTGCAGCACAGTGACGACCGTGTTCGCCTCCTGGTCCGCGGGAACCATGCTGATGGCCTGGTGCTGGTGCGGATCGAAGCGCGAGCCGGCAGGCGGGTTGATTTCGATCACCTTGTTTCGCTCCAGCGCGGTCGTGAGCTGACGCAGTGTGGCGTGGACGCCTTCGATGACCTGTTCAACGCCGGTGCCCGGGAGGCCTACGGCCGCCTCCAGGCTGTCCTTCACCGGCAACAGGCTCTCGGCAAACGACTCCACCGCGAACTTGCGTGCCTTGGCGATTTCTTCCTCGGCCCGGCGTCGTGTGTTTTCCGACTCTGCCTTCGCACGTAAGTAGGCATCGGCCACCTCGGCGTGTTTGGCTTCGAGCTCGATGAGGCGCTGCTGCGCATCTGTCTTCGCCTCATCGGCGGTCGACGGAACTGGTGCATTCTCGACAGGGCCCGTGGCCTGTGCCGTGTCGGCTGTTGCGCGGGGCATGCTGTCCGGGGTATTTTCCTTGGTCGTCATGTCGGTACTCGTTTGCACAGCGGGCGACATGGGGGCGATCGCGCCGCGTTCAAGGGGCGTTGGAACTTGGGTCTCCTACTGGGTGTCTGGCGACCCAACGGCTTCGATTCAGCCCGCAGTTAGTCTTCGGACGTGGCGCTCCAGCGGTTCCAGTCTGCGAGTTTGCGGCGGTCGCGTTTGGTAGGGCGGCCCTGTTCGATGTCGCGGGCGGGTTCGGCGGCAAACCGGCGCTCCTGTGCCAGACGCTCACGCTCGGAAATGCTCTCCGGGGTCTCCTGGTAGAGCTGCTGGGCGACCGGGGCCGGGCCCCGCACTTCGCTCAGGTTCCGCACGATCACTGTGCGAGAAACGCTGTCGCGCCGAATACTGACAGTGTCGGCGATGCGCAGCGAGCGTGCCGGTTTTGCCGACTGCCCATTCACCTCGACACGCCCCTTGGTAATCTCTTCCGCCGCGAGACTGCGTGTCTTGTAGAAACGCGCTGCCCACAACCATTTGTCGAGCCTGACCCCGTCCATTGCGTCTATCGCCGTCTTCTCGCTTCTATTTTTGACTTCAGCGGGCAGCGCCCATGCCCAAAGCGCGCTCGCGCTGCCGGGCGCGCTCGGCGGCGTCTTCAGTGGCCATTGGCCAGCCTTGCAGATGCCGCATGGCGATTTCAGTTAGGGCCACGATCCATTCGTGTCGGGCATTCAGGCAGGGGATGTAATGAAACTCGCGTCCGCCTGCAGCAAGGAAGGCTTGGCGCGCTTCCTGGTCGATCTCTTCAAGGGTCTCCAGGCAATCGGTGCTGAAGCCGGGGCATATCACGTCCACGCGCTCAGTGCCTTTGCGGGCCAGGGCGACTAAGGTCGGTTCGGTGTAAGGCTGCAGCCATTCGGCCCTTCCGAAGCGGCTCTGGAACGTAACGAGGATATGTTCCGGCTCCAAGCTCAACCGTGCGGCCAGCAGCCGTGCAGTTTTCTGGCACTCACAGTGATAGGGGTCGCCCAGCTCCAGCGTGCGTCGCGGGACGCCATGGAAGCTGAGCACCAGCCTTTGAGGCCGGCCGTGGATCATGGTGTGGTCGATCACGCTCTTCGCCAGCGACTCGATGTAACCAGGATCGTCGTGGTAGTGGTTGACGAATCGCAGCTCAGGCACCACCCGCTGCCGGGCAGCCCAGCGGCCCACGGCGTCCACCACGGTTGCGGTGGTGCTGCTCGCATATTGCGGGTATAGCGGCATGACGAGCACGCGCGTAGCACCGCCGGCCTTCAACTCGTCGAGCACTCTTGGAATGGAGGGTTCGCCATAGCGCATGGCGTAGCGCACAGCCACGCGGCATCGCCGCTCTCCGAGATAGCCCTGCAGCATCAGCGCCTGCTTGCGTGTCCCGACCGCCAGCGGCGAGCCCTCCGCGGTCCAGATACTGCCGTACTTGCGGGCCGACCTCGCGGGGCGTACGCGCAGGATCACCCCGTGGAGGATGGGCCACCAAGCCAGAAGGGGGATCTCGACGACGCGTGGGTCAGAGAGGAACTCCGCGAGGTAGCGGCGCAAGGCTGGCGCCGTAGGTGCTTCTGGCGTGCCCAGGTTGCACAGCAGGATGGCCGTGCGGGGCGCGACCGAAGCAGTGCCGTGGGTGTGCTCGGGTTCGGGCGCGAAGCGCATCAGTCGGTGCTCGTACCGTGAGTGGACACCGGGCGCGCGGGCATCAGAAAGCGTGGGGCGACCGTTGCGGCTGCGTGTCTGCGAACCTCATCACCTCGAAGCGCACAGTGGGCGCATTCGCCTCGGCAGGCGGCGCGCCCAGCCCGATTACGCCGCTGCCGTGCAAGGTGCATGTGCCGCGACGCAGGCTTACGACCTCGGTGTCGCCTGCGAACCGAACGTAGGTGCCGTTGTAGCTGAGATCAGTGAGCTGGAAGGTTCCGCCATGCCAGTCGATCCGCGCATGTAGGCGCGACACCCTCGAATCGTCGATGCAGTAGGTGGCCTGCGGGCTGCGACCCAAGACCACCGGCAGACTGTGCGGCGAGTAGATGCGGTTCACATCTTGCCAGGTGAGGCGGATGCCTTCCGGCTCAGGCGCGCGCAGGATGTCACCGTATGCCGTGGCCGCAGCGTCACCCCAACGATGCGTCTCCAGCAGGTGGACTGTCACCGCCTCGACCCGTCCGCGCAGCTGCAGCTTGCCCAGACTGCGAAAGCGCGACCGGTCCACGACGTCCAGCTCCTCCAGGACACTCGACGTGACCAATGTCTCGTTGTCGCCCGCGTGATCGAGCAGCCGAGCCGCGACATTCACCGCGTCCCCGAAGTAGTCACCGCCGACCTCCACGACCTCTCCCAGCGCCAGCCCGACCTGCAGCTTCAAGGCAGGGCGTGGCTGCGTGTCTGGCGGTCGAGTGCCGATGCGCTCCAGTGAGTCGTGCATCTCATCGGATGCCTGGATAGCGGAGGCGGCCGAGGGGAACATGGCCATCAGGCCATCGCCCAGCGTCTTGACGACAGTGCCTTGCCGGCTGGCGACGACCCGCGCCACCAGGGCGACGCTCTGGGTGACTACCGAGGTGGCCTCGGTGTTGCCGAGCGTCTCGTACAGAGCCGTGCTGCCGCGCAAGTCGGCAAACATCACGGTGCGCCGGATGATCTGGGTCATGGTCCCGGAGTTTATCGCCTCGTGAAATCGGTCACGGAAATGAAGAAGCCCGGCTTTGCCGGGCTGTTTCGTGTATCGCGCTTCTGGCGTCTTACAGGTTGTCGAGGTAGGTGCGCAGCTTATCGGAGCGGCTCGGGTGCTTGAGCTTGCGGATCGCCTTGGCCTCGATCTGGCGGATGCGCTCGCGCGTCACGTCGAACTGCTTGCCGACTTCTTCCAGCGTGTGGTCGGT
>CBINKC010000237.1:0-3824 GCA_966251135.1 uncultured Burkholderiaceae bacterium
GGCTATGGCTGTGCTTTGCGCCTTGATTGGCACCATTTCCAGGGCCCGCTCGGCCGCGCCGGATTGCTTCCCAGCCTCTGAGTCGTCGGGCTGGCGGAGTCAGGCGCTCATCTTAGGCGCACCGCGGTGCGAAGCAGTCCACCGCATCCGTGATGATCC
Organism: uncultured Burkholderiaceae bacterium; assembly: GCA_966251135.1. GTDB lineage: Bacteria > Pseudomonadota > Gammaproteobacteria > Burkholderiales > Burkholderiaceae_C > Albitalea. The sequence continues at coordinate 160 of CBINKC010000237.1, forward strand.
CGTCGACACCGATGCCGATGAGCGACTGCGCGGCTTCCGGCGCGTTGACGGTGTAGCAAAGCGCTCGCATCGCGGCGCCATGGATGCACCCAATCGCGGCGGCGTCGAGCATCCGGTAATCCGTCACCACGGCTACGCAGCCGAGACATTGGGCCTCATCCAGCCAACCTGCCCGCCATTGATCCAACAGGAGCGCTCGGGGCATGGCGGGCTCCGCGCCCTTTGCAGCCGCGAGTGCCTCGGGCTCGAACGAACTGAGCAACGGCTGCACCAGCTCGGAGGCCCACAGGCGGGCCGCCTCGCGGGCCACCACCTGGCCCGTGAGCGCCTCCTGGCCGGGCGAGGGCTTGATCTCCAGGTTGATCGCGTAGCCGTTGCGCAGGCAGTAGCGCGCCACCGCCTCCAGCGTGGCCGGCGGCTCGCCCGCGTAGCCGCGGCTGTGCCACCCCCCCGCGTCCAGGCGTGACAGCTCGGCCCAGGAACGTGCGCAGGCGAGGCCGTGTGCGCCCGTCGTGCGGGTCAGGGTGTCGTCATGCAGGAGGAAGGGCACGCCGTCGGCGCTGAGCTTCACGTCGCACTCGAAGGCGCGATAGCCGTGGCTCGCGCCCAGACGGAACGCCGCCAGTGTGTTCTCGGGTGCGAGCGTGCCCGCGCCGCGGTGGGCGATCCAGAACGGATAGGGCCAGGGAGTCATCAATGCAGTGTCGCCTGCCGCCACAGCCGTACAGGCCCGCGAACCCGAGGGAAAACACCCGTGCGGTACCATTCGGCCTCACTGCAGAAAGGGCTCGAGCGCCTTGTTCGCCCCGTCCGCGGGCGTGTTGCCGCCGCCCGGACGATCCATGAATGCACCCGCTCCCCTGACCGAGATCGCGGCCGCGGCCGGTAGCCTCGAGGACGCGCCCCGCCTGCGCGAGATCCCCTACAACTACACCTCGTTCTCCGATCGCGAGATCGTCATCCGGCTGCTCGGCTCGCGCGCCTGGGACGTGCTGAACCGGCTGCGGCAGGAGCGCCAGACCGGCCGCTCCGCGCGCATGCTCTACGAGGTGCTGGGCGACATATGGGTTGTGCAGCGCAATCCTTACCTGCAAGACGACCTGCTCGACAACCCGCGCCGACGCCAGATGCTGGTGGACGCCATGCATCATCGGCTGCACGAGATCGGCAAGCGTCGCCGGCCCGAGGCCGACCCCGAGCGCGACCGCCTGGTCGGCGAACTGCTGCAGACAGCTTCGGCGGCCGTGGACCGCTTTGCCGCGCACTTCGAAGAACTGGCCGACCTGCGCCGGCGCGCGGTGCGCGTGCTGGGCAAGCACACTGCGCGGCACAACATCCGCTTCGACGGGCTGAGCCGCGTGTCGCATGTGACCGATGCCACCGACTGGCGCGTGGAGTACCCGTTCGTCGTGCTCACGCCCGACACCGAGGCCGAGACGGCAGGGCTGGTCGCCGCGTGCATCGAGCTGGGGCTGACCATCATCCCGCGTGGCGGCGGTACGGGCTACACGGGCGGCGCAGTTCCGCTCACGTTCAAGAGCGCGGTCCTCAACACCGAGAAGCTGGAAGCGATGACCGAGGTCGAGATGCGCCGCCTCCCCGGCCTGGACCGCGATGTTCCGACCATCTGGACCGAAGCCGGCGTGGTCACGCAGCGCGTGGCGGATGCTGCCGAGCGCGCGGGCCATGTGTTCGCGGTGGACCCGACCTCGGCCGAGGCTTCGTGCGTGGGTGGCAACGTCGCCATGAACGCGGGCGGCAAGAAGGCGGTGCTGTGGGGCACGGCGCTCGACAACCTGGCCTCCTGGCGCATGGTGACGCCCGACGCCAAGTGGCTGGAGGTGGTGCGGCTGGACCACAACCTCGGCAAGATCCACGACGTCGAGCAGGCCACGTTCGAACTGCGCCATTTCGACGCGAGCGGCAAGACGCTGGAGCGCACCGAAACGCTGAGGATCCCCGGCCGGGTGTTCCGCAAGGAGGGCCTGGGCAAGGACGTGACCGACAAGTTCCTCGCCGGCCTGCCGGGCGTCCAGAAGGAAGGCTGCGACGGCCTCATCACCAGCTGCCGGTGGGTGGTGCACCGCATGCCGGCCCACACCCGCACGGTCTGCCTGGAATTCTTCGGCAACGCCAAGGACGCGGTGCCCTCGATCGTCGAGATCAAGGATTTCATGTTCGCCGAGGCGAAGCAGGGCGGAGCCATCCTCGCCGGCCTCGAACACCTGGACGACCGATACCTCAAGGCGGTGGGCTACACCACCAAGAGCAAGCGTGGCACGCTGCCGAAGATGGTGCTGATCGGCGACATCGCCGGCGACGATGCCGATGCGGTGGCGCGCGCCACGTCGGAGGTGGTGCGCATTGCCAATAGCCGCTCGGGCGAGGGCTTCGTGGCGGTGAGCGCGGAGGCGCGCAAGAAGTTCTGGGTCGACCGCAAGCGCACGGCGGCGATCAGCCGGCACACCAACGCGTTCAAGATCAACGAGGATGTGGTGATCCCGTTGCCCCGCATGGGCGAGTACACCGAGGGCATCGAGCGCATCAACATCGAGCTCAGCTTGCGCAACAAGCTGGCGCTGGTGGATGCGCTGGAGGCCTTCTTCCTGCAGGGCTCGCTGCCGCTGGGCAAGACGAGCGATGCAGGCGATGCGGGCGAGGTGCCGCCAGCGGAACTGCTGGAAGACCGGGTGCAGCAGGCGCTCGCGTTGCTGCGCTCGGTGCGGGGGCTGTGGCAGCACTGGCTGGCGCATCTGGGCACGCCGGCCGGGCAACGACCCGAGCAGCCCGGTCCTTGTGCGGCCGAACCTGTGCCCGGCACCACCGCCGACCCCACGCGCAGTTTCTTCGCGCAGCTGCAGGACCATAGCCTGCGCGCCTCGTGGAAGACGCAGGTCCGCGGGCCATTGCAGGCCATCTTCTCCGGTGCGGCGCTGCAGCCCGTCGTGGATGCCTGCCAGAAGATCCATGGCGAGGTGCTGCGCGGCCGCGTGTGGGTGGCGCTGCACATGCATGCCGGGGACGGCAACGTGCATACCAACATCCCGGTCAACAGCGACAACTACGAGATGCTGCAGACCGCGCACGAAGCGGTGGCGCGGATCATGGTGCTGGCGCGCTCGCTGGGTGGTGTGATCTCGGGTGAGCACGGCATCGGCATTACGAAGCTGGAGTTCCTCACCGACGAGGAGCTGGCGAACTTCGCGGCGTATAAGCAGCGCATCGACCCCGAGGGCCGCTTCAACAAGGGCAAGCTGCTGCGCGATGGGCTGCTCAAGGCCGACCTCACGAACGCCTACACGCCCAGCTTCAACCTGCTCGGGCATGAGTCGCTGATCATGCAGCAGAGCGACATCGGCGACATCTCCAACAGCATCAAGGACTGCCTGCGCTGCGGCAAGTGCAAACCGGTGTGCGCCACGCACGTGCCGCGCGCCAATTTGCTGTACAGCCCGCGCAACAAGATCCTCGCGACCTCGCTGCTGGTGGAGGCCTTCCTGTACGAGGAGCAGACGCGCCGCGGCGTGTCGATCAAGCACTGGGAGGAGTTCGAGGACGTGGCCGACCACTGCACGGTGTGCCACAAGTGCGAGTCGCCCTGCCCGGTGAAGATCGACTTCGGCGACGTGTCGATGAACATGCGCAACCTGCTGCGCAAGATGGGC
>CBINKC010000238.1:0-3776 GCA_966251135.1 uncultured Burkholderiaceae bacterium
CTCGGCGGCACCGTTCACCTTCTCGATGTAGTTGCGCTGGCGTGCGTCCAGCTCGGTGTTCAGCGCGAGGTGAGACATGCCGAGGATGGCGTTCATCGGCGTGCGGATCTCGTGGCTCATGTTCGACAGGAAGGCGCTCTTGGCCTCGCTCGCCGCTTGCGCAGCGTCTCGCGCCAGCATCAGCTCGGAGGTGCGCTCCTTGACCATGTCTTCCAGGAGATCCTTGTGGCGGATCAGTTCGGCCTCGGCCCGTCGTTGTTCGGCCATCTCGCGTGCCAGCTGTTCGCCCAGCGCGTCGAACGCGTCGCCCAGCTCGTCGACTTCGTCGGGTGTCCCGGCGTCGCGCCGCCGGCGCGGCTTCCATGCCGAGCCGGGCGCGACGTTGCGGATGTCTCGCGTGAAGTCGAGCAGCCGCCGCGTCACCAGCCGGTGCACGATGAACAGCACGAAGGCCGCCGTCAGGAAGATCTTGAAGGCCTCGCCCGCCAGGGTGAGGGTGCCGCGCCGAAACAGGCTGGCATAGAGGGGATCGAGCGCTGCCTCCAGGTGCAGCACACCGATGACCCGCGGCTCCCCGTCACACCCGCAGGTCAGCTGAAACTCCCGCCGTTGCACGGCGCCCTCGACCCGCTGCCCGGCCGCGATGACGAACTCGCTCGGGCCAGCGGTGTTGCGCACCTCGACGTAGCTGATGCCGGGCAAGGCGGCGATGCCGCGGACCTGCACCCCGGCCTGCTCCTTGTCGAGGTTCCAGAGGCTCTCGCCCAGCGACGCGGCATAGCCGGTGCGGATGCTGTTGAGCTCCCTATCGATGGCCTTGAGGCCGACGCTGTAGTCGACGTACAGGTCGAAGGCCGATATCGCCAACGTCACCAGCGAGCTGAAAAGCACGATGCTCAGCAGGAGGCGACGGCCCACCCGGCTGCGCCAGAAGGGCAGTTCGTCGCAGCCGCTGCGGGCGGCGCGCTCCTCCGGGGGCACCGGCGTCGGGCTCATCGCACCGGCTCGGTCGTGGGTCTCACCATGCCGTTGTACTTGCTGATGAGCTTGTCGTAGGTGCCGTCGCGACGCATCGCACGGAAGGCGTCTCGGTAGGGGCCATACACCTCCTCCTTGGTCTGCGGGGATGTCACCAGAAAGAAGCGGAACAGCCCGAAGGGCTCGGAGTATTCGAGGCTGCCCGGATCACAGTGCACCTTGGCGCATTCGTACTTGATCAGGCTTTCGTAGCTGATCCATGCGTCCAGCCGCCCCGCCAGCAGCTTGGCCAGGTTGAGGCCTTCCGCGCGCATCGGCGATACGCGCGTGAAGCCGTTGTCGTAGGCGCGTTGCTCCATCGTGGAGCCCAGCAGCACCCCCAGCCGGGCGTCCCGGGGAAGGTCTTCCAGCCGGTTGACACGCTTGCCCTTGGGGGTGGCGATGACCAGCTGATCGGTTGCCACCTCCGCGATCCAGATGAACAGCGGCTTGCGCGCCTCGGTCAGTGTCGCGGTGCCCAGCCGGTTGGGCGTTTTCATCATCGCGTCGACGGCTCGGGGGACCGGCAGGATCTCCACCTCGGGCGACGCGCCCACGCGTCGAGCCAGCTCCTGCAGCAGGTCGTAGGAGAACCCGTACGGCGGCTTGCCTTCTTCGAGGATCGTGTAGTACGGGGCGAACTCGAGGCTCACGAGCCGCATCGGCTCGGCCGCCGGGGCCGCGCGCAGCAGCGCGAAGAGCACCCCGAACACCAGTGATTGGGCAAGACGGCGCATGGCTGTGTCTCCTTTTTTCGATTTGGATCCGGGGTCGACGCCGATCATTGTGCGACTCCGCGTTCGAGCGTCAGGCGTGCGTGCGCTCCGGCAGCGCGCTCACCAGCGGCTTCAGCTGCCCGGTCACGTCTTGCAGCAGCGGCTCGATCGCCGCCTCGCTGGCCCCGTGCTCATGTGCCGCCACCAGCGCCGCCTCCAGCGCCCCGGCTGTGCGGTGCAGCGCCGGCATGCCCAAGGTGCCCGCCATGCTCTTGAGGTCGTGAGCGCAGCGGATCGCGGCTGCCGTGTCGCCACTGGCCCGCGCCTCGCGGAAGCGCGTTTCGAAGTCAACCTCCCGCTGGTGGAACATGCGCAGCAGGCGCCGGTACAGGGCCTCGTTGCCCCTGACGGCCTGGAGGCCGGCGCGCACGTCGAGTCCGGGCAGGGTCTCCAATTCCTGGCGGCTGGGCTGCGCCGTCTGCGGGTGTACCCAGCGCGCCAGCGTCGCGAACAACTCGTCCACATGGAACGGCTTGGCGACGTGGTCGTTCATGCCGGCTGCCAGCACCTTCTCGCGGTCGCCGGCCATTGCGTTGGCGGTCATGGCGATCACGGGAAGGTCCTGCAGCCCGGGGCGCAGGCGCAGCGCGCGCGTCGCCTCGTACCCGTCCATCACCGGCATCTGGCAGTCCATGAGTACGGCATCGAAGCGATCGCGCTCCAGCGCGGCGAGCGCCTCCCGGCCGTCGGCAGCCACTTCGACGGCGATGCCGGCGCGATGGAGAAGATCGCATGCCAGCTCCTGGTTGATGTCGTTGTCTTCGACGAGCAGGATGCGGGCTCCGGCCAGGCTCGCCTGGCGCGTCTGCAGCAGTTCCTGCCGCTGCTTGCCGCGGCGAGCCTGTGCGGCCGAGCGGCCGAGCGCGGTGAGGCAGGCGTCGAGCAGCGCCGAAGGCGTGACGGGCTTGGACAGCAGCGCCGCCACCTGCAGCTGGCGCGCCTGCAGCTGGCGTTCGGCCTCGTCGCGGCTGAAGGCGCTCACCATCAGCACGCTGGGTGGCGCTTGGCGGCCGCCATCCAGCGCCAGCCTGGCCAGGCACTCGATGCCGTCCATGCCCGGCATGCGCCAGTCCAGCAGCACCAGCCCGTAGGGGTGGCCGGCGGCGTCGGCGCGCGCCACGGCGGCCAGCGCCGCTTCGGCGTCGGCCGCGGCCTCGGCCTGGAGCCCCAGCGATGTGATCAGCGCACACAGCAGTTCGCGCGCCACCGGGTGGTCGTCTACGACGAGCAGCCGTGTTCCCCGCAGCTCGCCGGCTTGCGGCACCGGCTGGGCACCGGGCTGCAGCTCGAAGGGCAGCGTGAAGTGAAAGCAGCTGCCGTGGCCCGGCTCGCTGTCGACCCCGATCTCGCCGCCCATGCGTTCGACGAGGTGGCGGCAGATCGCCAGCCCGAGGCCGGTGCCGCCGTAGCGCCGGCTGGTCGATGCATCGGCCTGGGTGAAGGGCCGGAACAGGCGCTCGCGCGCTTCGGCGGTGATGCCGATGCCGGTGTCGCGCACCTCGAAGTGCAGCGTCGCGCGCTGCTGCGCCCACTCTTGCGCGCGCTCGACGGCCGAGACCGTCACCGTCACCTCGCCGTGTTCGGTGAACTTGACGGCGTTGTTGCCCAGGTTGAGCAGGATCTGGCCCAGCCGCGAAGGATCGCCCACGAGCGCGGTGGGAAGGTCGGGCGGCAGTGCAAACAGCAGCTCCAGCCCCTTTTCCTGGGCGCGCATGCCCACCAGACTGGCCAGCTGGTCGAACACGTCGTCCAGGTGGAACGGGATCGCCTCGATCGTCAGCTTGCCGGCCTCGATCTTCGAGAAGTCGAGGATGTCGTTGATGATGCCCAGCAGCGACTCGGCGGCACCGTTCACCTTCTCGATGTAGTTGCGCTGGCGTGCGTCCAGCTCGCTCTCGAGCGCCAGGTGAGACATGCCGAGGATGACGTTCATCGGCGTGCGGATCTCGTGGCTCATGTTGGCCAGGAACTCGCTCTTGGCCT
>CBINKC010000239.1:0-3760 GCA_966251135.1 uncultured Burkholderiaceae bacterium
GTCGATCAAGTTGAGCAGCGTAGACATCCAGGCCAAGCTTCCCTCGTTGCCCGCCAGCCTTGGGGTGCCCAGCTTGCGCTCGCCCTCGCTGGAGGAGCGGCGCACGGCCATCGGGCGTCTCGGTGAATTCATGAAGCTCGGCGCGCTGCGCGCGGTGGAGCTGGAGCACGCCACTGTGATGGCCAGCGAGCGCGGCGACGTCACCTGCTTTCGTGCAAGCGGGGCGCTATGGGCGCGCGATGCGATGGCCGCGGCCGATACCCGCGACGAATTGCGCAAGTGGGACGGGCTGGTCACGTCGCAGGTAGACGGCCAGCGCGCGGCACTGAACCGGGACATGTCGGCCAAGCTGATTTCGCGCACGCGAGACCTGCTGCAACCGCTGGACTTGCTGAGCAAGGAGGTGGCCTCCGAGAGCGTGCAACTCGAACAGGTGGCACAACTCGACGGCAAGGGCAACGAGACCGCGCACGGCGCGGGCGCCGCTGCCGTGAAGTTCCAGTACGCGGTGGGGGGTGTGCCCGTGCGCGGCGCAGGTGCCAAGACGCAGGCTTTCGTGGAGCCCGGCGACGGCACGCCGCGCTTCAGCGGCGTCTTCCATGCATGGCGTCCGGTCGTGGGCGAGACCAAGCTGAAGCTGCCCACCGTGGAGGAAGCGCTGGGCGTGGGCCTGCTCACCGATCCCGAGCTCGACCGCTACAGCGCGGCCGGGCATCGCATCCGGATCACGCGGCTGGAACTGGTGTACCTCGCGTTGCCGGCTTTCCTGCAGCAAAGCCACCTGATCCCGGCGTTCCAGATCGAGGGTGTGGTGTCCGAAGGCAAGCTGGGCATCAGCTTCCACTTCGGCCGCTTCCACCACGCCGCGCCACCGCGCGCGTATGCGGAGGCGGGGCTCTACGCTTCGTACCTGACCCAGAACCCCGACGGGATCGCGCCTCGGCCGTCGCGTAGCGCTATCGGGTGAGAGGGCCCCCAGGAAACGTCTGTCGACGTTTCCGCCCCCGAGGGGATGAGTAGTCAACTTGGGACGGCCCGGCGTTGACTCAAGAGGCCGCCGAGAACCTGCCAGCGGGGGCCGACACCATGCGGTCTCGGCCCCCGCTGCGGGATTGATCTCCCGTGCAATGCAGCGTCCCAGTCCCATGACCGCGCCCGGCGCTCGTCAAGTCGTTTCCTTGAGAGCAGGCGCAGCCTGCTCCACGGCCAGTCGCAAGGCCGGTGCCGGCGGGGCCTCCGGCCGAGCCGATCCGGCGTACAGGGTGAGGTGCGGGTAGGGGATCTCGATGCCCTTTGCGTCGAAGGCCGCCTTGATGCGACGCAGGTATTCGCGGCGCACGTTCCACTGTTCCAGCGGCCGTACCTTGAAGCGGCAACGCAGGATCACGGCGCTGTCAGCCAAACGGTCCACGCCAGCGATTTCAATGTTGTCCAGGATCTTGGGGCCGAAGCCGGGATCGGTGCGCAACTGCTCGCCGATTTCGCGCATCACGTCCAGGACGCGGTCGACATCTTCCCGGTAGGCCACGCCGATGTCGATGACCGCCTGAGCGTAAGTCCGGCTCATGTTGGTGACGGTGGTGATCAGGCTGTTGGGCACGAAGTGCAGGTTGCCGTCGTAGTCGCGTAGCCGTACGTGCCGCAGCGTCACGTCCTCCACCAGACCACCGATGTCGGCCACCTTGACGACGTCGCCGGTACGGATTTGGTCTTCCATGAGGATGAAGAAGCCGGTGAAGTAGTCTTTCACCAGGCTTTGCGCGCCAAAGCCGATGGCCAGGCCCACCACGCCGGCCGCGCCCAGCACGGGCGCCAGGGAGACGCCGACTTCCGCCAGCACCAGCATGATCGCCACCGCGCTGACCACCACGGCGATGAGGTAGCGGACGGCGCGGCCCAGGGTCTCGGCGCGTTGCGCCGCATCGACGCCGCCGATGCGCGTTGCCACGTGCACTCGCACTTTGCGCACGAGCCGCTGCAGCACGCCGATCGTCGTCGCCGCAATGAGGAGGATCAGCACGATGCGCAATGCAGACATCGCCGGCCCGCTCCAGCGCTGCCATTGCATCGTTTCCACCAACCAGCCTATGTCATTCATCAATCAACTCCCAACATGCTCAACATGCGGTGCAGCGCAATACCCACTTCGGCCGGCGAGTCGAGGAAGAACGCCGCTTTCGAGTGGGGGTCGTCCCGGCCGACCCGCACTGTCAGCCAGTGCGGCAGTGCGCGTTCGAAGACCGCCTCATCGTTCACATCGTCGCCCATGTAGATGACCGCCTGCGAGTTCAGGAGGGATTGCAGCCTGAGCACCGCGTCGGCCTTGTCCGGCGCATCGTGTGCCATGACGTTCACCACGCGCTTGCCGCCGAAGACCTTCGTCGCGGTGGGCTCGCCCGGCGCATCGAGCAGCGAGGTGATCAGCGACCGTGCTTGCTCCTGATCCGGTGCGCAACGGTAGTGCAGCGCGATGGACAGACGCTTGTCCTCCACCACCACACCCGCCGCCGTGAGTGCCTTCGCTTGCGGGCGCAGGCGCTCGCGCAACGGATCCAGGGCGCGCTGCAGATGCTCTGTGCGCGGTGCGTCCGAGGGATCTTCAGCGCCGTGGTTGCCCACGATGTATTGGGGTGTGAAGCTCAGGCGCTTGGCGACGTCCTGCACCTCGCGGCCGGTGATCACAGCCACCGGCAACCGCTGCCCCAGCAGTTCCAACCTGCGTGCCACCGCCACTGAAACCCGTGCCCGGCTTGGCCGGGCGACGATCGGCGCCAGGGTGCCGTCGAAGTCGAAGCCCAGCAAGGGGGTGTTGCTCAGTGCCGCGTGCAAGGCCGCCTCTCCGGCAGGGGACAGGAGGTGCTGCCGCATGCTCAGACTCCTGCCTGCGCGTCGTCAGCGCCCAGCATCTGCACGCGGGCCTGGATACGCTGACGCAGTCGTGAACGGCCGGCGTCGGCCAGCATGCGGCCGGCCCAGCGGAACACATTGAATTCGCGCACGGTCATGCGCAGACTGGCCATGCGCTCGCGTTGCTCGGCCTCGGGCATGGTAAGTGCGCGGTGCAGCGCATCGGCTGTTTCCTCCACGTGATAGGGGTTCACGATCAGCGCCTCGCTCAGTTCGCGTGCCGCGCCAGCGAAGCGGCTGAGCAGCAGCACGCCCTGCTCATCGTCGCGGGATGCGACGAATTCCTTGCTCACCAGGTTCATGCCGTCGTGCAGGCTGGTCACCACGCATACATCGGCTGCACGGAAGAACTCGACCAGTGCCTGGTGATCGTGGTGCTGGGCCAGCAGGTGGATCGGCAGGTAGCCGGGCCGGCGAAAGCGCTCGTTGATGCGCGCGCTGACGCGCTCGATGCGCTCCTGGAACGCCTGGTACTCCTCCAGCGTGTTGCGCGTGGGCGCGGCGATCTGCGCCAGCGAGAAGACGCCGATCCATTGGGGGTACTTGTCCAGCAGCCGCTCCACCGCATGCAGCCGCTCAAGGATGCCCTTCGTGTAGTCGAAGCGGTCCACGCCCACGGCGATGCGCGCGCCGGCGGGCAACTGCAAACGCTCGGCTACCGCGCGCTTGCAGTCGGCCACCGGAGGCCACTGGGCCGAGACCTGCGCATCGGGCCACTCGATCGAGATCGGGTAGCTCTCGATCAGCGTGTCCTTGTCCTGGTAGGTGATGGTGGCGTGCTCCTGCTCGATGCGTGCTTCCAGGTAGCGGTCCACCGTCTCCATGAAGTTCTTGCAGTGGTAGCGCGTGTGGA
>CBINKC010000240.1:0-3675 GCA_966251135.1 uncultured Burkholderiaceae bacterium
TACAAGGGGTCAGGCGCCGTTATGGAGGCCTGGCAGGCCGGAACTTCGGGCTAGTGCAGTGTTTCGCACTGATCGGCACTTATGAGCCGCGACTTCGCCCCCGGTGGCGGCGTTGCAAATCCTCGCGATGCCACTGGGCATCGCTGCGGTTTGCGCCTTGCCCCGAGGGCGAATCCGCTGGCCCATAAGCACCGCTCAGTGCGAAACACTGCACTACGTGCTGCGCTTCTTCGCCCGCGGATGCGCCGCGTCGTACACGCGGGACAGGTGCCCGAAGTCGAGCTTCGTGTAGATCTGCGTGGTGGCGATGCTCGCGTGGCCGAGCAGCTCCTGCACGCCGCGCAGGTCGCCGCTGGACTGCAGCAGATGCGAGGCGAAGGAGTGCCGCAGCATGTGGGGGTGCACATGTGTGGGCAGCCCCGCCACGAGTGCGCGGCGCTTGAGCCGCGAGCGCACCTGGCTGTCGGTGAGGCGCGTGCCGCGCTGGCTCACGAAGAGCGCGGTCTCGCCGGGGGCGGCCAGGGCTGCGCGGTGCGGGAGCCAATCCTGCAAGGCCTGCAACGCAGGCCCGCCCACGGGAACGCTGCGTCGCTTGCTGCCTTTGCCCACCACATGGGCGGTCGCGTCCGCGGCGTCGATCCACCCGGCCACCTGGGCACCGGGGTGGAGATCCAGCCCCACCAGCTCGCCCACACGCAGGCCACAGCCGTACAGCAGCTCCACCATGCACTGGTCCCGCGCGGCCAGCGCGACGGAGGTGGCATCGTCCGCGGGAGCGTTGGCGAGGGCTACGGCATGGTCCACCGACAAGGCCTTGGGCAGCGGTCTCGGGCTCTTGGGCGCGCGCACGCCCTCGACCGGATTGGCGGCGATGCGGCCCTCACTGCCGAGCCATCGGTACAGGCCGCGCCAGGCTGACAGCGTCCGCGCGATGCTGCGCGGCGCCAATCCCTGCGCGTGCAACTGCCCCGCCCAGCGCCGCACGTGGTGCATCTGGGCCTGCAGCAGATCGACCGGGGCCGCAGCGGCAAACTGCTGGAGCCGGCTCAAGGCCTCGCCGTACAGGAGCAGGGTGCGATCGGCCACGCGCCGCTCGGTGCGAAGGTGCAGCAAGTACCGCTGCACGTCCGGGTGCGGCTGGCTCGCCGGCTCAGGCGTCGCGGCGGTGCGGGACGCCTTCATGCGACCGCTCTCCCAGTCCGCTCAAGCTGCCGGCGACAGCAGGCGCGAGAGGCCGGCGCTCACGATCTCGGCAATGCGCGAGAGGAACTCCGTGCCCATGTCGGCGGTGTAGCGGGTGGGATCGGGCGAACCCAGCACCAGCATGCCGAAGGCCTGCGTCGAGCTGCCGTGGTGCAGAGGGATCAGCGCGATGGACGCCACGGCCTGCGGCTCCTCCAGCCACTTCGTGGCCTCGAAGCTCGCATTCGCGCCGCAATACGGGGCGTTCAGGCTGGAGGCGAAGCTCTTGACGTCGTCGCTCACCGCCTGGGCGAAGTCGAGCTCGGCGAAGGCGGGGGCGGCGTCCCACACCCGGATGCCGGCCTGCGGGATCATGAACTGCTGCATCGCCTGCTGCACCACCACGCCAGGCAGGTCGGCTGCGTTGCCGGTGAGCATCACCGTGCGGGTGAACCGGTGCAGCCGATCCGCGATGGCCACGTTCTCCTGGCCGTGGCGGATCATCTCCATGATCTTGTGCTCTAGGCCCTTCATCTTGTCGCGCAGCATTTCCATCTGGCGCTCCTGCAGCGACACGGCCCTCTGGCCATGGGGGCTGGTGAGCTGGATGCTGCCCATCAGCTCGGCATGACGCTCGAAGAACGTGGGCGTGTTGGCCAGGTAGTTGGCGATGTCGTGTTCCGTGATGCCCTGGATGCCGATAGCGGTGCTCACAGTTCGATTACTCCTTCAAAGACGGTTTGTGCCGGGCCGGTCATGAGCACGTGTCCGGTGCCGCCAGCCCATTCGATGGTGAGCCGCCCGCCACGCGTGTCGACGTCGACCTTGGGGTCGAGCAGGCCCAGGCGGATGCCCGCCACCACGGCTGCGCAGGCACCCGTGCCGCAGGCCAGCGTTTCACCGGCGCCGCGCTCGTGCACTCGCAGCCGGATGTGATTGCGCGCCACCACCTGCATGAAGCCCACGTTCACACGACGCGCAAAGCGCGGATGGCCTTCGATCGACGGGCCCTGCAGGGGCACCGGGGCATGGTCCACATCGGCCACAACCTGCACTGCGTGCGGGTTGCCCATCGACAGCACCGCCACCGGCACCGTGTAGTCGCCCAGGTCCAGCGGCCACAGTTCGAAATCGCCCTGGCGTTGTGGGCTGAGGCCGGCGGGGTCGAAGGGCACGCGATTCAGGTCGAAGACCGGTTCGTTCATGTCGACGGTGACGCGGCCGTCGGGCTGCAGGCGCAGTTCGAGCAGCCTGTCCATGGTCTCGACGCGGATCGTGTCCTTGTCGGTGAGGCCCTTGTCGCGCACATAGCGCACGAAGCAGCGCGCACCGTTGCCGCACTGCTCGACCTCGTCGCCGCTGTTGTTGAAGATGCGGTAGCGGAAGTCCACGCCCGGCGTGGCGCTGCGCTCCACCACCAGAATCTGGTCGGCACCGACGCCGAAGCGCCGGTCACCCAGGCGCCGGTAGTGCTCGGCGGTCAGGTTCAGCGGAACGCGCGTGGCATCGAGCACGACGAAGTCGTTGCCCGCGCCTTGCATCTTGGTGAAGGGCAGTCGCATCGGCGGATTATCGGGCGTGCCCGGCGCGGCGCCGGTCGCGCGAGGCGACGACGAGTAGACCTTCAGCGCGGAAGCCGCTCGCCTCGCATCTCCTTCCAGCGGTCCTTCCACTGCATCCAGCTGTAGGTGGCCTGGGCGGCGGCCAGCCCCGCCGGCCGGAAGGTCGGCACGAGGCCATAGCGCTCGAAGGCTTCGGGCACCGGCTCGTTGTGCGCGATGGCGGCGGCCAGCACCTCCCCGGCCGCGGTCGTGGGTGCCACGCCGTGGCCGCCGAAGGCCAGGCCATACCAGAGCGCGCCGTGCCGCCCTCGGGGCAGCCGGCCGATCTGCGGCATCTTGTGGCGTGCGTAGCTCATCATCCCGCCCCAGGCGTAGTCGATGCGCGTGTCGTGCAACTCGGGGAACACGCGCACCATGTCCTGCTTGAGAAAGCGCGCGATGTGCTCGGCGCTGCGGTCGCGCACCGAGATGCGTCCGCCCCACAGGAGCCGCGTGTCGGTCAGCCGCCGGTAGTAGTCGAACGCGAAGCGGGTGTCGTAGACCGCCGCGCGCGAGGGGATGAGCTGCGCCAGCATGTCGCCCAGCGGCTCGGTCACCATCACGTAGGTCGCGATCGGCAGGATGGCGCGTTCCAGTGCCGGCACGAGCCCCGCGAGGTAGCCACCTCCGGCCACGACCACGTGCCGCGCCCGCACGCTGCCGCCCGGTGTGGTCACCTGGCTGCCGTCGCCGCTCGGCGCGATGCCGGTCACCGGCGATTCTTCGTAGATCCGGCCCCCGCCGGCTTCGATGGCTGTGGCCTCGCCCAGCGCGTACTTGAGCGGGTGAAAGTGGAAGGCGTCAGGTTCGAGCAGCCCGGCGGTGTAGCGGGCCGATCGCACCAAGGCCGGCAGCTCCTCGCGACTCACGTAGCGCCAGTGCACGTCGACAT
>CBINKC010000241.1:0-3502 GCA_966251135.1 uncultured Burkholderiaceae bacterium
GTTGGTCGGCACCACGATCTCGCGCAGGAAGGCGCTGTACTTCTGCACCTTGATCGGGCCGATGGAGATTTCCGGGCTCTTGCGGATGAAGTTGAAGATCCCTAGCCGCACGTTGCGCGCGAAGCGCTCGTTGATGATCTCCATCGTGGGCATGCGCCCACGGACGATGCGTTCCTGGCTGGCGAGGTCGTAGTCGCGGATGCCTTCGGTCTGGACATCTTCCTGTTCGAGCTTCTGGCTCTCGCCGGTGATGCCCTGGAGCAGGGCGTCGACTTCGTCTTGCGAGAGGATCTGCTGGTTCATGGCTGCAGAAGCTGTGCCTATGCCTACTGGATGATGAAGCTGGAGAAGTGCACGTGGCGCACCGGGCTTTCCTCGATCGGGATCTTTCCGCGGCGCGACTTGGCAGGCTTGTCTTCGCCCTCGGCGGCCGGCTCCTGCAACTCGATGCCCAGCGGGCGCAGCACCTCGCGCATGATCTCGCCGGCCAGTTCCTCCTTGCCGGGGCGTGTGAGCAGCTCCTTCGAGGTCTTGTGTGCCATCACCATCAGGATGCCGTTGCGGATGGCCGGCATGTACGCCTTGATCTGGTCCCCGAACTGCGCTTCTTCGAGTTCCAGGGTGATGCCGATCTGCGCGAAGCGCTCGCTGTCGCGATCGGCCAGGTTCACGACGAACGGGTCCAGGGGCAGGTAGGCCGGAGGTGAGCGGTGCGCGTCCTGCCTGGCGGACCCATCGGCGGATTCGGCGTCGGCGTCCTCCTCGTCCATGGCGGCTGCTTCCATGCGCTGCTTGCTCACGAACCATACCGCGCCCGCGGCGGCGACTCCCAGCACGAGCAGCGCGACGACGACCAGCACGAGGAGCTTCTTCTTGCCTCCCGTCTTGGGCGAGGCGTCGGGTAGGGACTGGGCGGCTGCAGCCATCGATTTCCTTTCTGGTAGCCCACGCGGCGCCGGAGGTGCCTGGGGCATGTCTTGAGGAAATTGTCAAAGGCTGTTGCAGCCGCGATGCGGGAATAAGGGGGGGAAATCGGCGATATGTCCGGCGTGCGCGATGCCTCCCAGTGGAGCGGGGTCGGCCTCTCAGGCGTAGAGGTCCACGGCCCCTTGCCCCACCCGAGCGGTCACCTGCCGCGGGGCCATGGCCTCGCGCGAGGCGGCCGCGCCCGGCGTGCCGGCGCGGGTGCCCGGCCAGGCATCGTTTTGCTGCTGGCCGCGTGCATGCTGCGAGACGCCGCCGCCTGACAGCGTGAAGCCGGCCTCCCGCATCGCGGCGGCGAGTTCGGGCAGGCCCGACTCGATCAGCGAGCGCGTGGCCGGCGAATCGGCGCCGAAGTCCACGTGGGCCCGCGCGCCGTCGAGCGCGATGTGCACGGAGATGGGGCCCATGTCGGCCGGGTTCAGGTGCAGCTCGGCATGCTGCACGCCTTCGCGCGCGAGCACGCTCACCTGCACGCCGAGCGCCTGCCGGAATTCGGGGGTGGTGGCCGGCGTGGGGATCTCGACGCTGGCCGGTGTCACGGGCGAGGGCTGCGCGCCGGTATGCGTCGTGCCCTGCACGCCGGTCGCAGCGGCGATGGCATGGGCTTCGAAGGCGCGGCCGGGCTCGGCGGCCACCACGACCTGCGACTCGGTACGGGATGCTGATGCGACAGCCGCCAGCCGGTCCTCCGGCGTCTCTTCAGCCTGCGGCGCGGGGGTGGCGGCCACGCCGGCTGCGTCGCGAGACGGCGCATCCGTGCGGTGGGCCGATGCGGGCAGCGCGGCACGCGCCGGGCCACCGGCCGCCCCGCGCGCGGGGGGGGCTTGAACCGCGACGAGGCCGGGCGCTCCTTCTGGCGCAGCCTCGGCGGGCGGCAGATGGCCAGCGGGCGCAGTAGCGTGCGGCGCAAGGGCGGGATGCAAGCCTGCGGGAGGCCCTTCGCTTTCTGGGGGCGGGGTGTGTGCAGCGTGTGCTGCGTGTGCGGTCGCAGGAAGCGCAGGCTCCCGGGTCGAGTCGTCGTCCGTGACGGCCTCCATGGCGGAGACGGATGGGGCTTCGGCCTGGGTGTCCACAGGGTGGGCATCCGCACGGGTGCGTGCGTCTCGTGCGTCTCGTGCGTCTCGTGCGGTGCGCACGTCGCGTGCGTTGCATGGGGTGCGCCGCATGGCGGATGCCTCGTGCGGCTCATCGGGCAGCGGCTGCTTGGCGTCTTCGGGTGTCGGGCGATGGGCGTCCTGGCCCGATGGCTCGGCCACACGCTCGGCCCGCGCATTCCCTCGTGCGGCGGGCTGCTGCGCCGCCAGGAGTTGCGCGAATGCGCTCGGCTCGGCGCCGCTGGCCTGTACTGCGGACGATGAGCCTGGCGTGGCGGGCGCGAGGGGGGAGAGGGGGGTGCCCGTCGTGATCTGCATCGTCGTGCTCCGGCCTCAGGCGGAACGGGGCAGGCCGTTCGCGGGGGTGGTGGCGGATGCGGCTTTCCAGCTCATGCGGGCGCTGAACTCGTCGGTCTGCTTCTGTTCCTGCCGCTGTGCCGTGAGCAGCATCTCGCGGTGGCGTCGCTCGATGAGCTTGCGCACCGAGGCCACCCGCAGCTCGTGCTGCTGCAACTGCGCGCGCGCCTGCTCCATGTGCTGGGCAGCTTGCTGCACGATGCGCTGCTGCTGCTCCAGTGCGTGCGTCAGCCGCTCCATGAAGCTGCGATAGCAGTGCACCAGGTCCATGTGGCCGCCGCTCCTGAACTGTTCGTTCCACCGTTGCTCGTACTCGCGCCGGTACGCCAGCAGCTCATCGGCCTGCGACGTCGCGCTGGCGTGCCGGTCGGATGCGCGCTTGGCCTGGCCCCAGGCATCGTCGCGCTCGCGCTCGGCCTGGGCCAGCAGTGCCTGCAGGGGTTGCATGGGGTTCATTGCGGTTCACCTTTCACTTCGATGGTCTGTGCGTCACGCAGCGGTCATGTTGGATTGCCTCTCACCCTCTCAGCCCTGGAGGGCCATGCGCAGCTGGTGCACGCTGGCCGCGAGGGTGGCGCGCTCGTGCATGTCCTGCTGCAGCAGCGCGGTCATGGCCGGCTGCAGCCGCACGGCGGCGTCCAGCTCGGGGTCGTGGCCCGGCGTGTAGGCGCCGAGCTGGATCAGGTCGCGCGCGCGGGTCAGCTTGGCCTGCAGCTGGCGCAGCCGCCGCGCGGCTTCGAGATGCGGGCTCTCGGCCACGCTGGTCATCACGCGCGAGATCGACTTCTCCACGTCGATGGCCGGGTAGTGCCCCGCCTCGGCCAGCTCGCGCGAGAGCACGATGTGGCCGTCGAGGATGCCTCGCGCGGCGTCAGCGATCGGGTCCTGCTGGTCGTCGCCTTCGCTGAGCACGGTGTAGAAGGCCGTGATGGATCCACCGCCGGCCACGCCGTTGCCGCTGCGCTCCACCAGCTGCGGCAGCTTGGCGAAGCAGCTGGGCGGGTAGCCCTTGGTGGCTGGAGGTTCCCCGATCGCCAGCGCGATCTCGCGCTGCGCCATCGCATAGC
>CBINKC010000242.1:0-3366 GCA_966251135.1 uncultured Burkholderiaceae bacterium
ATCGTCGGCCCGCTTCGGACAGGTCGCTGACGCTTTGTCCCGCGCAGAGCACTAGTTGGCCGGCATTCAAGGCCGCCGCGAAGACACCCAGATCCCGCCCGCAATCAGCCCGAAGGCCGCCGCATGGAACCAGCGCGGCGCCTCGCCCAGGATCGCGGCCGACAGCAGGGCGGCGAAGACCGGCGTGAGGTTGCTGAAGAAGGCCGCCAGTGCCGGGCCGCCTTCGGTGACGCCCAAACCCCATGCACGGTAGGCGATGATCGACGGCCCGATGGCCACGTACAGCAGCGCCGCGACGACCCAGCCGTTCCACTGCATGGCCATGCCGGCGACCACTGTCTCTGCCCCGGCGGCCACCCCCGAGCCGAGCAGGCCGAACAGGGTTTGCAGCAACAGGAAACCCGCCCAGTTCCAATCGGGCCGCTGCGGCGGACGCATCGACAGGGGCGGCCGCGCCAGCAGCCAGCTGTAGAACGCCCACGCAATGATGGCCACCAGGATGTACACGTCGCCCGGCACGAAGCGGATGCGCGCCACGGCTGCGAGGTCGCCGCGGGCGATGACCAGCAGCACGCCGGCCAGCGAGAGCGCGGCGCCCGCCAGCTGCCGCCGCGTGGGGTGCTCCCCGTAGAACAGCGCGCCCACGCCGAGCATCCACACCGGCATGCTGGCGGCGATGAGCGTCACGTTGATCGGCGTGGTGGTCACCAGCGCCAGGTACTGCAGCGAGTTGTAGGTGCCCACGCCGAGCAGGCCCACGGCCAGCAGGTACTTCCAGCGTTTGACGATGGTGCGCGGCTCGCGCAGCACATGCCAGCCCAGCGGAAGGAGCAGCAGCATGGCCAGCAGCCAGCGCAGGAAGTTGAGCGCGAGAGGCGGCACGCTGCCCACCGCGAGCCGGCCCACGACCGCGTTGCCGGCCCACAGCATCGGCGGCAGGCTCATGAGCAGGGCAATGCGCGGGGACAGCCGCGTCATCGCGCGCCCGCCAGCGGAGGCATCTGCGTGCCGCAGCGCCAGCATTGCTCGAACGGGCCCTCGATGTGTTCATGGCAGCTGGGGCACACCCAGTGCCGCCAGGGGGCGTGGCGCAACTCGGCGAGCAGGGCGCGGGCCGTCTCGAACTGCTCGTCGTCCATGACCCACACCTCAGGCAGGCATTGGTCAGGCGGCATCTCGCCGGCGATGCTGCTGGCATAGGCACGCTGCACGCTGGCATCGATGCCGCCTTGGCGCAGCATGTCGGCCCACAGGGTGGCCAAGGCCAGGTTGGGAGCGGTGGTGAGACGGCGCATGCGAACGAACGGCGGCAAGGCTGGCACGATAGCGGACTTTCGAGGAGACCCTGCGATGACCACCGTTCAAGCCGTGCGCATCCATCAGTTCGGCGGACCCGAGGTGTTGCGGCTGGAAGAGGTGCCCGTGGGCGAGCCGGGGCCCGGCGAACTGCGCATCCGGCACCACGCCTGCGGTCTGAACTACATCGACGTGTACCACCGCACGGGCCAGTATCCCAACCCGCTGCCGGTCGTGCCGGGCGTGGAGGGCGCGGGTATCGTGGAAGCGGTGGGCGAGGGTGTCACGCACCTCCAGCCCGGCGATCGCGCGGCCTATGTCAGCCAGCTGCCCGGCGCCTACTGCCAGGCGCGCGTGATGCCGGCGAGCAACGTGGTTCCCCTGCCGGAGGACATCGGCTTCGAGACGGCGGCCGGCATGATGCTCAAGGGGCTGACGGTGCAGTACCTGCTCAAGCAGACGCTGCCTCAAGGCGGCCTGCAGCCCGGGGATCATGTGCTGTTCCATGCGGCTGCGGGTGGCGTGGGCCTTATCGCCTGTCAGTGGGCGCGGGCGCTCGGGCTGCAGCTCATCGGCACGGCCGGCAGCGAGGAGAAATGCCGCTTGGCGCTGGAGCATGGTGCCGCCCATGCCATCGACTATCGGCGCGAGGACTTCGTGGCCCGGGTAAAGGAGATGACCGGCGGCCGGGGTGTCAAGGTTGTCTACGACGCCGTGGGCCGCGACACCTTCGACCGCTCGCTCGACTGCCTGCGCCCGTTCGGGCTGATGGTGCTGTTCGGTAGCGCCTCGGGGCCGGTCGCGCCCCTGGACCTGGGCCGGCTCGCGGCCAAAGGCTCGTTGTATGTCACACGGCCCACGGTCTTCACGCACCTGGCGACGCGAGAGAAGACGCTGGCCATGGCGCAGGACCTGTTCTCGGTGGTGCAGCGCGGCCAGGTACAGATCCAGGTCGGGCAGCGTTACCCGCTGGCGCAGGCGCAGCGGGCGCACCGCGACCTGGAGTCGCGCCGCACCACGGGATCGAGCATCCTGCTGCCTTGATGTGCGATGAGCCGGCCCCGCGTGCTGATCTCCGCGCTGGCCGTGTTCGTGGTCTGGACTTCGGCCACGTGGTGGCTTGAGGGCCGCATCCACACCTTTCTGAGACCCGAGGCGGCGTTCGACCGTGCCCTTTACGCCTTGGTGGCGAACCTGCTGGCGGGCGTGGCCGCTTCCCTCTGGGTGCTGCAGCGATGGCGTGATGCCGAGGGGCTCGACGCGGCGGGAAGCGGCTTCGGGCCTGTCTGGCGCATGGCGGTCGCGCTGGTGGCGGGTGGGGCCACGGGTCTGGCCTGCTACGTGTTGCAGGGCGCGCCCTCCCGGCACCCGGTGGTGGTGCTCAATGCCTTTGCGCAGGTGTTCGTGGTGTCGGCGGCCGAGGTGATCGTGTGCTGGTCGCTCGTGGCGCGCGCAGTGGAGGCCGCCTTAGGGCGCAGCGGCCTCGCGAAGATCGGCGCGGCGTTCGTCGCCAGCGTGATGTTCGGCCTGTACCACTACGCGCACAGCCCGCCCTTCAATACCGTGGGCATGGTCCTGCTGCTGTCTGCGGTGGGGTTGGGCACCAGCCTCTTCTTCTTCGTGACGCAAGACGTGGCAGGCACGATCGTGTTCCACAACTTCCTCGCGCTCTTTGGCGTGGTGCAAGCGCTGGATCAGGCCGGGGTGCTTGTCACCTTCGAGCGGCCACAGCCCGCGCTGCTCGGGATGGCCGCAGTGACCGCCGAGGGGCTGGGCGCCGGGTACGGCTTGCTGCGTCCGCACGCCGAGCTCGCCAGGCGCAGTGGACGGGAGAAGTCCTGAGCTGGTGCTTTGCAGCGTGCCGCTACCCAGGTTGTTCCTGAGCCTGTTGTGGTTTCGCTTGCCTCGTCGGGGCTGAGCCTCTCGGAGTCCCTGCACCGGCGTGACGGCCCTTCGACAAGCTCAGGGCGACCCTTCGACAAGCTCAGGGCGAACGGTACGCGATGGCCGCGTTCTTCGTGCCCGCAGGGCCCCGTTCGGGCTGAGGTTCTATGGTTTACGTCAAGTTTT
>CBINKC010000243.1:0-3336 GCA_966251135.1 uncultured Burkholderiaceae bacterium
CGCCGAAGCGCTGGCCGCCGAACTGCGCCTTGCCGCCGAGCGGCTGCTGCGTGACGAGGCTGTACGGGCCGGTCGAGCGCGCGTGCATCTTGTCGTCGACGAGGTGGTGCAGCTTCAGCATGTGCATGAAGCCCACGGTGACAGGCCGGTCGAACGGCTCACCGATGCGGCCGTCGAAAAGCTCCATCTGGCCGCTGCGCGGCAGCCCCGCGAGCTCGAGCATCGCCTTGATCTCGTCCTCGGTCGCACCGTCGAACACCGGTGTGGCGAACGGCACGCCGTCGGTGAGATTGCGCGCGAGCTGGTCGACATCCGTATCGTCGAGCCCGCCCAGGTGCTCGGGCCGCCCGGTGCCGTTGTAGACCTTCTCGAGGAACTTGCGCACGTCGGCCGCCTTCGCCTGCGCCTTGAGCATCTCGCCGATGCGCGCGCCGATGCCCTTGGCCGCCCAGCCGAGGTGCACTTCGAGGATCTGGCCCACGTTCATCCGCGACGGCACGCCGAGCGGATTCAGCACGATGTCGACGGGCGTGCCGTCGGCCATGTAGGGCATGTCCTCGACCGGGACGATCTTGGACACCACGCCCTTGTTGCCATGCCGGCCAGCCATCTTGTCGCCTGGCTGCAAGCGGCGCTTGACGGCCAGGTACACCTTGACCATCTTCAACACGCCCGCCGGCAGCTCGTCACCTTGCGTGAGCTTCTTGCGCTTCTCCTCGAACGCGAGGTCGAAACTGTGGCGGGTCTGCTCCAGCGAGTTCTTGATGCTCTCCAGCTGCAAGGCCACGTCGTCTTCCGCCGGCCGGATGTCAAACCAGTGATACTTCTCGACGCTGGCGAGGTAGGTCTTGTCCATCATCGTGCCCTTGGCGATGCGCTGCGGGCCGCCGTTGGCCACTTTGCCCACCAGTAGCTTTTCGATGCGATCGAAGGCATCGGCTTCCACGATGCGCAGCTGGTCGTTGAGGTCCAGTCGGTAGCGCTTGAGCTCGTCGTCGATGATCTGCTGCGCCCGCTTGTCGCGAGGAATGCCTTCGCGAGTGAAGACCTGCACGTCGATCACGGTTCCGCTGGTGCCCTGATCGACGCGCAGCGAGGTGTCCTTCACGTCGGACGCCTTCTCGCCGAAGATCGCGCGCAGCAGCTTCTCTTCAGGCGTGAGCGTGGTCTCGCCCTTGGGCGTGACCTTGCCGACCAGTGTGTCGCCGGGACCCACTTCCGCGCCCACGTACACGATGCCCGATTCGTCCAGCCGGGCGAGTTGCTGCTCGCTCAGGTTGGGGATGTCGCGGGTGATTTCCTCGGCGCCCAGCTTGGTATCGCGCGCCATCACCACCAGTTCCTCAATATGGATCGAGGTGTAGCGATCGTCGGCCACCACGCGTTCGGAGATGAGGATCGAGTCCTCGAAGTTGTAGCCGTTCCACGGCATGAAGGCGACCAGCATGTTCTGGCCGAGCGCCAACTCACCGATGTCCGTCGATGCCCCATCAGCAATGATGTCCTCGGCCTGCACCACGTCACCGCGTCTCACGATAGGACGCTGGTGGATATTGGTGTTCTGGTTGGAGCGCTGGTACTTGATGAGGTTGTAGATGTCGACCCCAACCTCGCCCGCCACTGTTTCCGTGTCGTTCACGCGGATCACAATGCGGTTGGTGTCGACGTAGTCGACCACACCGCCGCGACGAGCAGCCACCACCGTACCGGAGTCCTTGGCAGCCACGCGCTCGACACCCGTGCCCACGAAAGCCTTCTCGGGACGCAGCGTCGGCACTGCCTGGCGTTGCATGTTGGCCCCCATCAGCGCGCGGTTCGCGTCGTCGTGCTCGAGGAAAGGCACCAGCGAAGCGGCCACCGACACGATCTGCGACGGCGCCACGTCCATGTACTGCACGCGCTCCGGCGAGGTCAGCACGGACTCGCCGTTGTCACGGGCCGACACCAGCTCATCGATCAGCTTGCCGTCGGCATCGAGCTGCGCATTGGCCTGCGCGATGACGTACTTGCCTTCCTCGATCGCAGACAGATAGTCGATCTGGTTCGTGACCCTGCCGTCGACCACACGCCGGTACGGCGTTTCCAGGAAGCCATACTCGTTGAGCTGCGCATACAGCGCCAGCGAGTTGATGAGGCCGATGTTCGGGCCTTCCGGCGTCTCGATGGGGCACACTCGCCCGTAGTGCGTCGGGTGCACGTCGCGCACCTCGAAGCCGGCACGCTCCCGCGTCAGACCGCCCGGGCCCAGGGCTGACACACGCCGCTTGTGGGTGATCTCCGACAGCGGGTTGGTCTGGTCCATGAACTGCGAGAGCTGGCTGGCCCCGAAGAACTCCTTCAGCGCCGCAGAGATCGGCTTGGAGTTGATCAGGTCATGCGGCATGAGGGCCTCGGTCTCGGCCTGGCCCAGGCGCTCCTTCACCGCCTTCTCGATGCGAGCGAGGCCACTGCGGTACTGGTTCTCAGCCAGCTCGCCCACGCAGCGCACGCGACGGTTGCCGAGGTGGTCGATGTCGTCGACCTCGCCACGGCCGTTGCGCAGCTCGACGAGAATCTTGACCACGTCGAGGATGTCGTCGTTGGACAGCGTCATGGGGCCATCCGGCGAATCGCGGCCCACGCGAGCGTTGAACTTCATGCGGCCCACACGCGACAGGTCATAGGTGTCGGCGCTGTAGAACAGGCGATGGAACAGTGCCTCCACCGCATCTTCCGTTGGTGGCTCGCCGGGGCGCATCATGCGGTAGATCGCTACTCGCGCGGCCAGCTGATCGGCCGTCTCATCGGTGGCCAGCGTCTGGGAGATGTACGCGCCTTCGTCCAGCTCGTTGGTATAGATGGCCTGGATATCCTTAATGCCGGCGGCACGCAGCTTCTTGAGCAAGCTGTCAGTGATCTCGTCGTTGGCCTTCGCGACGATCTCGCCCGTTTCCGGGTCGACAATGTTGCGCGCAGTCACGCGGCCCACAAGGAAGTCCTCGGGCACGCTGATGAACTTGGTGTCGCTTTGTTCCAGCGTGCGGGTATGGCGCGCAGTGATGCGCTTGTCCTTCTCGACAATCACGTTGCCGCTCTTGTCGGTGATGTCGAAACGTGCAATCTCGCCGCGCAGGCGGTCAGCAACGAACTCCATCTGGGCGCCGGAGTCCATCAGCCGGAAGTTGTCGAACACAAAGAAGTTAGCCAGAACCTGCTCAGGGTTCAGACCGATGGCCTTGAGCAGGATGGTGACCGGCATCTTGCGGCGGCGGTCGACGCGGAAGTACAGGATGTCTTTCGGGTCGAACTCGAAGTCCAGCCAGGAGCCGCGGTAGGGGATGATGCGCGCCGAGAAAA
>CBINKC010000244.1:0-3271 GCA_966251135.1 uncultured Burkholderiaceae bacterium
CTCCTTCATTGCGGTGGACTTTCACCACTTACTCCATGCCGGTCTCCCGGCGCACCCAAGGAAATTTTCGCCGATTCGATACCTGATGCGCCGACCGTCGGCGATCTGGATGTCGGTGAACTTCGTTCGCTGCTGAAAATGTGCGTAGCGGCTATTGCCAGTGATCTAGACGACGCCGGTAAGTTGCATAAACGCATTCCGTTCAACGAGATCAAGGATGCCGTCGTCGATTGGTGGGTTGACAAGGAGTCGGCCGGGATTCTGGCGGGCGTACCGCCAGCCTCATTCTCTGAGGTAGCCTGCGACTGGATATCTGTCCGGGTGGCCGAGCTGGCAGTCAACAACGAACCGCGAGAGGTACGGGTTGGGCGCTGACAAGAGATTGGAGTGGGTCCAACACGAGGCTGATCGCATCCAAAAAGTCGACCTATCCAGCGAAGGCGCTCGGTTTCAGGATGCTGTTCGCGATCTTCGAGAGCGAGTCGATGCGTTGCACACTTTCGCGCTCGGCAGGCCAACAGATCAGCGCGAACTCGTCTTCGGAGCGATGTCGTACATGCGAGCGCCGCTGTGGCGGTTGGAGTTTCACGCAATGACCGATCGCGAGCCCCGACTCGCCATGGTGCAGATCGAGCCTGTGGACGAGCGTTACGAAAGAGGGCTCCAAGCCCTGCAGGCCGGGGTCGCTGCCCTGGAACGTTGGGCCTATCAGGCACAGGCGAGCGGAGGCTACCCGGAACTGTTTGACGCCGTTGCCGAATCGTCCTTTGCCAGCGGCGTATTGGCTCTTGCACCAGAGGCAGCTGAAGCAACACGCGCCGCCGGCCTGGCTGAGGAGAACCAGCGAAAGCTAGAAGCACGGGTTCGCGAGGATCAGGCGCGCGCCGGCGAGGAGCAGAAGGTTGTCTCGCGACGCAACTCCGATAACGGCAAGAAGGGCGCCGAGAAGAGGATCGAACAGCTCGGGCTTCAACCATTGAAAGACTGGGTGGAAGACATGGCGAAAAATTCGAGCTGGCCGACGAACAAGAAGACCAGGGTCGAGAAGGCGCGATGGCTGATCCTGAAGGCGGGCAAGGCGTTTCCCGATGCGAAGTGGCCGACGAACAACCTTGAACGACTGATCACGGACAAACTGAAGAGCTTGGGCGTTTAACTCCTCGCGCCCTGAAGACACGTGGCCCCCCGGCCGTTACGGCTGGCGGGGCCACATGCATTTTGCGGCGCGCATCTTGTCCCAAAGTGGCAGGCATGGAAACCGCCGGGGAACAAGATGGCAACGATTGATGAAGAAGCCGCGCGCCAAGAACTTGCGCTGAGGCTCGATTGCTTCACCAGCTCGCAGTTGCGCGTGCTGACCGGCATTACGGAGAACACGGAACAAGCTTGGAGAAAGCGCGGCAGCGGCCCCTCGTACATCCTCGCGGGCCGCGAGTACCTGTATCCGCGCAAGGCTGTCAGCGAGTGGCTGGCGCGCAGGATGCGAGACCAAGCGAGCGGCCCGGCGAAGGACCTCCTATGAACCGCAGCCGCGCTACCGAAGCCTCACGGTACGAGCATTCGCTGGCTCACCAGATCGTGCGTGCCTGGGAGACCTTTCGCAAGGATGGCCAGGCGCTCGACCCCCGAAGGTTTCCAGCGGTATTCGCGGAGGCGAGTGAGGTGTGTGTCTTCGGATTCCCGACCGGCGGACTGTTTGACCACACGCGGATTCCAGCAGCTCAACCCCCCGCCGATGCGGTGGTGCCAAGTGAGGATCTGTGACGGACACCGCGAGCACCAAGCCATCTCAGCAAGACCGCGGAGAACTTGAACTTGTCGATGGCTCCGAGGATGCGATGGCCGCCGAGTTCGCCTCGCTGTACCGGCATCTCTTCAGGTACACGACCGGGCTTGGCTGGATGCGTCGAGGCGCGAACTGCTGGAAGCGTGACGACGAATTGACGGCTTTCGACTGCGCCCGCCAGGTGGCCAGGCTGACGGCAGCCGCCGAAACCAACGCAAAGCTGCGCAAGGCCATTTGCTCTGCCAGGACGATTGCGGCCATTCAGCAGATCGCCCGCACTGATCCGCGGCTCGTTCTGCCGCCCGACGCATGGGATTCCGACCCTTTCGCATTGAACACGCCGGCCGGCGTCGTTGATTTGCGAAGCGGCCGGCTCAAGCAGCGTGAGGCTTATGAGTTCCACACGCAATGCACAAGCGTGGCCCCTGACTTTGAGGCGGACTGCCCGACGTGGAGCCAGTTTCTGCTCGATGTGTTCAACGGCGACGAAGGCATGGTGGACTTCGTGCACCGCGTCGTAGGCTACAGCCTCACCGGCGATCGTCGCGAACAAAATATCTTCTTCTTGCAGGGAGCCGGCGGGAATGGCAAGAGCACGTTTATCGACACGATTGCTGCCCTTGCCGGTACGTACGGCCTGAAGTTGCCGGCGCACGCGCTCATGCACAGCCCCGTGCAGGGCCACCCGACCGAGCTGGCCATGCTGCGCGGCAAGCGGCTGGCCATCAGCTCGGAGATCGAGGAAGGGCAGCACTGGGCGGAGGGGCGAATTAAGGAGCTGACCGGCGACGAGACGCTCACTGCGCGATACATGCGGCAGGACTTCTTCGAATTCCGACAGCAGCAGAAACACATAGTCGTCGGCAACTTCAAGCCGCGACTCCGCGGCGGTGATGCCGCGCTCGCGCGCCGCTTCCTGCTCGTGCCTTTCGTCGCGAAGTTCGATGGCAGAAAGCGGGATCTGAGGATGCCTGAGCGGCTCCGCACGGAAGGGCCAACCATCTTGGCGTGGGCGATCAGTGGGGCCGCGAAGTGGTTCACCGGCGGCCTGGCGATTCCGTCCACCGTCGCAGATGCCTCACGGGAATACCTAGCGGAACACGATGACCTGGCGCAATGGGTTGACGAGCGATGTGTACGGACAGCGGAGGCGAAGGCGAAGGCGTCACCCCTGTATGGCGACTACGTGGCGTGGACCAAGGCTCGGGGCCAAAACGCACCCGCGATGAAGACCTGGGCAGAGCGCATGAGCGTCCTGCCGGGCGTCTCCAAGCGCAAGACCGACGGCGTCATGCAGTACCTCGGAATCGGCCTGCGGGCAAGCGGCGTTGAGCGGGGGTCGGGTTGAGCAGTGCCGTGCCGACCGCTCAGGGAGGATAGGGAGGGTCGTTGCATATCGACGTATCACGCGAGCACGCGCGTGTGCGCAATACGTCGATAAGTTGCGACCCTCCCTACCCTCCCTGAAAGCCTCCCATCGCCGGA
>CBINKC010000245.1:0-3134 GCA_966251135.1 uncultured Burkholderiaceae bacterium
CCGCCTCGGCGCCGATGACCGCGTGCTGCAGAAGACGCCGTTCGGCTTCGACGTCTCGGTGTGGGAGTTCTTCTGGACGTGGCTCGCGGGTGCGCGGCTGGTGTTGGCGCGCCCTCAGGGCCAGCGCGATCCGAGCTACCTGCTGGACGTGATCGAGCGCGAGCAGGTCACGACGATGCACTTCGTGCCGTCCATGCTGTCGGCGTTCCTGGCCTGCGTGCCGGCGGGCGGCGCTGCATCGCTGCGGCGCATCGTGTGCAGTGGCGAGGCCCTGCCCGCGGCGATGGTGGAGGCGGTGCACCGGCAGTTGCCGAACGCTCGCCTGTACAACCTGTATGGCCCGACCGAAGCGGCCGTGGATGTCACCGCCGGCGAACCGCAGCCCGGCCAGCCGGTGACCATCGGGCGGCCGATCGCCAACACCCGCATCTACATCCTTGACGGGCAAGGGGAGCCGGTGCCTGTCGGCGTGCCGGGCGAGATCCACATCGCGGGTGTGCAGGTCGGCCGGGGCTATCTGAACCGGCCGGAACTGACCGGCGAGCGATTCGTTGCCGACCCTTACTCGGGCGAGCCGGATGCGCGCATGTACCGCACGGGTGACCTGGGCCGCTGGCGGGCCGACGGCACGATCGACTACCTGGGGCGCAACGATCACCAGGTCAAGCTGCGGGGCCTGCGCATCGAGCTGGGCGAGATCGAAGCGTGCCTGCTGGAGCAGCCGGGCGTGCGCGAGGCGGCAGTGCTGGCACGCGAAGACGCGGCGGGCGACAAACTCATCGTGGCCTATGTGGTCGCGCATGAAGGGCCGGCCAGCGAGCCGTCGGCGCTACGCGAGGCGATGCATCGCAAGCTGCCCCAGTACATGGTGCCGGCGCACTTCGTGATGCTCGATGCGCTGCCGCTCACGCCCAACGGCAAGCTCGATCGGCGTGCGTTGCCGGCACCCGAAGGCGGCGGCGCGAGCCGTGCAGAGTACGTGGCCCCGCGCACACCGGCCGAAAAGCGGCTGATGCGCATCTGGACCGAGGTCCTCGGCGTGGAGCCGATCGGCGTGCTCGATGATTTCTTCGAGCTGGGCGGGCACTCGCTGCGAACCATCGAGGTGCTCTCGCGTATCCGAAGCGTGTGCGGGGTGGACTTGCCCTTGCGGGTGCTCTTCGAAGCCACCACCGTGGAGCAGCTCGCGCGGCAGGTCGTGCAGGCGCAGCCGGCGCAGGCCGCCGTCATGCACATCGAGCCGGTGGAGCAGCAGCCTGACTACGAAGTGTCGACCGCGCAGCGGCGCATGTGGTTGCTGCATCAGCTGGACGCGCGCAGCACGGCATATCACGTGCCTGCGCTGCTCGATCTGCCTGAAGGCGTCGAGTGTGCGGCGCTGGAGCAGGCTCTCAGCGAGGTCCTGCGCCGGCACGAAGTGCTGCGCACGGTGTTCGTCCAAGCCGAAGACGGCATGCCGCGCCAGCAGGTGCGTGAGCCGTGGGACGTGAAGCTCGAAGTGCGCGTCGACTCTGAGTTGGAGCTGCAGGAGTATTTCCTGCAGTTCATGCGCGAGCCGTTCGATCTCGCCCGCGGGCCCCTGTTCCGCGCCGAGGTGTTGCGCACGCCGGAGCATGGCCCGCAGCGACTGGCCTGGTGCATGCACGAGATCATCGCCGACGGCAGTTCTGCGCTGATCCTCGAGCGGGAAGTGCGGTCGCTGCTGCGGGCGCAGGCGAACAATGAGCCGGCGCGTCTGCACGCGCTGCCGATCCAGTACAAGGATTACGCCGCGTGGCAGAACAACCTGTTGCGCGCCGAAGAGGCCAGCCGCCAGTACTGGCATGAGCAGCTCGACAGCGGCATGGCGCGGCTGCAGCTGCCTTACGACTGGCCGGTCACCAACGACACGCCGGCCGTTGCGGCGCAGTACCAGGTGGCGATCACGGGGCTGGCGCATGAGGCGCTGATCGGGTTGTGCCGGCGCTACCAAGTGACGGTCTTCATGCTGCTGCAGGCCAGCCTGTCGGTATGGCTGGCACGGCTCACCGGCCAACGCGACATCGTGATCGCGGTGCCGACCTCCGGGCGCGATGCGTGCGAAGCGGAGCAGCTCATCGGGTTCTTCCTCAACACGGTGCTGCTGCGCGTGCAGGTGGAGCCCGGCCAGAGTTTCGAAGACGTGCTGGTGCAGGCGAAAGAGGTGGCCCTCAGTGGGCTGCAACACCAGCACTACCCGTTCGAACAGCTCATCGAGGAGCTGGGGCTGCCGCGTCCGGCGAACCAGTTCCCGGTCACGCCGGTGCTGTTCAACCTGTTGAGCTTCCTCGAGCGCGAGCCGCTGGGCCATGTGGCGACCGGTCACGAGCGTTTGGACCTGGACGCGAAGGCGGAGCTGGAGCTGACGGCGCAGGAGCACGTCGAGGGCCTGGTGCTGAAGTGTGCGTACCGCGTCAGCCTCTTCAAGCCGCAGACCATCGAGTACCTGGTGCAGCAGTGGCTGTCCGTGCTGCAGCAGGTGAGCGCCACACCCGGCCAGCCGGTCGAGACGCTGGCCTTGTTCGCCGACGAGCAAGCACGCCACATCAGGTCGCCCTATCTGCAGTTCGCCAATGAGCTGCCTGCCGAGCCGGCGATCGAGGGCGTGCTTACGCGCATCGCGCGGCGGGCCGAGGAGGCGCCCGATGCCGTCGCAATCGAATGGCGAGATCGCCAGCGCACCTATGCGCAGCTGGAGGCCCACAGCAACCGGATCGCCCGACAACTGCGGCAACTGGGCTGCGGCACCGGCGAGGTCGTGGCGCTGCTGTTGCGCGATCCGATGGAGCACATCGCGGCCGTCATCGGGACGATGAAGGCCGGGGCGGTGTTCGTGACGCTGGATGCCGGTGATCCGACTGCGCGATTGCAGACCCTCGCCGAGCGTGTGCGACCGAGCTGGTGGATCGCCGAACACGAGACGGCGCACGTGCTGCACGCATTGGTGTCGCAGCCGCAGGCCGCGCTGCGGGGTGTGGCGCTGGGCGAGGCCGAAGTGCCTGGCCTCACGTCGCTCGCGGCGGAGCCTGCGCCGATCGAGCCGCCGGCCGATGCGCACGCCTGCTACCTCTTCTTCACCTCCGGCTCGACCGGGCAGCCCAAGCCCATCCTCGGGC
>CBINKC010000246.1:0-3029 GCA_966251135.1 uncultured Burkholderiaceae bacterium
GCTGACAGCAACAACACTTTCCTGCTGGCGTATTGCTGCAGCGCGGGCACGCCCTGACCGAAGACGCCGGGCGGCTAGCCTGGGTATCGAAGAGCCTCGGTGTCGATAGCGGGTCGCCAGGCGTCCTGGGACCCTTGCGGGTTACTCGATGTTCTGCACCTGAAGCTCGGGATCGGCTTCGAGCAGTTGATTCTCTTTGGAGAATGGGGCCGATCCCGAGATCGATTCACTCGCGAAAGCGGTCTCAGATTGCCCTGGTCCGTCTGCGCGCTTGGCTTCGAGCGCTGGCAAGGGCAGGGTCAGTCCGCTTCTTCGTCAGTCTGCCCATCGAAGGCCAAGTATTCGCCGGTGTCGGCCATCGGAACTCGATAGCCCATGGCCTGATAGCCGCGTCGGCGCTTGTCCCACATGCGCAGCAGCGCCGGGTGACCCGCGTCGACGAAGTCGATGACCTGCACACGTGTTTTGTCCGCATGCTCGCGGTGCAGGCGTCCGGCGTACTGCTGCAGCGTGCCTTTCCATGAGATCGGCATGGCCAGTACCAGCGTATCCAGTGGCGCGTGGTCGAATCCCTCGCCGATCAATTTGCCTGTGGACAGCAACACGCGTGGTGTGTCCGGTGGCAGGGCGTCGAGCTCGCTGACAAGGTTTGTGCGCTGCTTCCTCGACATGCGGCCGTGCAACGTGAATAGCGTCGACACCTGGCCTGCCAGCATCGCTTCGATGGCGGCAAGGTGGTCGGTCCGCTCGGTCAGGACCAGCACCTTGTGCCCCTGCCCGAACGCGCGCGCGACCTCATCCGCGACGGTCTGGATGCGGTCAGCGTCATTGGCAATGTGTCGGAAGACATCTTGGATGCCGGCATCGGCAGGTAGCCGGATGTGGGCTGACAGATAGCGGGGGAGCACATCCAGGGATTGAGGTGCACCCGTCGGTTGGGCGGCCATGTGTCGCATGGGCCCGCACTGCATGAAGATGATTGGCTGCCGTCCGTCGCGCCGGATCGGTGTGGCGGTGAGCCCGAGCACGTACTTGGCGCGCACCCGTTTCATGATGGCTTCGAACGAGAACGCCGAAAGGTGGTGGCACTCGTCAACAATCACGTGACCGTAGTTCTCGACGATCTCGCTCGTCTCACCCTGGCGGAACAAGGACTGCATCACGGCGATATCGATTCGGCCTGTCGGCTTGGATTTGCCACCACCCATGGCGCCGATGACACCTTTTCCGGCGCCCAGGAAGGCTTGCAGCCGCTCCTGCCACTGCTTGAGCAACTCGGTGCGATGGACCAGCACCAGCGTATTCACGCCTCGGCGGGCGATCAACGCTGTCGCCGTGACTGTTTTGCCGAACGCTGTCGGCGCACACAGGATGCCGGTGTCATGACGGAGCATGGCGGCGACCGCTTCCTCTTGGTCCGGGCGCAGCTTGCCGGCAAAGCTCACGTTCAGGGGCTCGCCGCTGAACCGTTCGTCGTGCAGTTCACATCGGATGTCGTTCTCACGCAGCAGCTCTTCGACGGCATCCAGGCAGCCGCGTGGCAGGGCGATGTGGTTGGGAAAGTTCTCTGCGCAGCCGATCACACGGGGCTGGTTCCACACCGACAGGCGCATCGCCTGCGCCTTGTAGAACTCAGGGTTCTGGAATGCCGCCAAGCGGATCAGGCGGTTTGCCAGCGCCTGCGGCAGAGAAGCCTTGTCGAAGTACAGCAAGTTGGCCAGGGTCATGGTCAGCGACACAGGCATGGTGCCGGCTAGACGCTGGCCGACCGTTGCGTTACGCCTCCAGGGCTCCTGCTGGTCCTCTTCCGCAATGAAAGTGACGTCAAGCGGATGCGAGCCGCCGGTGGCGCGCAGGATCGTCGGCTCGATGTCACGCGCTGCCATCGCCGGGACCGAGGCGAGGAAGACCCATTGGTCCGTATGGGGGCGCAGTTCGTCGTCCACGAACACGCTGCCGCCGCTCTCTCGCGGCACCTTCTGCAGCGGCAAGGCGATCAGATTGCCGAAGCCGCCCTTGGGCATCGTGTCCTGATTCGGGAACAGCCGGTCATAGGACGTGAGCTTGAGTTGCCTGGTGCGGGCGCACGTGTGGCTGAGGATCGCCGTTCCAAGTCGGCGAGCATCCCGCGCGGCGACTCTCGAGGAGAAGAACACCCACACATGCGCGCCCTCGCCGGAGCGCGAGACCTCCAGCGCGGCAGGTACGCCGAGGTCATGGCAGGACTGGACGAAGGCCCGGGCATCGCTGCGCCACTCGGCATCGTCGAAGTCCACCGCCAGGAAATGGCAACTGTCGTCCTCCAACAAGGGATAGACGCCGACGGTATGGCGGCCGGCGAGGTGGTCGTAGAGGGTCTGGTCGGTCAATGGGACCAGCAGCCGATGGCTGCAATCGGCGCACTTGATCCGCGGCTTCTCGCAGACGCCTGCGCGCCACTCGTTGGCGCACGCCGGCGAATAGCCGGCCTTGCCCGCTTTGCTTTCCCAGCGTACGGGGTAGACGTCCGTGCGACCGCGGAACAGGCGGCCAAAGAGCGCGACCTTCCCGGCGGTCGTGAGCGGCGCCGCTTCAACCGCCGTGGTCGTGGGTTTGGTCAAGCGCCACGCGATGCCATGCGCGTCCAGCAGACCAGCGAGCCGGGCGTTCTCACGGCGCAGCTGGTCCAGTTCCTGCGCGAGTGCATCTTCATGCTTTGTCATTGCTGGAACCCGCAACTGAAGGCCGTTGACCGTCCGTTCTTGGTGTCGTTTAGGGCGCGTTGCCCAGAACGACGGCAGGATCAAGTTCGAACCCTGGGTAGTCGAACACGCCTGCCAGCTTGTCGCAGTCGGCCGGCGTCGCGCGCTGGGGGGCGAAGATGCCCTTGACCTTTACCGGGGGCACTTCGTCGACCTGCCCGAGAGGCGGTCGCCAAGCTGCTGAAAAGTGACGGGTGAATCGAAATGTCGCGCGGCACGGCCCCGCATGGGACGTCACTCGATGTTCTGCACCTGCTCCCGCAGCTGCTCGATCGCCACCTTCATTTC